>JAOBWO010000290.1 GCA_025463415.1 Acidimicrobiales bacterium | reverse complement strand
CGTACAAAGCCGATGCGGTCCGCGTCTTGAGCCAACACCAACCCTGCGCCGGTGGGGTTAGGAACGGTCTGCCAGCCGTACGGCACCGCACCGCCAACAACTCGCCCCGACCGCAACAACTTCACTTGGGCGTCCTTCACTCGAGCGCCGATGCTCGCGGCCTCCATCTCTGCGAACGAAGCGAGAACCGTGGTGAACATGCGCCCCTGCGCCGTCGTCATGTCAACCGGATCTTCGACGGCGACGACGCCAGCGTTGCGCGCTTGTAGCGTTTCGTGAGCTTGGAGGAAGTCCATCGTGCGCCGGGCCAGCCGGTCCAGCTTCCAGATGATGACGGTGTCGTACTTCTGTGGCGCCGCCAGCAGCTCGCTCCACTGGGGTCGGTCCTCGGGCTTGTTCTTGGAGGCGGACACGCCGTCGTCCACGAACGTGCCGACCACGTTCCAGCCTCGGGACTCGGCGTAGGCCTCGCACGCCTCGACCTGGCGTTCGATACTGACAGACTTCTCCGACGAGATGGAGAGGCGAGCGTAGATGACTGCACGGCGAGTGGACATGCAGATCCAGCCTACCGCTAACAATGTTGTTTACTACGGGGCTACGTGCCGCCGCAGATCACGATGTTGCGGCGGGCGCGGACTGCGGCAGCCAAGAACTCGTGCAGCGCATGATCGAGCAACCCGCGAACCTCGAGCTCGTCCAGCGAGCTCAACTCGAACCGATGCTTGCGGATGATCACGCTCGGACGGGCGGACACCTCCATCGTCGCGAACAGCCGCGAGCCGTCGGGCAGCTGGAGGTTCAGCTCAGGGTTCGCTGCGTCGAACCGCCGCTCGCTGCGGCCGAGCCGAGTGGCGACGAGACGGACGAGGTCGACGAGCTCCTCGTCGGAGTCGACGACCGGCGCGGAGTCGACGCGCGTGCCGTCCATCAGCTTCAGTCGAGTCGACGCCGCACCGCGGATGTGGATGTCGTTCACGTCCGGGTTGTCGAGCAGCGGTTGGATCCGCCCGAGGCCGAGGACCTTGGCCAGCACGGCTTCCAGCAGCTCGATCTCCTGCCGTTCGGTCAAGGGTTCGACACCATCGGCGAGGTGTCGTGCGGCCAGCTCGTCGAGATGACGCACCACGACGCTGCGCGCGAGCTGACGCTCGTCCTCGACACCGAGCGGAAGGCGGCCGGCGGTGTTGCGACTGATCCGTTCGTCGGCGAGGGTCTCGCCGACGAGGCGAGCGACGGGTCCGATCGACGTCACGATTGCTGGGGAGATCACGCGCTGACCTCGTCGCGTTCGGTGAGTCCCACGGCCAACAGATCGATGTCCAGCAGATCCGTATCGAAGGCAAGGGCAGGGGGGAGGTGCTGCGCGATCAGCGCCTCGAGCGCTAGTGCGCGACGACGGCTCCGACGATGCGAGCCGCGCCCAGCCTGCAGCGCACTCGGCACGACTCCCCACACCCGCTGTCCCGAAGCGGATTCGACATCCGCCGGCGAATACGGCTTGCTGCTGCTGAGCACGATCTGCGGCGCCGCGACGTTGGCGAGGACAGCGGCGCGATGGCTGACGGCAACCACGCTCTCGATGCCGTTCTCGGCGACGACGAGGGTCGTGTCCGCGATCGCGGCAAGTCCCATCGCGGGTGATCCGGGGCGGAGTCGGCCGACATCGACCACCACGTGACCACTCGATCCACGGAGGGCGGTGCCGACGTGTTGGACAGAGGCCCGCAACGCAGCCTGGACCTGCTCCGCGGCAGGGTGCCCGACGATCACACCGACTCCGCCGCCGATCGGTTGCGCGAACCGCCAGAGGTCTGCGGCGGAGATGCCCACACGGGCTGCACCGGCGAGCTCCGTCAAACCGGGCCGCATCGCGAGGTCCAGCCGAGCAGCAAGGCAACCGCCATCGGGATCAGCTTCGACGAGAAGCGCTCCGTCGCCACACAGCCGGGCCAGATCGAGCGCGAGGGCTGTCGCTCCGGGAGCACCGTGGAGGCTGCAGACAGCCACGACCGACACGTCAGCCTCCCACGATCCGTACGAGCCGGACGTCCGAGGCAGCAGCGATCTGGGTCGCCAAGCCGATCGGGCCACGGAGGGTGACCACGGTGGAGATGCCGTCGGCAGCCTCGTCCACGGCCCAGACGATGGCTTCGTCATCGACCAGCGAGCTCGTCGCCCGCTCTCCGGACGCGCCGTCGACGGTGATCACGAGCTTGATGTGATCGCCCGCAGCGAGGTCCGGAGGCAGATCGCCGGGGGCGAGTGCAACGCTGGTCAAGGCCTCGCCGATCCCGAGGGGCGGCGTGTCGATGACGAGAGCTCGGGTCAGCGGTACACCGGCATCGATGTCGACCACAGCGGCCTGACCGACGAGGAGCTGAGCGTCCGAGCCGGCGATCATCGCGCCTGTCTCGCCGCCGACCTCCGCACCGCGGAGGTCCTCCGCGGTGATCAGGCTGCCGCGAGCGATGACGCGACGCGCAACGACGATCGTCGTGGTCGAGTTCGCGCTGCGCTGCCACACGACCGCCGCCAACGCGCAGCCCGCCACGAGCATGAGCCCGAGCATGACCTCGGGCACACGGAACGACCGCTTGCGAGGCGGCGTCACCGTGCGAGCATCGGCCCGGCTGGTTCGGCTGCCGGTGCGTCGCGGCTTCGTCGAGGCGCTCGGCGCCGACGCAGTGCGCGGGTTCATCGATCGATGTGGGCGCGTCGCGGGCACAGCAACACCAGGAACATCCGCCATGTCTTCTCCATCCGCTCGTCGGGGGCCACCAACGGCCACTCTTCGCACATGAGTGCTTCCACCTGTCCCGAAGTGGAAAACTCGGATACTTGTTGCGAAGTTCCAGGCAACGTACTTCAAGTGTCCAGAACCGACAAGGGTGATTCGGAGGGGATCCGGAGTGGAGCCCGCGGCATCTCGGTTCCGGAGAGCGCCGTAACATGGACGGCATGTCGACCGTCGCTCCACCTCAGACGCTCCCCCAGGCGAACGACGCGTGCTGGTGCGGGAGTGGTCGGAAGTACAAGCGTTGTCACCGCCCGCTCGAAGGCCGGGTGGTCCAGGGCGAGATCAGCCCATACCGTCCCGTGCCGGCGCACATCGAGCGGCCGCCGTACGCGGACACCGGCAAGGCCGTCCGCTGGAACGAGCCCTTGGTCAAGTCACCGGAGATCATCGAGCGGATGCGTCATGCCAGCACGATGGCGCTGGAGGTGCTCACCCTCGCGGGCACGATGGTGGCGCCCGGCGTGACGACCGATGAGATCGACGTGTACGTCCACGACCTGTGCATCGAGCGCAACTGCTACCCGAGCCCGCTCAACTACGGCGGCTACCGGAAGAGCGTGTGCACCAGCGTCAACGAGGTGATTTGTCACGGCATCCCCGACAGCCGGCCGCTACAGGACGGCGACATCGTCAACCTCGACGTCACCACGTACATCGGTGGCGTGCACGGTGACACGAACGCGACGTTCTTCGTCGGCGACGTCGATCCCGCCAGCCGCCGGCTCGTGGAGGTCACCGACGAGTGCATGTGGAAGGGCATCGAGGCCGTGCGTCCCGATCGTCCGATCAGCGACATCGGCAAGGCCATCGAGGACCACGCCAAGAAGCACCACCTCGGTGTGGTGAAGGCGTTCGTCGGCCACGGCATCGGCGAGCAATTTCACCACCCGAACCTGCAGATCCTGCACTACTACGACTCCCGCGGCAACACGGTGATCATGCGCCCGGGGATGACCTTCACGATCGAGCCGATGATCACGCTCGGCACGTGGCAGCACAAGATGTGGGACGACGACTGGACCGCGGTCACCGCCGACGGCAAGCGCACCGCGCAGTTCGAACACACGATCCTCGTCACTGACGACGGCTACGACGTGCTCACCGGCGGCGAAGGCGCCGTGTCGCCGTTCGCTCCCTGGAAGCGCTGACCGGCTCGTCGCCGCTTCAGGCGCTGCGCGCACCCTGGTGTGACAGACCCGTGAGCCACCAGGAGGAGAGGGCGATGTCCTCGACTCCATAGGCGGCGTCGACGAGGCGGCCGCAGCCGACGAGATCACCGGAACGCAACGCGGCCACGGCATCCGCCAGCGATCCGGCCGGCCACGGCAGTGCCCCCAGCGTGCGCTGACTGACGCGCATTGTCGCGGCGGACAACCCGCTGCCGACGGACTGCCCTGCGATCAGCGCCGAGGCCACTGGCGAGGTGAGCACGGCAGCGACGTCCCACACCGAGACCGGCTCGAGGCTGGAGTTCGGTACCAGACGGATCACGGGCACAGCGGGCAACCACGAGCCATGCTCGTCGACCACCGCTTCGAGCACACGGGTCTGGGTCGCGACCAGCACCTTGGGCACCAGGCAGCGATCAGCCCAGCGCTGCATGAACGGCGCCAGATGGGTGCGGTCGACGCGTGGCGCGGCGAACGCCTGCTTGGCGAAGCGGGTGGGGCGTTTGCCCCAGTGACACGCGCCGGCATCGATCACGCCGGTGGTGATCAGCGGCGGGCCGTCGCCCTCATCGCTGACCGCGCCGACCAAGCCGTAGTACTGATCGCGGAAGTTCGCGGTCACCAACGCGTGATCGGCGATGGTCGACGTGCTGACGACAGCGGGCACCTCGGGCACACCGTGCGCGTCGGCTATCAACCAACCCCAGTGATCGTTGGCCGACGAGCGTCGAGGGGCGACCGGCGCGATCTCTCGGAAGTCGACGCCATCTGTACGCGCGACGGACGGGACCGCCCGACCTCGGTGGAAGCCGATAGCGCACGTGCGCACCGCCGCATCGAACATCGGCGCGCTCGAGGCCCAGCACCACTCGATTGATGCATGTGCAAGTACCTCGCGCCGGATCGGCCCTGCGTCGCGTGCCGTGAGCAGCGAGGTCGGCAGCACCAGCGAGACTCGGCCTTCTGCATCCGCGAGGCGAAGTGCCAATGCCAGGAAGTCAGCGGCTGCGTCGGCGTACGGGCCGCCACCGAAGCGTGAAGCACCGCGTGCTGTCGTCGTCGCCAGCTGGGACAGGAAGGGCGGGTTGCCGACGATCACGTCGAACCGTCGGTCCCCCCAGTCGAGCGCCAGCGCATCCGCCTCGATCGCTTCCACCGGCTCGCCGTTCGACGACCACGATGCCCGGAGGCCGCCGAGGTCGATGTCCACGCCGGTCAGCTCCGGAACACCGCCGGCGCGGCGAACGGCCGCAGCAGCAGCCACCAGGAACCGCCCGTCGCCACAGGCCGGGTCGAGCACCCGCACACGCTCGCCTGCACGTACGTCGCGGACCGTTCGAGCCACGACATGGTCGACCAGCGTGGCCGGCGAGTACCACGCGCCCGTGCGCTTGCGTGCGGTCGTCGGCAGGCCGCCGTCGTAGCTCGCCGGCAGGCCTGGTGGGTGGGCGCGGTCGGACGTGATCCGGCCACTCTAGGAAGCTCCCCGGCTAGAGCAGAGCACGCACCGCTGCAGCGAACGCGACCGGGTCTTCCTGTGGCAGGTTGTGGCCTGCACCCGGCACGATCCGTGCGTCGACGGGACCGGTGAAACCTCGGGGCGGCGCGCCGAGGGCGTGGGCCGGCGGCGGGTCGACGCCGTCGTCACCACCACGCAGGACCACACTGGGTACGGTGATCGGCGGGCGGGTGGACAGGCGTGATTCGATGTCCTCGTAGCGCGGGTCGCCGGGCACGAGACCGAACCGATGGCGGTACGAGTGAACGACGATGTCGACGAAGTCGGCGTTCTCGAACGACGCCGCCGTGGCCGCGTACGTGGCGTCTTCGAACGTCCACGTCGGGGACCAGAGCGACCACAGCAGGCGGCAGAACTCGACGCGGTTGCGATCGAGACCGGCTCGGCCCCTTTCGCCGTGGAGGTAGTACTGGTACCAGGCGCGGTGCTCGTCATCGGGCGACCTCGGCTCGCCCGATGCGGCGATGTCCTGGATGTTGTAGCCGCCGCCCGATACCAGACCGAGCACCCGATCGGGCCACAGCGCCGACACGATGCACGCCGCGCGTCCCCCCCAGTCGTATCCCCCGACCACCGCGCGATCGATCTCCAGCGCGTCCAACAGGGCCAACAGATCGGCGGCCAATGCGGCTTGCTGCCCCGACCGCATCGTGCCGTCGTCGATGAAGCTCGTCGGACCGTAGCCGCGCAGGTATGGCACCACCACCCGACATCCATCGGCTGCGAGGTCGGCGGCCACCACGTCGTACGCGCGCACGTCGTACGGGAACCCGTGCAGCAGCACCACGGGCGTGCCCGATCGCGAGCCGTGCTCCTCGAAGGAGATCTCCAGGACACCCGCAGCAATCGTCGACACCATCGCCCCAGTCTCATCGCGCGATCGGAGATTCTGCAACGGTCAGCACCCGGGCCTACTGTTCACCCGTGGCATTGGGCACCGAAGCTGGCCGGTATCTCGCGTTCAACCGTGACCACTGGGCCCTGCTCCGCGCCGCCACTCCGCTGACGCTGAGCGAGGACGACCTCGACGAGCTGCGCGGCATCAACGAGCGGATCGACCTCGACGAGGTGGCCACCGTGTACCTCTCGCTGACCCGGCTGCTCAACCTCTACGTCTCTGCGACCCAGAACCTGCAGAAGGTGACGTCGACGTTCCTCGGGAAGATGGCGCCGAAGGTGCCGTACGTGATCGGCGTGGCCGGCAGCGTCGCCGTGGGCAAGAGCACGTTCGCCCGAATCCTCCAGGCGTTGCTCGCGCGCTGGCCTGACCATCCCCGCGTCGGGCTGATCACCACCGACGGTTTCCTGTATCCCAACAGGATCCTCGAAGAGCGCGACATCATGAACCGCAAGGGGTTCCCGGAGAGCTACGACACCAAGCTGCTGCTCGAGTTCCTGCGCCAGGTGAAGAGTGGCGCACGCGACGTCTCGGCGCCGATCTACAGCCACGTCGTGTACGACATCGTCGAGGGTGAGCGGGCGCTCGTGCAGCAGCCCGACATCCTCATCGTCGAAGGGCTGAACGTGCTCCAGGTCGGCAGTGAGGCGAACGAGTTCGTCAGCGACTACTTCGACTTCAGCATCTACATCGACGCCGACGAACTGGACATCGAGCAGTGGTACATCGACCGCTTCCTCGCCCTGCGCGAGACGGTGTTCCAGGACCCCAACAGCTTCTTCCAGCACTACTCACACCTGACGCGGGACGAAGCGATCGCGACGGCCCGCTTCATCTGGGACGAGATCAACGGTCGCAACCTGCGCGAGAACATCGCGCCGACCAAGTCACGTGCGTCGCTGATCCTGCGCAAGGGTGCCGACCATCGGGTCACCGACGTCCAGCTCAGGCGGCTGTAGTCGGGCACCGCGTTTGATGCCGGCACCTGCTGTCTACAGTCGATGTGTGAATCCGGCGCGAACGAACTCCACGACCCACCCGAATCGAAGGACGCGAGGCGTTGCGGCGGTGGTCTGCTCGGTGGTCCTGCTCGCCGCGTGCGGGAGCGACAAGGGCAGTTCGCAAGCGTCCGACACGACGCCGGCCACGGCGACGACCAGCACGGCGGCTCCGCTGCCGACCGCTGCCCCCGTCACGACCGCTGCACCGGTCACCGAGTCGACCGTCTCCGTCACCACGGTGGCCTCGCCCACCTCTGCATCGACCGAATCGTCGGCCACCGAGCCGGCCGCGACGGCAGGCGCTGACACCACCGAGGCGCCCGCGACGTCCGAATCGACCGGCACCAGCGCTGCAGCGGTTGGCGATGGCTACACGGAGGTCGCCCCTCCGAAGGTGCCGACGACATCGGCCGCGATCACGTCGTCCGGAACCCAGCCCGATGGCGTGTACTACGCGACGGTGGCCGACAACGGCGATCCGCTGCCCGCCGACGGTGCCGTCGTGCTCGAGTTCGTGCAGCTGTTCCGCGGCACCGACTGCACGACGCACTTCGGCACCGCTGACACCGACTCGTGCGTCAACGACTACGGCGTGGTGAACGACCCGACCGCTGCGGTCGAGGTTCCACTCGGCGCGCAGTACATCACCGTGTCGGACGCGGCGACGCAGAAGAGCTATCAGATCAGCGGTACGGAGCTGTTCGGCCTGCTGCACGGTGACGATCCGGCCGCCGGCGCACCCGACGGCTACACGTACACCGGGTTCGGCTACATCGTCACCGTCTCCGGCGGCAAGGTCACGCGGATGGAGCAGTGGTGGACGCCGTGAGCCACGCCGGCAGCTGACGCAGCGACTCCAGCTCGGCGAACTGTCGGCCGTGGTCGGCCGGTGCCTCCTCGAGGTCCCACAGCAGCGGATACGGCACGTGCACGGCGCTGGCGCCGAGGGCCAGGACCGGCAGGATGTCGCTGCGCACGGAGTTGCCGACCATGCAGAACCGCGACGGCGGAACGCCGAGCCGGGTGATGATCCGTGAGTACGTGGCCGCGTCCTTCTCCATCACGATCTCGATGTCGGAGAAGTGGTGGGCGAGACCGCTCGTCTCGATCTTCGCGCTCTGGTGGACGAGGTCGCCTTTGGTGATCAGCACGATCCGGTGGGTCCTGCCGACGGCTTCGAGCACCTCGGGAACACCGTCCAGGAGGTGCACGGGTTCGGTCAGCATCGCCCGAGCGATCTCGACCAGCTGAGCGATGACGGGTGCCGGGATCGCTCCATCCGAGAGCGTGATCGCTGCCTCCACCATCGACAGCCCGAAGGCCTTGACCCCGTAGCCGAGCACGTGCAGGTTCTTCCGCTCGACCGCGGTGAGCGCGGCCTTGACATCGATGCCGGTCGGCACGTGCGGCGCGACGAGCTCGACGAAGCGCCGCTCCGCGTGGTGGAACCCGTCCTCGCTCTTCCACAGCGTGTCGTCGGCGTCGAAGGCGATGATGTCGAAGTCGTGCGCCGGCCGTGACCAATCAGAGCGGGTGAGGCCGAACACGACTTCGTCGACCAGTTCGCCGTCGAGCAATCGATACGAATCACGGAGCAAGCCTTCGCGCCGGAACCCGATCCGGTCGAACACGCGCAGGCTGGCTGCATTGCCCGTCGCGACGTACGCGATCAGCTTCTGGATGTCGCCGGCGAACAGATGGCCGGCGATCGAGCGCACGGCTTCGGTGGCATAGCCCTGACCCTGGAACCGCACGCCGACGGTGATGCCGATCTCGACGCCGTGCGCGCCTCCGGGCCACGGAGCCACCATCAGGTCGCCGACCAACGTGCCGTCCGGCAGGCGGATCGCCAACTGCACCGCGGCGTCGTTCTTGCCGGGTGGTAGCGGACCCCCGGCAGACGCGATCAGGCTCGCCGCTGCGTCGACGGAATTCGTCTGCGGCCAGCCCTGGAACTTGCCGATCGCGGGATCGCTGCGATGCGCTGCGAGAGCCGGCGCGTCCGTCGCGACGAGACGGTCGACGACGAGCCGTTCGGTCTCGATGCGCAGCGTCACCGGTGGATCGCGTTGAGGTAGTTGTAGACGGTGATCCGCGAGACCCCCATCGAGTCGCTGACGTCTTCGACAGCGCGGCGCAACGTGAACGCGCCGCGCTCGTCGAGCTTGCGGATCGCGCGCTGCTTGTCCTCGCGGTTCAGGTCGGCCAGGCGACTGCCGAACTCGCGCTCGACCGATTCGATCAACCGGTCCAGCGCGCCATGCAGTGGCGCCGGACGGACGACCGCGATGACCGTGCCCTCCCACATCAAGGGGATGTCGCTGGCCTCGCGCTCGCCGATCGGCAGCACGGTGGCCCCGAGTGCCTCCGCGATCGGCCGGATGGCGAGCACCAGGGGGTGCCGCGGCAGGGGCAGCGTCACGCTGCCCCCTTCGCCACGTGCATGCTGACGTGAGTGGCCCCGTTCGCGAAGGCCGCCCGGACGAGCTCGGCGACGACATCGGGCATGGCTTCGTCAGGGACGCTGCACGTCGTGCCGAAGGGCCCGAACTCGACCTCGCCGCCCACGCTCTCCACGGCGCCGACAGCCGCCGTCACGTGCGGACCGGGGTGGCCCTCCACGAACGGCTCGACCGTGAACTCGAGTTGCAGCATCCTTCGAATCTAGGCGCTGAACGCCGTTGGCGTCACCGGGAGCCCATGAGCACCGAGAGATCTGTGGCACGCGTGACGCAGCCCGCGCCGGCGGCTTCGAACGCGGACTTCAGGCGATCGAGCGCCGTGCGGAAGGTCGTGTTCCAATCGTCTTCGAACTGCACTCGGGCCGGACCCGTCCACGACGTGCCGCCCAGCACGGACGTCACCGTGCTGACGAGGCTGTCGATCGGTCCGACCTGCTGCTTCAAGGTGTTGCCGAGAGCGGTCAGCTCTTCGGGGTTGGCTCCATGGGTGACGGCCATTGCAGATCTCCTGGTTCGCTCGCTGTTGTTGCCCTCATGAGTGCTTTCGCGAGCAGCAAAGCGGAAAACGAACCTGCGGTCACTCGGCGACGACGAGACGATCGAGCAGCAGCGCGACGCTGTCGCTGACCACGTCTCCGTCGCGCACCATCGCAGCGAGCTCGGCGCGGTTCAGCCAACGCGAATCGATGACCTCACCGTCGTTGAACGTGAACGGTCCATCGTGGACGAGGTGGTAGCAGCGGCCGATCAGCTCGAACGACTCGTCCCCGAAGACGCCACCACCCCAAGGCGTCAGCGTGACGCCTTCGACGCCGATCTCCTCGCTGACCTCGCGCACGGCGGCGTCGTCGTAAGATTCGCCGGCTCCGACGACCCCGCCGACGGCGATGTCCCACGCGCCTGGACGCACGTCCTTGGCGAAGCTGCGCTGATGCACGAAGAGCCGTCCGTCGGTTCCCTGCACCGCGATGTAGACGGCCCGGTGACGCAGGTTGGCCGTCCTCATCTCGCGACGGCTGACGGTCGCGATCACCTGGTCGTGCTCGTCGACGATGTCGACGAGCTCGTCACCTGGGCCGCCACCTGGCTCGTCACGTTCGTGCCCACCTGCCGTCACGATCCCATTGTCACACAGACCTAGCATGAGCCGATGACGACCTCCACCCTGTCCGATGAGGCGCGCGACCACCTGAAGGGCGCGATCGATCTGCGCCGCCGGCTGCACCAGTGGCCGGAGGTCGGCAACCACCTCCCCATCACCCGCGACACCGTGCTGGAGGCACTGCAGGGACTGCCGCTCGACATCTCGCTGCACAGCACGACCTCGGGCTTCGGCGCGATGTTGACGGGGTCGAAGCCTGGCCCGACGATCCTGCTGCGTGGCGACATGGACGCGCTGCCGATGCCGGAGGACTCCGGCGAGGACTTCGCGTCCAAGGTCTCCGGGACGATGCACGCCTGCGGACACGACACCCACACCGCGATGTTGGTCGGTGCGGCGCAGATGCTGTCGTCGCGCCGCAGCGAGCTCGCCGGCCGGGTGCTGTTCATGTTCCAGCCCGGCGAGGAAGGCCACCACGGCGCCCGCTACATGCTCGACGAAGGCCTGCTCGACGTGCCCGCGCTCGCTGACGGCACCGCGTCGCCGGTCACTGGAGCGTTTGCGCTGCACATCACCTCGGCGATGCCCACGGGGATGGTCAGCATCAAGGGCGGTGCGCTGATGGCATCCAGCGATCACCTCCTGATCACGGTGCACGGACGCGGCGGTCACGCCAGCGAGCCGCATCGTGCCCTCGACCCGATCCCCGTCGCGTGCGAGATCGTCACCGCGATGCAGACGATGGTGACGCGCAGCATCGACGTGTTCGATCCGACGATCATCACCGTCGGACGGATCAGCGCGGGGACGACGAACAACGTGATCCCGGAGGACGCGCAGATCGAGGGCACGATCCGCGCCGTCAGTGAGGCCACGCGCAAGAAGGTGCACGCCGGCATCCAGCGCGTCGCCGAGGGGATCGCGGCCGCGCACGACACGTCGGTGACCGTCGAGCTGACCCTCGGCTATCCCGTCACCTCGAACCACAACGGCTTCTCGGCCTTCGCCACGGAGGTGGCCGGCGAGGTCGTCGGGGCCGACCGCGTCCGCCAGATGCCCCACCCGATGATGGGCGCGGAAGACTTCAGCTACGTGCTCGAAGCAGTCCCCGGTTCGATGATGTTCCTCGGTGGCA
>JAOBWO010000283.1 GCA_025463415.1 Acidimicrobiales bacterium | reverse complement strand
GGTGTCAGCGAGGCACGACGCGACCGAGCCTGGTTCGGCGAGGACCGGATCGCCAACACGCTCAACTCGACGCTGAACGCCGCGGCAATGATCGCGAGCACCCTCATGTCGCAGGTCCTGGAGTTTCAACGCGGAAACGCGAGAGACGACATCGCGATCGTCGCGATCGCGATCCCAGGGGGCACGCCCGCTCCCTGATGTCACACAACAACCGCTGACTCAAGGTTGGACCCACGAGCGCGTCGCGATCTGGAAACGACGAGAGACATCTCAGCTTCGGCACGACTCGCAGCAACCGGCGCAGATCGGCCCGCCTCGCCTACGCAGCCGAGCAAGCTTGGCCCGCCTGGATCGTCGTGGTCGCCGCCCGCGGAGAGGATGGGCCGCACCGGGCGAGCTCGCCGGCACCGCCTAATCGGCGTCGATCGCGGTCGGCTCCACCGACCCCCCAGGCACACCTCAACGGCACTCTTCGTCCCAGGCGGGCATGTGATCAAGGCCGACCGATCGTCGCCACCCGGGGCGCGATGATCCGGTTCGCTTCTCCCCGTCCCGCACGGTGAACCGTCGCCGGCTCGTGCAGCGTGTGGCGATGGTCCGGCGCATGGTTCGGGACGTCGCCGACGACTGACGCAGCTCGGCGACCCGCATTTGGGGAATTCACCCCGCGATCCGTACGGCGGTCATCTAACCCTCAATCCGCCAAGACATCGTGACAGCGATCTGTGATCATTGTTCGGGCCGGAGATTTGCCGCGCATTCTGTATCGGCTTCTGCTGGATCGCGTCGGTGGCGCCGGTATTGCGACCGGCGCCACGTCGCGGTTTGGGTCAGCTGTAGGAGATCAGGACGTCGTAGAGGTAGTTGCCGTTGGGTGCGGTGCGCAGCCCGCACACCGTGACGTAGTACGAGAACTGGGTGTTGTCGACGACCGGCGTGGTGATGTTCGATCCGGTCAGGGTGCGGTCCCCCGGGTTACCGGTGGTGCCGGCTTGGAAGAGCAGCTGAGCGCTCTCGACCCCGATCGGGTTTCTCCAGACCTTCACGACGACGTCGCTGCCCGGGTCGACGCTGTTGTCCGCCACGTGGGCTGTGATGTTGCTCAGCGTGGCGCCTTGGGGAAGCTGGACGTCGGTGATGCCGCAGGTCGGCACCGGCGAGCCGCCCTCGAGGCGACCTTCGTCGAAGTTGTGCGCGACCACCGATCCTCCAGCTGCGCCGTCGGTCGTGAACGCGCCCGGGTCGATGATCAGCCTCGACGACGCGGCCCCGTCGAGGCCGGTGTAGTAGCCGACGACATCGGCGATGACGTCAACGGTTCCGGCGTTGCTGAAGAACGAGGCCTTGCCGTCGGATGACAGCTTGACATCGACCTTGTTCGGCGTGGCCGGCGCTCCAGCGACCCAGTTCAGGTTCGACGCAAGCGGCCGCGGGGCGTCAGAGGGCCAGACGGTGAGGAAGCTGCCGACCGTGCCGTTGACGGTCGTCACGTTGAAGGCGACGCCGACCGCGTCGAGCGGGATCGAACAGTTTCCGTTCGTGCCGGTGACCTGTTCGACGACGGTCTCGCCGGCCTGGAGCGGTGTCTTGCGGGGGCCGACGCCGTTGCCGTCGCTGCGTGTGTCGAACAGACGACATGGCGTGATCGGCACGAACGCTGACCGCCCGCCCGGCGCACTCCCCGCGTTGGTGATTGCGAGACTGCCGGCGCCGATCGAGACGGCGACCGCTGCGCCGATCGCTGCCCAACGGCTCCGAGCGAATGTGTGTGCGGACTTGCTGCCCATGGTGACCTCCCAGGTGTTGTGTACCTGTTGAGACTGTCCCAAAGTGACTTTCGTTACACCGGCAGCAGTCGTCGACGGAGTCTGAAGCGATCGCACATTCCGTCGACGGACGATCGCCCACTGGTATGGGTCCTCGGCCCAGTTCGGGCTGATCCAGTAGGCACGGCATCGCCGGGTCAATTCTTTTGACGGCCCGCGGAAGCCGCGTGGGCACTGATGCAACGAACGCGTCGATCCTGAACGCCCGCGCATCGTGATCGAAATTGGCGGAGCCCTGGTGAGCAAGCGCCACCAGCAGGTGGCGAGATGATCGCCGCCGAGGCCGCCACTTCGCGGCCGCATCCGTCGCTGATCTCCCGGGCCGGCTCAGCAATGTCGCCCTTTTTCCCGAGCTGCGCAACCTTCTGTCGCGAAAGGCAGGGTTGCTCTCGGGCGGGTGTGCAGCAGATGCTGACTGTCGGTCGCGCGCTGGCCGCTGGGCCCGCTCTGTGTGCTCGGTTGATTTGTGTTTGGGCGCGGTTACGGGCGCCCCGCCACCGGGTGCCCGTCGGCAGGGCTCGTCTCAGGAAACTCGGCTGATGTACGTCGACCAGTTCGCCAAATGTTGACCGCTCTCCGCCACATCGGCCGAGCGGTGAAGCGAGGTACTCGCTGAATGTGCACGTCTGTGCAATCCATTCGTTGGCGAACCACAGGTTGCCTGTTACGTCGACAGCGGCGGCACCGTAATCGCCCATCTTGGACGGCCACCAAATTTTCGGTACGGCCAAGCCATCCTCGGGACCGAGTCCCTCGGCGACGATGTTCGCACGACCGGTTGCCCCGCCTGAGGCGGTCGCGAAGCACCAAATTCTACGGCGCCTTGCTGAAGAATGGGTCGATCGGCCTGCTGACTCGTCGACACCATCGTCACCGAAAGATCGTCGCTCGACGCGCTCGGGATGGCGTCTTCGTTGGGCGCCATCGTCGCAGAGCTGTTCGGCCTCTCGGTACCCACGCACGCGTCTTCATCGTCTCGAAGGTCCGGAACCCGGGTACGTACACGGTGTGCAGCGTTTAGACCATGAGAGCCGCTGACGTCGAGATGCGCTTCGGCCATGACGTCGGGCGCACCCAGGAACGCACGGCGAGCGCTCGCTCCGCTGGTCCGCGATCCCGGCGCGTGGCAGCTGGCCCGTGACAAGGAATGGTTGGCGGGCGTAGCATAATGTCGGGCCCGGGGAGTGAGTTGATCCGAAGTGCCGGGGTGCCAGGGTTTGTCGGCTGCGCTGGATTGAAGAGTCGTTCCCTACGCTCCACGTCCCGCGCTCGCGGTTGGGCGCTGAGTCTGCCCGCCTCGAACGGGATCCGAATACCTTGCGCCGGGACTCGACGCGGTTGGCGCAATGCCTCGTAATCGGGGTGCCAGAGATTCACTTATCTTGAGCGCGCGTTGTTCAGGGTGGTCCACTGTCAGACGGTTACGAAGACTGGTCGGCATGTTCCAGCGTGTTTTGACCGGTACATCGCTCGGTCGGCCGCTGCGATGAGCGCGTCAGCCGCGAGATGACGGTCCGACGACCAGGAGATGCCGGTGCTTGCCTTTATTCGGATCGGAACGCCAGCAACCACTTCGAGTGGTGCGGTGAGCGTGTCGACCAGTTCCTGAACCCGTTCCCGAACGACTTCCCCGCTGCCACCGTTGTTGAGGACGATCAAAAATTCATCACCGCCGAGGCGACCGACGATATCGCCTGGCCGGGTACCGCGCCGGAGCAGTGCAGCCGCATGAGCGAGGAGCTGGTCGCCAACCGTGTGCCCGAACGTGTCGTTGACCTCCTTGAACCCGTCGAGATCCACGAACACCACCGCGACTCCGCCCGTGCCCTTACGGGTGGCCACGAGCGCCTCGTCCAGCGCTTCGATCACCGCTGACCGGTTCAGGCAACCGGTCAGCTCGTCTGTGGTGGCACGCCGCTCCAGTTCCCTGCGCAGAACGAACGCGTCGCTGATGTCGTCGATGCAGATCACAGCCCCGAGCTGCTCACCGGTGCTGCCGGTAAGAGGCCGGAGCGTCATCGCGCAACGACGTTGTCCACCATTGATGCTCGTCACGAACGTTGCTTCGAGTTCGACGCCGACACCGTCGCCGAGCACTCCGCTGACCGCTCGCGTGAAGGTGTCCCGGTCCCCTGGGACGACGGCGTTGACGTATTGGTCAATCGTTGCCGCTAGCGGTTCGACTCCGGTCAGACGGTGAAGTCGGGCATTTCCGTAGACGACGCTCCTGTCGTGGCCAAGGTGGAGCACGCCAGACGGCAGAGAATCGGCGAGGGTCGTCAGCAGTTGTTCGCGTTGTCGAAGCGCTTCGACTGCGACCATTTCCTCAGAGATGTCGATCATGGCGCAGAACACGCATGCGTCGGGGTGGTGCAACCAGTTCGTATTCGTCAACTCCATCCAGACCCATGAACCGTCGGCACGGAGGTGGCGTGCTCGGAGTCGTGTCGCGACACCTGGGCTCGTCAGCATTTCCATCCACGCTTCGATCGCATTGTCGTGGTCGTCAGGGTGGATCAGATCGAGGGAGCGCATATCGGTGAGTTCTGCGGGGTCATAGCCGAGAATCCTGCAGACGCGCTGGTCCGCGTCGAGGATCATCGCCACCGCGTCCTTTCGGATCTGGCCCGTTCTGGGCATGATCTCGGGCCGGCTGGCGAACGCCGACGGCCAGTCGATCGGGGTATCCGTTGCGATCATTCCGACCAGGATCCCATGTGTGTGACGAAGATCTATGATGTGACACGTCGCCGCCGTTCCGTCCACGGCGATAACCGGTAGCGCCGCGATGCCGGAGCGTTTGGCGAGCACCAGAGCATCGACGAGCACGCCCCGCGAGACGGCAGCCACAACCTCCAGTGGACTTCGCCTTGACAACGAGTTGTGGTCCGGGAGGCGGAGCGAATGCGGAGCCGCCACCGGGTTACCGTGGGCGTCGATCGCGGAGACGACGGCGTTGGGGTGCTGGACGAGCAGCCGCTCAAGCACCTCGAGCGGCGCATCAAGGCGGACGCTCGCCCCGTCGCCAATAATCTGTTCCACGTTGCCAGCCTCCGCTCCGAGTTGTTTCAGGTATCGGCCCGATGCCGAGAAGCTGAACGAGTTCCTGCGCACGACGCGAAATCGGTAAGTGGTCAACAGAGCTGTAGTTTGCTCCAATCGCTGTGACGATGGTCGGAAACTCGGCGGCGCGGCTACACCTGGGCGACGATGTCGACGGCCGAGCCGGCGCCAGGACACGCGCGGCCGTGGCGGAGGTCATCGAGCTCGTGCTCGCCCGCTCCTCACAAGCGCAGCTGCCTGCAGGGATCGCTGTATGTTCGTGACGCCAACCTGATCTTGTGGATGCGGTCTGCATGCGCAAGATGGCGCCCGCTGCGCGGTGTTCGAGGCGGTCGTGAACTCGCCCAGTCGGGCAATCAAAGGTCGAACGTGACGATCGTCGAGCCTGTTTCCCGCAGCGAAGGTCAACGACCTGGACGTTCGCCATCCGACCCCTGACATCAACTTCGCAGTCGCCGCGGAGGGCAATCTGTTGTCGTCTGAGACGAACGTGAATCCACTCATAGTGTGGGACGATGCAGCCGATACTGATTTGTGCTCGATCGGACGCTGAACTGCCAGTTTGACGGGTGCTATCGTCTCGCCAGTACGTCCGTGGCGCTCTTTCCCGTCTGTCGTGTGCATGCCGCAGTAGCGTTGGAGCGTCTCTCGCGGTTGCTCGATGACCTGCAACCAGTACTGGGCGCCCTCACCACCGGTGCCGACCCACAGCCCGAGGATGTCGCGTTTGCCGTCAACAGTGACCCGTTCACTGCATGCACGGGCCGGTTGGCGACTTGGCCGTCGCGGATCTTGACCGCGATCGCATCGATGAACACCACTGGATAGACCCGCTCCGGCGGCCGATTCTGCCAATCGGTGAGCTCGCCCATCACGCGGTCAGTGACCTTGGAGATCGTCTCCCGGGTAATCGTCGTCGAGCACACCTCCGCGAGATGGGCTTCGACCTCAC
>JAOBWO010000468.1 GCA_025463415.1 Acidimicrobiales bacterium | reverse complement strand
TCCGGAGGAGTTCGGTGGTTCGGGCTACACGCTCGAGGAGCTTGTCATCGTGGTCGAGGAGCTGGGCCGGGCGGTGACACCTGGACCGTTCGTGCCAACCGTCATCGCCAGTGCCGTGCTGGCTGCGATTGGCGGTGACAGCGTCAAGTCGCGCTTGCTACCGGGACTCGCAGATGGCTCGCTGGTCGGTGCCGTCGCGCTGGGCGGCTCCGTCACGGTGGACGACGGAAAGGCATCCGGATCGGCCGGCGTCGTGCTGGGTGGCGGCTTGGCGAACGTGTTGTTGATCGCCGTCGGCGACGACGTGGCCGTCGTCGAGGTCGGAGACGGCGTGAGGGTCGAGGTTCCCCCGAACCTGGATCCCACCCGTCGCTCGGCTCGAGTGACGCTCGACGGGGCAGCGGCGACGATCGTCGCGGGCGGTGCACAGGTCTTGGTCGACCTGGCGCGGGTGATCCTTTCGGCCGAGGCGGTCGGTCTTGCCCGGGAGTGCACCGAGCTGGCTGCTGCGTACTCGAAGGACCGGATCCAGTTCGGTCGTCCGATCGCGATGTATCAGGCGGTGAAACACCACTGTGCGAACATGATCGTCGCGACCGAGTTGGCGACGAGCGGAGTCTGGGACGCAGCCCGCGCCGCTGAGGCGGGCGGCGACCAGTTGACCTACGCAGCTGCAGTGGCGGCAACGTTGGCGGCACCAGCCGCTGACCTCTGCGCCAACCTGAGCACGCAGGTCCACGGCGGAATCGCGATCACATGGGAGCACGACGCCCACCTCTACATGCGGCGGGCCACGACGTTGCTCAGCTTGCTCGAACCAGATCGGGCGGCGGCCGATCTCACGGATCTGACCCGTCGGGGCGTGGTCAGGGCGAAGACCGTTCATCTGCCGCCGGAAGCGGAAGCGATTCGCGACGAGGTGAAGGCGTTCGCGGCGAGCATCAAGGATCTGCCCGCAGTCGAGCAGCGCGCCAAGCTGATCGAGACCGGATATGTGATGCCGCACTGGCCCAAGCCGTACGGTCGTGCGGCCGGTGCGATCGAGCAGTTGGTGATCGAGCAGGAGTTCGCTGCGGCCGGCGTACAGCGTCCGGCGTACGGCATCACCGGTTGGGTGATCCTCACCCTGATCCAGTACGCAACGGCCGATCAGGTCGCGCGGTGGGTCAACCCGGCGCTCAACCAGGAAGTGATCTGGTGTCAGCTGTTCTCCGAGCCGGACGCAGGATCGGACGCGGCCGGTGTGAAGACGAAGGCGACCCGTGTCGACGGCGGTTGGCTGATCAACGGTCAGAAGGTGTGGACCAGTGGCGCCCACGTCTCCGGGATGGGCTTCGCGACTGTGCGGACCAATCCGGATGTTCCCAAGCACCAAGGGATCACGACGGTGGTGATCGACATGCATGCGAAAGGAGTCGAGGTCCGGCCGCTGAAGATGACGACGGGCAACTCGGAGTTCAACGAGGTCTTCTTCAACGACGTCTTCGTCCCCGACGACGATGTCGTTGGTCCGGTGGACGGTGGCTGGACGGTTGCCAGAGCCACACTCGGCAACGAGAGCGTCAGCATCGGCGGCGGTCAGGGAGGCATGACCCTGCCGGGCTCCGCGATGATCGGCCCATTTGATGCCCACCCGGAGCGGCTCGCGGGCGGTGCGGCCAGGATCGGGCGATACATCGCCGAGCATCAGGCCATGGGCCTGTTGAACCTGCGCAGCGCGAACCGTGCGGTCACCGGCGCCGGTCCAGGTCCCGAAGGGGCGATGACCAAGCTCGTCCTGTCAGAAATCGGGCACGAGGCCGCTGCCATCCTCACCGAGCTCAACGGTCCCGAGGCCGCGTTCATGGAGGGCCCGACGTTGATCAGCAACATGATGGTGCTCATGCACCGCGGGATGTCGATCGCCGGTGGCACGTCCGAGATCAAGCGCAACCAGATCGGCGAGCGGATCCTCGGCCTTCCCCGAGACCCGCTCCTCAAGTAGTCGGGCGCGGGATGAGCCCGTGATCCGTCATCACCGGCCTGTCCTGATGTGAGACTCAGGATTGGCATGATGTGCCAACATTGTGGTGCCCGGACGGCGCGATCAGTAGAGTTTCTGCGTGAACCCGGTCGACCCGTCATCGACCCCCAACGGGTGGGACCGTCGTCGCGAGCGCGTCGCTCGAGCGATCGAACGGACCGCACTGCTGCTGTTCGCTCAGAGCAGTCCTGATGACGTCACCATCGAGCAGATCGCGGCCGCTGCCGCGGTCTCGATCCGCACGTTCTTCCGTTACTTCGCGACGAGGGACGACGTGCTCTCGGCCTTGCCGCGGCGCGAGCTCGAGCGAATCACGCATCTGGTCTTGGCCCGGCCGAGGTCGGAGACGTTGATCGAGGCCTTCGCCGCCGCAGGCAAGGACGCCCCCGTCAGCACGGAGGATCGTGAGTTGATGCTGCTGTGGGGGATCGTGGTCAGCCGCTCACCGGAGGTTGCATCGATCGGACTCGGTCGCTCCGGGGCTGCCATCGCCGACTCCTTTCGCTTGATCGTCGCTGACCGTCTCGACGTCGCAGTCGACGATCCGCAGACGGGCGCGCTTGCCGCAGCGTTGGCAGGGCTGGTCCTCCACACCTACACCCAGTGGGTGCAAGATGCCAACCGCCGCCCTCTCGGCGACGCGCTGGCCGAAGCGTTCACCTCGCTGGAACAACTCAACGTTCGCAGGGTTGCCCCACGAAATTGAGTGTGTTAAATATGGATTGTCAGTTTCTGCCGATCTGTCCCGGGGGTCTGGACCACATGAGCGCAACGGATGTCGACCGCACGCGACCGAACGTTCACCTCCGCATCGGCGGGGAACGTCTCAACTTCGGCGGAGGGGGAGTGTTCGAGCACATCGATCCAGCCACCGGCCAGGTCGATGCACTCGTCCCACTCGCTGATGCCGCCGACGTCGATCGGGCGGTCGCGGTCGCCCATGATGCCTTTGGTTCGTGGCGTCGAACACGTCCAGCGGAGCGCCGCCGCCTGCTGATGCGCCTCGCCGACCTGATCGACGACGCCGTTGAAGAGTTCGCGCGCCGCGGCACGCTCGACAACGGCACACCGATCTCGACGGCGGCCGGCTTCGTTCCCCAAGCTGCCGAGTGGACCAGGTACTACGCCGGATGGGCGGACAAGATCCACAGCGACGTGACGGCGTCCTTCGCCGACGATGGTGAGCTCGGACTGACCCTCGCCCAGCCCTACGGGGTCATCGGAGTGATCATCACGTGGAACGGGCCACTGATCTCCCTGGCCATGAAGATCCCGGCCGCGCTCGCCGCTGGGAACACCGTCGTCGTCAAGCCCTCCGAGCTCACACCATTCTGCGGCGAGCTGTTCGCCGATCTCGTCGAGGAAGCGGGCTTCCCGCCGGGCGTCGTCAACATCCTTCCCGGAGCGCCCGAAGCGGGCGCCGCACTCGTTGCCCATCCGCTGGTGCAGAAGGTGACCTTCACCGGCGGTCCCGTCACCGCGCGCAAGATCCTGCACCTCTGCGCCGATCACATGAAACCGTCGGTGCTCGAACTCGGGGGCAAGTCGGCGAACATCGTGTTCGCGGACGCTGACCTCGACATCGCCTGCATGCACGGCACGATCATGTCCGTCGGCGTGCTCAGCGGTCAGGGCTGCGCTCTGCCGACCCGGATGCTCGTGCATCGGTCGATCTACGACGACGTGGTCGACCGAGTTGGTTCGATGGCGAAGAGCCTTCCGGTCGGCGACCCGTTCGACCCGACGACGCTGTCCGGCCCGGTCGTCAACGCCGCGGCGCTGGAACGGATCCTCGCAATCATCGACAGAGCCAAGCTCGATGGAGCAAGGCTCGTGACCGGAGGCGCCCGACTCGAAGGAGCGCTCGCCGGGGGATATTTCATCGAGCCGACCGTCTTCGCGGATGTGGATCCCGAGTCGTCCCTTGCCCAGGACGAGGTCTTCGGACCGGTGTTGGCGATGACACCGTTCGACACGGACGACGAAGCGATCGCGATCGCGAACGGCACCCAATACGGCCTCTCCGCGTACGTGCAGACCAAGGATCTCCGGCGCGCACATCGGCTGGCCGAGGAGCTCGTCGCCGGCGAGGTGCTCGTCAATGGTGCCCGCAACCTCGCCGTCCACCGCCCGTTCGGCGGCCTCGGACGGAGTGGGTTCGGCAAGGAGGGCGGGCGCGCCGGCCTCGAAGAGTTCCTCCGCACGAAGAGCGTCGGAATCGCATGACGAACCCTACGAAAGGAGTGCACCTGTGAACCCTGACTTCAGTCTCGACGGCAAGGTCGCGATCGTGACCGGCGCGTGCAAAGGCGGGATCGGAGAGGCATACGCCCACGCCCTTGCCGGGGCCGGCGCGGCGGTCGTCTGTGCCGACATCAACGCCGAGGGGGCCACTTTCGTTGCCGACGCGATCAACGGTGACGGACGTGCGGCGCTGGCCGTCCGGGTCGACATCGCCGACGAGACCTCGGTCGAGTCCATGGTCGCGGCCGCGACAGACCGGTTCGGTGGCGTCGACATCCTGATCAACAACGCGGCCTTGATGGCGCAGATCGTGATGACACCCGCGATGGCGTACGGGCGCGCCGAATGGGATCGCGCATTCGCTGTGAACGTGACCGGGGCGTGGCAGTGCGCGAAGGCGGTTGCGCCGTCGATGCAGGCTCGCGGTGGCGGTCGAATCGTGAACCAGGCTTCGGCCGGAGCGTTTCCTGCGGAGAGTGTGTACGGCATCACCAAGATCGCGATCGTCGGTCTCACCACGACGCTCGCTCGCGAGCTCGGTGGCTACGGCATCACCGTGAACTGCATCGCGCCTGGGATCGTCGCCAGCGATGCCGGCCGGATGCTGACGCCGGAGGACTCGCCATACCGCCAGATGCTGGAGATGCGCGCGGCGACGCGCGCCGTCGGACAGCCTGACGAGCTGTGTGGTGCCCTGCTGATGTTCTGCTCGCCGGCCGGCGCGTGGATCACGGGCCAGGTGCTGAACATCGACGGCGGGTTCGTGATGCGCCCATGAGCATCGACGACATCCCCCTCCGACCGGGGTTCGATCACAGCACCGACGTGATGCTGCGCGAGCATCACTACGACGAATGGGTCCGCCTGCAGGACGAGCAGCGCGCCTTCCGCAGCGACATCTCCGATCCGTTCGGCTACTCGTTGTGGTACCTGCTTCGCTACGACGACATCCGCGACGCGTTGCAGGACCCCGGACTGTTCTCGAGCCGTACTGTCCAGTACCTCGGCGACTCCGACCAGCGGATGCTGCCGCTGGAGCTCGATCCGCCGGCGCACACGCCGTATCGCCAGCTGCTCAGCGCGCCGTTGTCGCCCGGCAACGTGCAGAAGCTGGAGCCAGAGGTCCGGGCACTGGCCGTGGAGTTGATCGAGGGACTGGTCGATGCCGGATCCTGCGAGTTCGTCCACGATGTCGCCTTGCGCTTCCCGACCACGATGTTCTTGCGTCTGATGGGTCTGTCGACCGATCGCACCGACGAGCTCGTCGGGCATGCTCGGGCGCTGTTGCACACCAGCCCGAACGACGATCCCGATCAATCGATTCGTGGCGGCGCGGTCCTGTCGATCATCGGGCATCTCGCCGAGGCGCTCGCCAAGCGACGCGAACAGCCGGGCGACGACCTGCTGGGGCAGATCGTCGGAGCGACCGTCGAGGGTCGGCCGCTCACTGATGAGGAGCTGCTCGCGATGGCGTTCCTGTTGTATGTGGCCGGCCTCGACACCGTGGCCAACGTGCTCGCCTACTCGATGCGTCACCTGGCCGACTCGCCGCAGGTGCGATCGTCGCTCGTCGCCAACCCTGATCGCTGGCCGATTGCCGTCGAGGAGCTGCTGCGCTACTACTCGATCGCAACGACATCGCGGGTCGTCACCCGAGACACCGAGTTCGCGGGCTGCCCGATGAAGGCCGGCGATCGTGTCGTCCTCCCGACGGGTGCCGCCGGGCGAGACCCGCGGCAGTTCGAGGATGCCGACGAGTTCCAGGCCGATCGAGCAGTCAACCGGCACCTCGCGTTCGGGGCCGGGCCGCACCGATGCGTGGGATCGCATCTTGCCCGACTGGAGATGCGGATCGCGATGGAGGAGTGGCACCGTCTGATCCCGGAGTACCGGATCGCTCCTGGAGTGGAGCTGAGGGAACACGTCGGAGCGGTGGCGGGACTGGACCAGCTTCCCCTCACCTGGT
>JAOBWO010000458.1 GCA_025463415.1 Acidimicrobiales bacterium | reverse complement strand
CTGATGTACAGCGTGATCGGGCTGCCCTTGTCGACTACCGTGTCGGCGGCCGGATCGGTGCGGATGACCGAGCCGACGGGCACGGTGTCGTTGGCTTCGTCGGCGGTGGTGACGACGAGGTTGTAGGGCTCGCCGGACAGCAACGACTTGGCGGTGTCCGCAGGCGTGCCAAGAACGTTGACCACGCTGACCTTGCCCTTGCCCTGCGACACGGTGAGGTTCACGGCTGTGCCCTGCTTCTCGGGGGTCAACGCCACAGGGTCCTGGCTGATGACCTGGCCAATGGGCACGCTGTTGTCCTCGACCTCGGTCACGGTGCCCGCCAGGAAGCCGGCGCCGGTGAGGATGTCCTTGGCGTCGGCAACGGCATGACCGGTGACGTCGGGGACCGGCAGCAGCTCGCTCTTCGGGTTGAAGTAGAGCGTGATCTCCTGGTCCTTGCTGACGATCACGCCGGGTGCCGGCACGGTCTGGTAAACGACGCCCTCGGGTGCCTCGGGGTCGGCTTGGGCGACGCTGACCGGTTTCAACCCGGCGTCGAGGATCTTCTGGGTGGCGACGTCGACAGGCAGGTTGGTGACGTCGATCAGGCCGAACGAGGTCTTCGCGTTCTTGTTGTTGAGCGCCTTGAACAGCAAGAACCCGCCGACGGCGAGCACGACGATCGCGATGAACGCGGCGATGCCCCACCAACCGCGGCGCTGCGGGGGGTCGTAGTACACCGCCTCGTTCGATCCGGTCGGGTAGGCGGTGCGTGCACCAGCGCGCACAGCGCCGGTGGATACGGGAACGGCACCGCTGCGCGGCACGGCGGCAGTCGCGCTGGCGTACGCGCCGACTCCCGTTGTCGCGTTCATCGCGCCCACTGCCCCGGTGTTCGGCCGCGGCGGCGTCACGGTGCGGGCGACCGTGGTGCCACCGGGTGTGGGTCCCTTCGAGCCGGCTGCGGCGACCGTTCCGGCGAGCGCCTTGACCGGTTCGCCGTTGCGGAACCGGCGCAGGTCGTCGCGCAACGAATCGCCGTCGGGGTAGCGGATCGCCGGGTTCTTGGCAAGCAGCTTGGCGACGATCGCTTCGTAGGGGCGGGGCACGTCGGGGGCCAGCTGGTTGAGCGGCTGCGGGTTCTCGTGGACCTGCTTGTAGGCGATGGCCACCGGGTTGTCGCCGGCAAAGGGGGGACGGCCGCCGACCATCTCGTACATCACGATGCCCAGCGAGTAGAGGTCGCTGCGCGGATCGGGCTGCGCGCCCTGCGCCTGCTCGGGCGAGAAGTAGGTGGCCGTGCCCATCACCAGACCGACCTGGGTCAGGTTGCTGTCGGCCGCGGAGTTCATCGCCCGGGCGATGCCGAAGTCGGCCACCTTTACCTGGCCGCTGGAGCCGATGAGGATGTTCGCCGGCTTGATGTCGCGGTGCACCACACCGTTGCGATGCGCGAACGCCAGCGCGGCCGAGACCTCGCTGGCGATCTCCGCGGCCTGCACCGGCGAGACGCGTCCGTTGACGCGCACGATGTCGGCCAGGGTGCGGCCTTCGACGTACTCCATCGCGATGAAGTACGTGCCGCCGTACTTGCCCCAGTCGTAGACGCTGACGATGTTCGGGTGGTTCAGCGCAGCGGCCGACTGCGCCTCGCGCCGGAAGCGCTCGACGAAGTTCGGGTCGGTGGCGAACTCGGCGAAGAGCACCTTGATCGCGACCGACCGGTCGAGCAGCAGATCGCGCGCGAGGAGCACGTCGGCCATGCCGCCGCGTCCGATGCGTTGCTGGATCTCGTACCGGTCGTTGAGGACCGTGCGCTCACCATGGTTCGTCACGTGTTGCCTACTTCGCGACGCCCACCGGAGTGGATGAGCGGCGTCTTCTGATTCTGTAGCGCCTGAAAGCGCTCATCGAGGATACCGACCTCGCGCGCACAGTGTCCCGTCGCCCTGCAGTTCACGGGCATCATCCGAGCGGGTGCGCGAGCGCGTAGTCGAGGATGGTCTTGGCGATCGGACCGGCCAGCTTGCCGCCGGTACCGGAGCTGATCTCGGCGTTGGTGCCCTTGAGGATCACGGCCACGGCGAACTGCGGCGCGGTGGCCGGAGCGAACGCGGCGATCCACGCGTGAGACCGCTGTGGCTGGCCCGTCGCGTTCAGCTGCGCGGTACCGGTCTTGGCCGCGGCCTGGATGCCGTTGTCGAGTTGGAGGCAGCACTTCGCGGTGCCGCGCTGGACGACGCCGATCATCAGGTCGGTCATCTTCAGCGCCGTGACCGGCGAGATCGGGGTCTTCCAGACCTTCGGCGTCGTCTGGTCGAGCACCTTGCCCTGGTGGTCCAGCGTCGCCCCCACCACGTACGGCTGCATCTCCACACCGCCGTTGGCGATCGTCGCCGCGATCATCGCCATCTGGAGCGGCACGACGAGGTCGTCGCCTTCGCCGAAGCCCTGGATCGCGAGCTTCGGGATCGCGTCCTTGAAGTGGGCTTCGTCGCCGAAGTACGAGGTCGTCCCGCCGGGCAGATCGAACGGGATCGGCTCGCCGATGCCCCACGCCTGGGTGCCGGCCACCATCTTGGGGACGCCGACGTCGACGGCGGTCTGCGCGAACGCGGTGTTGCAGCTGCGCGCGAACACGGTGCGCAGATCTCCACCGCAGATCTCGCCCTCGAAGTTCTCGATCGGGTTCGTGGTCTGCGGCGGGGTGTAGGCCTTGTCGTTGGTGAACATCGAGTCGAAGTCCACGACGTTGTCGTCCAGCGCGACGCTGGCGGTGATCATCTTGAACGTCGAGCCCGGCATGTAGCGCTCCTGGTACGCGTTCGCCAGGGTCGGCTTCCCGGGCGCAGCGTTCAGGAAGGTCAACACATCGCCGGCCTTCTTGTTGTCGTGGACGACGACCAGGTTCGGGTCGTAGGTCGGGTAGCTCCACAT
>JAOBWO010000454.1 GCA_025463415.1 Acidimicrobiales bacterium | reverse complement strand
TTGGGATTAGAGTAGCCACCGGTACGTCGCCGAGGCCTACCCGCTGAGCATCAGAAAGGGACGGTGACACGGTTGTGTCGACTGCGAACGGTCGCTCTCCGCTGAACCGTCAACTCCGTCAACCGCGTCTCGCCGAGATGGTGGCCGAGGCGCTGCGCGACCGGATCCTGTCCGGTGCACTCGAGGACGGGTCGATGCTGCCGAAGCAGGACGAGCTGCTCGCCGAGTTCGGCGTCAGCCTGCCGCCGATACGCGAGGCGTTGCGGATCCTGGAGACCGAAGGCCTCGTCACGGTCCAGCGCGGCAACGTCGGCGGCGCCGTCGTGCACCGCCCGCAGCCGCACAAGGCGGCCTACATGCTCGGCCTCGTGCTCCAGTCGCGTGGAGCCAAGCTCGGCGACGTGCTGCGCGGGTTGATCGCCTTCGAGCCGGCGTGCGTCGCCGCGTGCGCGGCTCGCGCGGACCGTGCCGAGACCGTGCTGCCCCGACTGCGCTCGACGCTCGACCAGGCGGCGGCAGCCGTCGAGGACGGTGATCGGTACACCGGCCTGGCGCGACAATTCCACATCGATCTCGTCGAGTCGTGCGGCAACGAGGCGATGATCCAAGTCGTCGGCGCGCTCGAGGCGCTCTGGACTGCGCACGTCAACCACCTCGCCCGACGCAACGCCGAGCTCGGCTCCTTCGCCGAACCGACTGCGCGGCGAACCAGCGTCGACGAGCACGAGGAGATGTACCGCGCCATCGAGCTCGGCGACGTCGCCAAGGCGGAGCAACTCGCCAAGGAGCACTACTCGCATCCGCAGGATCCGGGCTGGGGCGATTCACTCGCGGCGGGCCGACCGATCAACGCGCTGTACATCCGCGACGTTTAAGGGCGGGTTCCGTCGGGCACCGCGAAGAGCTAGGGGGTAGCACCATGCGTCGAATCGTCTGTGCCGGGTTGATGGTGGTTGCATCGGCGGCGATAGCCATCGACACCGGGATCCCGGTCACCCACGCCGCGCTGCCCTCCGGCTTCAGCGACACGCTGGTCGCCGACACGCCTGCGAACCCCTTGTCCGGACCGACGGGCATCACTGCGATGGCCGATGGACGCGCCTTGATCACGGAGAAGGCCGGCAAGCTGCGCATCCTGGCCGCCGACGGCACGCTCGTCGCCGCGGATGCGCTGTCGCTCACGGTGTGCACGAACTCCGAGGAGGGCATGCTCGGGGCCGTCGCTGACCCCGCCTTCGCCAGCAACGGGTACATCTACGTGTACTACACGCTCCCCCTCGGTGGCAGCTGCAACGCCAACGGCGGGGCGATGAACCGCGTCAGTCGGTTCACGATGACGGGCAACACCGTCAACCCGGCCTCCGAAGTGGTCCTGCTCGACAAGATGTACATCCCGGCCGGTAACCACAACGGTGGCGATCTGCACTTCGGTGCCGACGGATACCTGTACGTGTCCGTCGGCGACGGTGGGTCCAATCCGCGCGGTTCGGGGCCGTCGGCCGCTCACGACCTGAGCCTGCTCAACGGCAAGATCATGCGGATCGGCACCACGCCGGACTCCGTGCCGCCCGACAACCCGTTCGTCGGCGCCGCCGGCGCGAAGTCGTGCTGGAACACGGGCCTCGCGACCACGATCAACGTCGACAAGTGCACCCAGATCTACGCCTACGGATTGCGCAACCCGTACCGGTTCGCCTTCGATCCGAACGACGGCAACGGGACGATGTTCATCAACGACGTCGGGCAGAGCACGTGGGAAGAGGTCGACAAGGGCGGCAAGGGCCTCGACTACGGATGGGACATCCGCGAGGGCTTCTGCCAGAACGGCGTGAGCTCGAACTGCACCGCGACGCCCGCCGGCTACACCGATCCGCTGACGGCCTACAACCACAGCATCGGCTGCACGTACATCACTGCGGGCGCCTTCGTGCCCAACGGCCTGTGGCCCGCGCAGTACAACGACTCGTACCTGTTCGGCGATGGCGGCTGCGGCAAGATCTGGCAGCGCACGGCGGCAGGAGCGGTGGACTACAACACCCCGTTCGCAACGACATCCGGCGTGATCGTCGACATGGCGTTCGTGACGCAGGGATCGACGACGCCGCTGTACTACGTCACGAACAGCGACAGCAAGGTCCACAAGATCCTCTACTCGTCGGCGGCCCCCACGTTCACCGGCAAGTTGGCCGACGTCACGGCCACCGCGCCGAACGGCAGCAGCGTCGCGGTCAGCTACCCGTCTCCGCTCGCCACCTCGAACGGCAACTCCGTGCCGGTCACCTGCGCTCCTGCCTCCGGATCCACCTTCTCGGTCGGCAGCACGACGGTCACGTGCACGGCGACGAACGGCGCCGGCACGGCGACAACGTCGTTCGCTGTCGTCGTGTCGACACGATCCACCGCCACCGATCACGATCTCATCCCGCTCACGCCGTTCCGTCTCGCCGACACGCGCGCCGGGGGGCCGACGGGTGACGGCCTGTACGTCGGTGGCGGCGCGATCCAAGGTGGCGCCACGCTGCAGCTGAGGGTCCAGAGTCGCGGCGGCGTTGCCGCAGACGCAGCGTCCGCGTCGCTGAACGTCACGTCGGTCGGCGGCGTCGCGGCCGGGTTCCTCACGGTCTTCCCGTGTGGGTCCACTCAGCCGACTGCGTCGAGCCTCAACTACGAAGCCGGATCGATCGTGTCCAACGCGGTGATCACCAAGATCGGCACGGGCGGCAACGTCTGCATCTTCGCCTCCGTCACCACGGACCTGGTGGTCGATGTCGGGGGCGCGTTCCCGTTCTGGAGCAGCCTGAGCTCGATCAACCCGTTCCGCGTGCTGGACACCCGCCCCGGTCAGCCGACAACCGACGGCGGGGGACAGGGTGCCGGTGTGCGCCCCGACGCCACGGTCACGGTGGTGAAGGTGGCGGGCCGGGCGGGCGTTCCGGCCAACGCCGGCTCCGTCGTCCTGAACGTCACCGCCACGGAGGCCGCCGGCCCCGGATACATCACCGTCTACCCGTGCGGCTCGCAGCCGCCCACGGCGTCGAACATCAACGTGCCGACGGACGGCACCGTTCCGAACCTGACGGTCACCAAGATCGGCACCGACGGAAGCATTTGCATCTACAACCAGATCGCGACGCAGCTCGTCGTGGATGTCGATGGCTACTTCCCGGCCACCACGAAGTACACGGCTCTCCTGCCTGCGCGACTGCTCGACACCCGCACCGCCGGCCCGACGACCGATGGTGGAGGCTCCGGTGGCGGCCCGGTCGCGACGGGCAGCGTCACGACGGTGTCGGTGCGTGGACGCGGTGGAGTTGCTGCGGGAGCAGCCGCAGTCGTGCTCAACGTGACGGTCACCGAACCGCAGGCGGCCGGCTTCTTGACGGTGTACCCCTGCAATGCGGCCCGTCCGCTTGCGTCCAACCTCAACTTCGCACCCGGCCAGACGATTGCGAACGCGGCGGTCGTGGCGCTGGCCACCGACGGCACGGTGTGCATCTTCTCCTCGCAGCCCACCCAGCTGGTTGCCGACGTCAACGGTTCGTTCGTCCCCTGTCGTCGTACGCGGGCGCCCGCTCGCGGAAGTTTGCGCGAAAGCGTGCGCTGTC
>JAOBWO010000446.1 GCA_025463415.1 Acidimicrobiales bacterium | reverse complement strand
GCCAGGTCGGCTCGTCGGTGCGGCTGCCCGCGGCGCGCACCTGATCGACCCAGGGCGGGTTGTTGCCGAGCACGCCGGCCATGCGGTCGCCGAGCGCGCTGAGCACCGCTCCCGTCAGCGTGCAGATGTCGACCATCGCGTCCGGCTTGGACTCCGCGCCGAGCGAGAGTCCGTCGGCCAGGATCAGGCGGCCCTCGGCGTCGGTGTTGTGGATCTCCACCGTCTTGCCGTTGCGCATCGTCAGCACGTCACCCAGCTTGAGCGCGCTGCCCGACGGCATGTTGTCGGTGCACATCAGGTAACCGGTCACGGCGGTCTTGCATCCGAGTCCGGGCAGCGCGCCGAGCGTGGCCAGCACTGCCGCGGCGCCGCTCATGTCCATCTTCATCGAGGCGTGCGACGGATCGCTGGGCTTCAGGCTGATGCCGCCGGAGTCGTAGGTGACGCCCTTGCCGACGAGCACGACGTGACCGGGCTGACGGCCCGCCCGCTTCGGTGGCGTGTAGGTCAACCGCACCATGCGCGGCGGCTCGGTGCTGCCGGCGTTGACCCCGACGATTCCCCCGCACCCCATCGCCAGCAACTGGTCCTTGTTGAAGACCTCGACACCGAGGCCCGCGGCGGTGGCGACTTCGACCGCCTTGTCGGCGAGCTTGCGTGCCGTCATGTACGCGGGCGGGGTGTTGGCCAGATCGCGCGCCAACGTCGCTGCGCCGGCCGTGATCGCTCCCTGCTCGGACCCGCGCGTCGCGGCGTCGAGGTTCGCGGCACGAACGACGAGGGCCAGTGATGTTGCGGGCGAGCCGGTCGTGTCGTTCTTCAGGCCGACGAACCGGTAGTTCGCCAAGGAGACGCCCTCGACGACTGCCTTCGCCGCTTCGCGAGGATCGATGCCCTCCACGTCGGCCAAGGTGGTGGCGAGCGCAGCGCGTTTGCCGGCGGCGCGAGCGAATGCTGCTGCCGCATTGCGCAAGACGTTGACCGTCAGGTCTGCGGGCTTGCCGATCCCGACCGCGATCAACGCTGGACCGCTGGCCGCAGGGAGCACGAGGGTCTGTCCGGCGTTGCCTTCGAAGCCGTTCGCGGCCAGCGCGGCACGGTTCAGGCCGAGTGACCGGGGAACGGCACCCGTTGATCCGACGGGCACACCGACGGCGTCGGTGGTGCTGGGGGCGGTACGGACGATTGCGAGGCTCAGGGTCACGTGGTCCAGGATACGCAGCCGGTCGATTCACACCGACCTCTCGCACTGCCGCCCCACGATTCGTCGAGTGCACAAGAATGCGGCCGTTCCCATCGTGGGCGTGATCCAGGAGATGTCAATGAGCGACCAGATCAACACCGAGCCGAAGAAGAAGGTGAAGCTGTGGTTGAAGATCGCCATCGGTGTCGTCGTCGCCGGGATCATCGGCGCGACCGCAGGGCCGTTCATCTACATCCACTTGATCAAGAGCGATGCGCCGAAGTCGGCCGAGCAGCAGGGGCTGCCGACACGCGCGAGCGACACCGCCACCACCGCCCCGTCCTCGACGGTGGCGAGCACCGCCACCACCAGCACCGCAACCAGCACGACCGCATCGACGGCCGGCACGACCGCTGCGTCGAGCGCGCCGGCCGTGACAGCGGCGACGACTGCGACGAGCGCTGCCTCCGGTGGTGCCGAGAACTACACCCTGACGATGTCGAATGACGTCACCGTCAACTACGTCGGCTACCGCGTCACGGAGAACCTGTTCGGCCAGGACACCGAAGGCGTCGGTCGGACCACCGGCGTCACCGGTTCGCTGACGCTCGACGGATCGGCGATCACCGCAGCCGAGTTCACCGTCGACATGACCACCGTCAAGTCCGACGAGGACAACCGCGACCGCAAGTTCCAGGGCGAGATCATGGAGACGTCGACGTATCCGACCGCGAACTTCACGATCACCCAGCCGATCGACCTCGGCACGGTTCCGGCCGATGGCAACGAGATCACGGCCACGGCCACGGGTGACCTGACGCTGCACGGTGTCACGAAGTCGGTCACGCTCACCGTCAAAGCCCAGCGCAACGGCGACATCATCGACGTCCTCGGCTCCACCAACATCGCGTTCGCCGACTACGGCATCGCCAACCCGTCCAACGGCGCCGTCACCACCGCTGACAACGGCACGATCGAGTTCCTGCTGAGCTTCACCAAGGCGTGAGCCGCGCGACGCTCGGTCGCAACTGCGGTCAGTCGGTGAGGATCGCGCCGGACTGCTGGTTGCGTTCCCACGCGGCCGACAGCGCGGCGTACTTGCCGCCGAGCGCGACCAGCTCGCTGTGGCTGCCGAGCTCCGCGAGGCCTCCGGCGTCGACCACTGCGATGCGGTCGGCGCGGCGCACCGTCGACAGCCGATGGGCGACCACGACGACGGTTCGATCGGTCATCAGCGATTCCAGTGCGTGCTCGACCTCGGCTTCGGTGCCGGGATCGAGGTTCGACGTCGCCTCGTCGAGCACGAGCACGGCGGGATCGACGAGTGCCGCGCGAGCAAGCGCGATCAGCTGACGCTCACCGGCGGAGAGGCGCGAGCCGCGCTCGCGGACCTCGGTGGCGAGTCCCTGTGGGAACGCGAGGAAGTGGTCCAGCGCGCCGATCGCGGCGAGCGCCGCAGCGATCTCGGTGTCGTTCGCGGATGGTCGGGCGATGGCGAGGTTGTCGCGGATCGTGCCACTGAACAAGAAGCCCTCTTGGGGCACGACCACGACTCGCTCACGCAACGAGTGCAGCGTCGCGGCGCGCAGATCGATCCCGCCGAACGTGATCGTGCCGGTCGAGGGGTCGTACAGGCGCGCCATCAACTTGGCCAGCGTGCTCTTGCCGGCACCGGTTGGCCCGACCAGCGCGAGGCGCTCGCCGATGCCGACCGTGAGCGTGACGTTGGACAGCACGGGACGACCCGGCACGTACTCGAACCCGACGTCGGAGACGGCCAGCGCACCGACTGCCGGGAGCTCGACGGCGTCGGGCACCTCGTCGACCTCGGGGACGGTGTCGAGGATGCCGTACAGCTTCTGCAGCGCGGCACCCGCTGACTGGACGGTGTTGTAGAGCTGGGAGAGCTGTTGCACCGGCTCGAACAGGCTGCTCAACAAGAGCACGAACGCGGTGACGACGCCCAGGCTGACCGAGCCGCGATGGACGAGCCAGCCACCAACTCCGACCATCCCGGCGGTGGCCAGGATGCCGCCGAACTCGACCAGGCCGAAGTACCACATCGAGATCCGGATGCTGTGCATGTGGGTGTCGAACAGCGACCGGTTCGACTGCTGGAAGCGGCGGGACTGCTCGTTCTCCCGACCGAAGGCCTGGATCACGCGCACGCCGCTGATGCCCTCCTGCAGCGCGCTGAGGTTGTTGCCGACCTTCTCGCGCACCTGCAGGTAGGCCAGGTTGGAATCGCGCTGGAAGCGAATCGATGCGATCACGATGATCGGGAACACGACCAACGCCAGCAGGGTCAGCTCCCAGCTGAGCACGAACAGCAGGATCAGCGCCATCACCACGAGCATGCCTGCGGAGAGGAACTGGAGCAGTCCGAACTGGATCAGCTCGGCCATCGATTCGACGTCGGCCGTCATGCGCGACACCAGCACGCCGGTCTTCTCCCGGTCGAAGTACGCGAGTGCCTGACGTTGCAGGTGCTCGAACACCCGCACCCGCAGATCGCGGAGGAACCCCTCGCCGGCGCGGTTGATGAACAGGTACTGCAACCGTCCGACGAGGTAGGCCACGATCGTGACCGCGATGTACCCGGCGACCGCCATGTTCAGCACACGTGAGCTGTGCTGGGTGATCCCGTGGTCGATGCCGTAGCTGACGAGCACCGGCCCGGCCAGCGTCGTCGAGGTCCAGATCATCACCAGCACGAACGCGGCGACGATCGTGCGGTGGTACGGCGCGGCGAACTGCCACGAGCGCCGGATCACCTGCTTGGTGGCCTCGCGGTCGAGCTTGTCCTCC
>JAOBWO010000398.1 GCA_025463415.1 Acidimicrobiales bacterium | reverse complement strand
ACGACGTCGTCATCGTCGTCGTTGCCGAGGATGTCGTCGACCGAGGCCTCCAGCGCGCGAGCGAGGTCGGCCAGGTTGTCGAGCGCGAGGCGGCGGTGGCCGGTCTCGATCCGGCTGATGGTGGAGGCGCTGATCATCGAGCGCCGGGCCAGTTCGTCGAGCGTCCAGCCACGGGCGAGCCGCAGGCTGCGCAGCCGCCCACGGGCGATCTCCTCGATGCCCTGTGGCGAGCCGGTCGTCTGGTGATCTTGCTGCATTGGCAAGATCCTATGCCGATCTGCGATCACTTCCTAGCGTGCAGCGCATGAGCGACCACCAGCACCACGAGCACGAGCATGCTGCCCACGTCCACATGGACGAGCCGGAGATGATCGACGCGATCGAGCGTGAGGGCCGGGTCTTCGCGGCGTTCGTGACCGGGACTGCCGACCGGGTCGATGGCTTCCGCAGCGGTGCATCGATGCGCAACGTGCTCGACGTCGGCAGCGGCCCGGGAGCGAGCGCCTTCGTGCTCGCCGAGCGCTTCCCGGAAGCGCGCATCGTCGCCGCGGACGGGTCGCCGACGATGGTTGGTCGCGCCGAACAGCGGATCGCCGAACGTGGGCTCGGTGAACGCATCGTCACCCGTCTGGTCGAACTTCCGCACGGGGTCCCTGCGCTCGTCGGCGAGCTGGGCCCGTTCGATCTGATCTGGGCGTCGATGGTGCTCCACCACGTCGGTGACGAGCAACAGACGCTCCGTGCGCTCGGCCAGGCGCTCGCGCCTGATGGCATCCTCGCGATCGCCGAGTTCGGCGATGCGCCCCAGCCACTCCCGGACGACATCGGCATCGGCCGACCGGGGCTCCTCGCCAGGATCGAGGCCGCCGGCATGGGCTGGGTTGCGGAGATGCGTGCCACGCTGCCCGAATCGACCGTGTCGGCGGACTACCCGACGATGTTCGCGTCGGCGGGTCTGCAGGTGCTCGACGACCGGATCGGGCGCGTCGTGATCGATGGCCCGCCGACCCTCGAGGGTCGGCGCGTCGTCCACGCCAACCTGCTCCGTGCGAGCAAGCAGTTCCGCAGCCGTCTCGACGCCGAGGATCTGGCGACGCTGGACGTCCTCCTCGACGAGGACGACCATCGCGGTGTGATGCACCGGCGTGACCTGGTCGTCGACGGCTCCCGCCAGATCGTCATCGCCCGCCGCGCCGGCGCGCCGAGCTGACCGGCCAGGTCAGTGGGGTCCGGCGTAGCGCTCGCCGGCGGGGACTTCGGTGCCCAGGACGTTGCCGGGCGGGGCGAGCGGGCACGCCCATGCCGGGTCGTACGCACAGGAGGGGTTGTAGGCGAAGTTGAAGTCGATCACGATGCCCGTGCCGTCGCCGCGGGCGCCGAGGTCAGCGCCCTTCACCGTGTCGACCACGTAGCGACCGCCGCCGTACGTGCCACTATCCCCGCCGGCGAGCGCGTCCCGGACGGGGATGAACAGCCCACCGCCGTAGGTGGCGAGCCGCCACACGTCGAGCGAGCCGACGTCGGGGATCGCGAGGTGGCCGAGCAGCTCGAACGGGACGATTCCGTCGGTGCCGGTCTCGACCTCGAGCCGCTGGGAACGCTCTGCCGGGGCGATGTCCAGCTCGAACCGCCACGCCGCGTCGTAGTCGGCGACGGGCAGGGATTCGAAGCCGGCTCGATCCTCGGGCAGGAGCGGGGATGCAGGATGCGTCGCGAAGAGCTCGTTGCGACCGGCCTGCCAGACCCGGTGCGACTCGACCACGTTGATCGTCGCGACCCTCCGTACCTCTGCGTACAGCGCGAACACGCGCCGGCGCCAGTCGGCGACGTGGAGCGCACTTGCCGCGTCGATCACGCCCTCCCGAGCGCGGCGCGCTGCAGGACTGCGGCGCTCGGCTTCACCTTGCGAGCGCGATCGACGATGCCGAACGCGACATCGAATCCGTGCAGCCACTCGTAGTTGTCGACGGCGGTCCAGTGGAACAGGCCGCGGATGTCCATGCCCTCGGCGAGACGCTCGGCGACGACCTCCAGCCCCCGCTCGAGGTAGCGCGTGCGCAACTCGTCGTCGTCGGTGCCGATGCCGTACTCGGCGACGAGGATCGGCGTGTCCGGCACCTCCGCATGCAACCGGTCGAGCACCGTTCCGAGCCCATCGGCGGAGATGCCGTAGCCGAGCGGCGAGCGCTCGGCATCGGGTGGATGCAGCCGAGGTCGACCGGCCCGGAACCCGATGTTCGAGTAGTAGGAGAAGCCGATCATGTCGAACGAGCCGGCAAGGTCGGAGCGCTCGATCGGCGCTCGGCCCGGCACCCGCAACACGCCGTCCCGGAAGAGGCCGAGCCCCGGCGCCCAGAGGTGCGCGTGGAGCGCGTCTGCGGCTGCCGCAGAGGCGGGGTCGTCGTCCTGTGGCACGAACGCGGACAGCCCGAAGATCGAGGAGACGGGCGCACCGGTCTGACGGAGTCGAACCGCCGCCTCGGCGTTGGCGAGCTGGATCGCGACGTCGACCTCGGCGCGTTCGGCGGCATCGTTGTGGCCGGGCGGCCAGCCGTGTCCGCCGTACGCCGCCTGGCTGTAGTAGTTCGTCTCGTTGATCGGCTGCCATCCGGCGGCGAGGTCACCGAACGTGTCGACCATGAACTCGACGTGGCGGGTCCAGGCGTCGGTCCGGTTCGATGCGACGAGGAAGCCGCCGGCATCGGCGAACCAGCGCGGCAGGGTGAAGTGGTGCAGCGACACCCACGGCGAGATCCCGGCCTCGTGCGCTGCCGACAGCACCTCGCGGTAGTGGGCGACGGCGGCGGGATCGTGCACGCCGGACTCCGGCTCCAGGCGAGCCCACTCGATCGACAACCGGTGATGGTCGAGTCCGAGCGCGCTCAGCAGTGCGAAGTCCTCACGGAACCTCGTGCCGAAGCCGTTCCCGTCGCCGGACAACGGGGCGTGGCCGGATCGCTCCCAGTCCCACCAGTCCGATGCCGGAGCCGCTCCCTCGCACTGCGTCGACGACGCGCCGGTGCCCCACATGAAGCCGTCCGGCCACTCGGTCGCCATCACTGATCTCCGCAGCACATCACGACGAGACGCAGGTCGTCGTCGCAGACGAGGGGGAGGTCCTGCGCCGGGTTCAGGGTGACCGTGTCGTGCTGGGCGATGCCGATCAGGTACATCGATCGGGCGGCCGTGCGTGCGGCGAGATCGGCCACCGTGGTCGCTTCGCCGATCGGGACGATGGCGTGTGCCGGCACGACGTCGAGCTCGGCGCCGTCTGCGGCGAGGAGCTCGTCGAAGACGCCGGCCATCGATCGGTTCTCCGAGATCTGCGCCATCAGCAACGCGCTGATCTGCTCGCCGACGATGAACTCCTCCAGCCGTCGTTCACCCACCAACACGATGTCGCTCTCGTCGGCGAGCTCGGCCACGACTCGGATCGAATGTCCATGCGTCATGATGTGCCGAGCCTCGAGCATCGTCAACAGCACGCGTGCATCGGCATCGGACGCGGCGAGCTCGCTGCGATTGCACAGCAGGAGCAGGCAGTCGAGCGAGTCCTGACGGACGAGGTTCTCGATCGCTCGCGCGTTGGTGGTGTCACCGGAGCGTTGGCGGAGCTCGAACCTCTGGTAGCGCTCGGCCGGCAGGGGAGCGTCCATCTCGAACGCGTCGTCGTAGAACACGTCGACGACAGAGTCGAGCGGCAGGAACTGGTCGAACTCCTTGAGCACGCGTAGGCCCAGCGGGCTCCAGCCGAGGATGCCGATGTGGTCCGGGGCATGGTTCATCCGGTCGAGGCGGGTCGTGTCGTGGGGAACGTCGAGCGCAGCGCGCGCTTCGAACGACGTCACGCCGTCATCGGCAGCGATCACGATGGCCTGGTCGCCGCGGGCGATCACGGTCGTGCTGGCCGGGGCGAGATCGACCTTGCCGGCCGCGCTCGCTCGGCCGATCAGTGCGCCGCCGCGGCAGCCGCGGGCGAGATCGAAGAACGTGCCACCGATGAGTGCCTCGGGGATCGGCTCGAAGTAGACCTCGTCGCCGGCGAAGTCGAGGAGGTCGCGGTACACCGTGCCGAGCTCGCGCAGCCGGCAGACCTGGGCGATGATCCGCGCGATCCAGTCATGGGACACGATCGGCACGAAGTCGATGTCCGTGGCGGAGCGCAGCGCGTCGGCGCGGCTGGCATCGTTGAGCTCGACGACGATGCTGGTCTCCGGTTGCACTCCCAACGCAGCGAGCGCCAGCACGCAGCGCACGGACTGCGCGTCTCCCGCTGCGTCCGGGTTGAGCACCAGGATGGTCTTCGCCTCGACGGCGGCGACGAGCGCGAGGTCGTGTGGATCAGCGGCGTTGCCGGTGCGGCAGACGACGCGCAGGTGCGAGTGACCGGGGAGCTGGCGGCGCACGTCGGACTCCATGTCGACCTTGTCGCGGTCGGCGAGGATCACCACGACGTGGTCTTTTATCTGGTTGGCGCTGGCGGCGGCGAGCTCGGTCAACAGCGTGCCCAGCTTCGGCGACCAGCCGAGGATCAGCACGTGGCCGCGCTCGATGACGCGCGAGCGGCCGCGGCGCAGGTCGGCCAGTCGTGCGTCGATGCCCGACGCGAGGAGTCCGATCAGCGACGACACCAGGAAGATGCCGCCGATCGTGACGCACAGCGAGATCAGCCGGAACGGCCACCCGCTGTCGCTGCCCATGGTGCCCGGGTCCATCGTGCGCAGGAGGCTCAGCCAGCCGCCCTCGATGAACGACCGGCTGGAGTCGCCGGTGTTGATGTGCGCCAGCCACAGCGCCAAGCCCGCCACGACGACCAACGCGAGGGTGGCCAGGCCGAGAAGGCGGATCAGCGTCGTCGTGCCACGCGCAAAGGCGCTGTCGAGCCAGTACCGAGCCCGCTCGCGCCGGGTCGGGATCACCGTCTTGACTCGCATCGGTTCCCGCGGTGTGGTCGGTCTCCGCTTGCGCAGCCTCGTGATGTACGACATCGCGTCCCGTCCCCCGCCCCATCCTGCTGTCCGACGCGCCGATGCTAACCAGGCCCGGCGCGCGGTCTCGCAGAACCCATCGCGGTCCTCAAATGTCCGCGTCAGGCGGACATTCGGTGACAGCGGTTCACGCCGCCAGCAGCGCAGTCAGCCGCGCACGAGGCGGCCGGGCAGGGCTCCGGTGGGCTCGCCGTCGGCGTAGGTCTGCTGGCCGGCCACGAAGGTCGCCCGGTAGCCGTCGGCGCGCTGCACGAGGCGGCGGCCCGACGCGGGGAGGTCGAAGATCATCTCCGGCGCGTGCAGACGCATCGCGTCGAGGTCGACGAGGTTGATGTCGGCTCGCTTGCCGGGCTGCAGGGTGCCGCGGTCGTTGAAGCCGTAGATCGAGGCGGTGCGGCCGGTCTGCAGGTGCACGACCTTCTCGAGCGGGATCCGCTCGCCACGGCTCCGGTCGCGGATCCAGTGGGTCAGCAGGGTGGTCGGCATGCTGACGTCGCAGATCAGCCCGCAATGGGCGCCGCCGTCGCTGAGACCGAGGACGGTGGTGGGGTGCAACATCATCTCCCGGGCCGCGTCGAGGTTGTTGTCCTCGTACCCCGACAGTGGCGCGAACAGGAACCCGCTGCCATCGCGCTCGAGCATCCAATCGAGTGCGACCTCCTGTGGGTCGCGACCTTCCCGGGCCGCGACCGCAGCGACACTCGTCTCGGCGGCCGGCTCGTAGTCCGGCGGATCGCCGAGCGGGAAGATCCTCGCCCAGCGCGACATCAGCGCCATCGCCACCCGACTGCCGGTCTGCGGAGCATCGGCGAACAGCGCGGCGCGCACGTCGGGCTTGCGGAGCTCGGCGGCGCGATCGGCGAGCGACAGGTGCTTGAGACGTCGGTACGTCGGGTGGGTGATGAACGGGTGCAGGGACGACTGCAGGCCGAACATCATCCCCGTCGGACGACAGGCGACCTGAGGCACGATGCGCAGACCCTCGGCGGCAGCGGCCGTGGCACTGTCGAGCGCGTCCCGGTACGCCAGTGGGTTCGCCGGTGTCTGCGAGAGCGAGTAGGTGATCGTGGCGCCGCTGCGCCGAGCGATCTCTGCCATCCACTCGCCGACCTCGCCGGACGGCGAACCGTCGTCGATCAGTTGAAACACGCCGTGCCCGGCAAGGCCGACGGCGTCGCCGAGCGCGAGCAGTTCGTCGACCGGCGCGAAGGTGCCGGGGACCAGGCCGTGCTTCGAGCTGTGCAGCCGTGTCCGCGACGTCGAGAACCCGACGGCCCCTGCCTCGAGCGCCTCCTGGGTGAGCCGAGCCATCTGGGCGATCTCGTCCGCCGTCGCGTCCTCGTGGGCACGCTCGCCCATCACGTAGGCGCGCAGAGCGGCGTGCGGCACCTGAGCCGCGATGTCGAGCACCCGATGCGTGGCATCGAGCGCATCGAGGTACTCGGGGAACGACTCCCACCTCCAGTCCATGCCCTCGTGCAGTGCTGTGCCGGGGATGTCCTCGACACCCTCCATCAGCTCGATGAGGAAGTCGTGACCATCGCGACGAACGGGCGCGAAGCCGACGCCGCAGTTGCCCATCACCACGGTGGTGACGCCGTGCCAGCTCGACGGTGTGACCTGTGGGTCCCAGGTGACCTGGCCGTCGTAGTGGGTGTGGATGTCGACCCAGCCCGGCAGCACGGCCAGCCCGGACGCGTCGACCTCTCGCTGGCCGCGGCCGTCCACCACACCGACGTCCGTCACGATGCCGTCGCTGACGGCGATGTCGCCGATGATGGCCGGGGCCCCCGTTCCATCGACGATGTTCCCGCCGCGGATCACCAAGTCATGCATGCGCGTACGTTACCGCGGGCCGCACGGACCACGAGCCGCCCGACATCCCACCTCGGCCAGAGGCGTTCGCGCCCGATGGCATAGGGTCGCCGCCAGATGCCGCAGGTGATCCCACCCGTTCCCGATCGCACCGACGAGTTCTTCTGGAACGGCGTCGCCCGTCACCGCTTGCTCGTCCAGCAGTGCGCGTCGTGTGGGCTGCTGCGGCTGCCACCGGTGCCGATGTGTGGCAGCTGTCATGCGACCGAGTGGAACGAGCACGAGGTGTCCGGCACGGGGACGATCTACACCTGGATCCTGTCGCACCATCCCAGCGAGCCGGATGCCAGCCCACGGATCGTCGTGCTCGTGCAGCTCGCCGAGGGCCCACGCATCGTGTCCAACCTGGTCGATGTGGAACCAGCTGAGGTGCGCAACGAGATGGCCGTCACGGTGTGCTTCCGCGAGATCGACGGTGTGATGTTGCCGCTGTTCCAGCCGGCCGAGGATCGGCGATGAGCACCGGAGCGATCATCGCCGGCATCGGGCAGACGGAGTTCTCGAAGGCGTCCGGCCGCAGCGAGCTGCAGCTCGCTGCCGAGGCCGGGCTGGCCGCGATCGAAGACGCCGGCATGACGCCTGCGGACATCGACGGCATGGTCACGTTCACGCTCGACTCCAACGACGAGCTGCTGCTGATGCGCTGCCTCGGGATCCCGGAGCTGCGCTACTGGTCGCGCACACCGCACGGCGGCGCAGGCGCGCACACGACCGTGCAGCACGCTTCGCTGGCCGTACGTGGCGGCGCGGCCAAGGCGGTGCTCGTCTACCGAGCGTTCAACGAGCGGTCGGGCCGTCGCTTCGGGCAGCCCAATCAGCGGGTCACCCCGCGGGGCTGGAATGCGTACCTGCCGTTCGGGCTCGACACGCCGGCCAAGACGTACTCGCTGGAGTTCCAGCGGTACATGCACCGCTACGGCGTCACCAACGAGGACTTCGGTCGATACGCGATCGTTGCCCGGCGGAACGCGGCGACCAACCCGCGGGCCTGGTTCTACGGCCAGCCGATCACCATCGACGACCACCAGAGCTCGAGATGGGTGGTCGAGCCCGTGCTGCGCAAGCTGGACTGCTGCCAGGAGAGCGACGGGGGAGTGGCGATGGTGGTCACCGCAGCGGAGCGGGCCCCCGATCTGCCCAACCCGGCTGCGCACATCGCCGCGATCGCCGACGGCCACCTCGTCAACGGCAGCGTGATGTTCAACTACTACCACGACGATCTCGCGGTCTTTCCAGAGGCCGAGTTCCTCGGCCGGCAGCTCTACGCGGCGGCCGGCATCGGCCCCACGGACATCGATGCCGCGATGCTCTACGAGAACTTCAGCCCGATCGTGTTCATGCAGCTCGAAGCGCTCGGCTTCTGCGGGCCCGGCGAAGCGCGCGACTTCATCGTCGACGGCCACATCGACCTCGAGGGCTCGCTGCCGGTCAACACCCATGGTGGTCTGCTCGGCGAGGCCTACATCCACGGCCTCAACAACATCCTCGAGGGCGTTCGCCAGATCCGTGGCATGGCAGCGAACCAACTCCCGAACGTCGATCACGTCCTCGTCGCGGGTGGCCGCAGCGGGATGATCCTCGAGCGGTAGTCGGACCTGACCCTGCTGTGGGCTCCATCGCCCTCAGGGCGCGAACCGCACGTCCCACGGGGCGATCTGCACTGCGAACAACCCGCCGGTGACGCTGCCGTCCTCGGTGGTCGCGATGCGCCGGACGGCGTCCGCGTCGAGCGTGGTCGACAGCACCGTCATCCCTGCGCCGGCTTCGTCGGGCAACGGCCCAGCGGCGACCAGGTCGCCGGCCTCGGCCATGCGCTGGATGAACGCGACGTGCTCGCCGAAGCGCGGATCGCCGAAGACCGATCCGACGAGACCGGGATCGGCGGGTCGATGGGTGAGCACGTACCAGCTGCGTGCCGGCTCGGCGACGACCGCCCCGCGGGCTGCGGTGCCGGCCGCAGCCACGTGGCTCGGATCGATCTCGACTGCGAGCTGTTCGAGCACCATCGGCCACCCGTGCCCGTACTCATCGCGCACCGCTTCCGGCGCGGCCGTGCGCTCCCACCCCGAGTGCTCGACGGTGACCCGTGTGCCGTTGCCGGCGGACTCGAAGGTGATCCGCACATCGGTGACCACGCCGTCGGTGCGGCCCGGGTGCCACGCCAGCTCCAACGCCGCCGGAGGATCCCACCGGACGACCTCGGCCCACACCGCCCGCGCCGCGCCGTGACGTTCGACGAGCAGATCGCCCTCGAAGGCGACGGAGCTCTCCGCGCCGTGGACGCTCAGCTCGCCGACCGGCCACCATGCGCCGATGTGCGAGGTGAACCAGCCGAAGGCGGACTGCACATCCGTGGCGACGATGACTTCGCGGCGGATGGGTGCAAGCGCAGCGGGCTGGTTGTTCATGACGTTGATCTCCGGTTCTGGGTGTCGACGTGGTCGGCGAAGGCGGCCAGGGCGGTGTCCCACGTGTGCACCAGCCACTGCTGGACGACGGCCAACCCGCCAGGGGCCAGGGCATAGAGGTTCCGGGTGCCCTCGCTGCGGTGCTCGACCAGGCCCGCGCCCTCGAGGACGCGGAGGTGCTTGCTGACGGCGGGCCGGCCGATCGGCAGCCGCTCGGCCAGCCGGCCCACGGGATGCGGGCCGTCGCGCAGCACTGTCAACAGCTGACGGCGCATCGGATCGCCGAGCGCGTCGAACGCCCGGTCGGCAGCGGCGGTGTTCGCCCGGGCAGCGGAATGGTTGCTCATGAGCAACGGTCACTCTAGAGCAACCATTGCCGATGTCAAGTGCTCGGCGACTGCGCGATGAGTGCCGCCTCCAACTCGGCGATCCGCCGACGCAGCGGCTCCACGGCCACGTCGACTTCGTCGGCGGTGAAGCGCGGCGTGATGTACTTCGGGCAGTTCCACTCGAACCCGACGACCTCCACGGTGACCATGCCCTCGCTGCGGCCGGTGAAGCCGAGCGCTGCCAGTGCCTCCGGGGTCGGGCGGGGATCGAACCGAGCGTGCCCGATCAGCTTGATCCGCTGGCGATGGGGGTAGTCGACCGCGATGATCGAGACGCGGTCGTCGTGATCGAGGTTGCCGTCCGTCAGGTACTGGCGGTTGCCTCTGCGCTCGGCCCACGCGATGTGGGTCGGGTCGATCACGTGGACGAAGCCGGGCTCGCCGCCTCGGTGCTGCACGTACGGCCAGCCACCCTCTCCGGCGGACGCCAGGTAGAAGCTGTCGCGTGCGGAGAGGAACTCGACCTCGTGCGCACCGAGCCCGTCGGGCGCCGGTTCGGCGGACATCTGTTCATAGGCGTCGGCAGAACCGCGCCGCGCCTGATGAACTTTTGCATCCGTCCCGATCATCACGTGCAGGTAGTTGTCCATCGTCAGTTCCTCCTCGATCGCTTCGTGCTCCTCGTGTCGCCCATCAACGCCGTCGGCAGCCGAGCGATCGCGCGGGCGAACGCCGCGCCGTCCCCGGTGAGCCGGCGAAGCACCAGCGCTCCCTCGATCGCGGCGATCGCATCTTCGGCGCGCGCTCGCGCCTCGCCTTGGTCGGCGCCCGCCGCCGATGCCACGCCGGCGAACGCCTGGATCCAGCGCTGTGTGGCCGCGGCGAGCGCGTCGGCGAGTTCGTTGTCGACAGCGCCGTCGACGGTGCCGCCCGCCGCCGTCGACGCGTGGTCGCGCAGCGACATCGTGTCGAGGAGGCAGCTGATCGCGCCGTCCGCGTAGAAGGTGCTCAGCGATCGTCCGACGGCCTGGACCTCGGCCACGGTCGGATGGGCGTGCTCGAGCGGCGCGAACGCGACATCCATGACTGCGTTGCCGACCCGGCGCACCACCTCGGCTGCCATCTGCGCCTTGCCGCCGGGAAAGCGGTGGTAGAGGCTCGACCGCTGCAGCCCGGTCGCGGCCGAGAGGTCGCTGAGCGATGCACCCTCGTAGCCGGCTGAGCGGAAGACGCCGGTGAGCCGGTCGAGCAGATCGTCGTCATCGAGTGTGCGGGGTGCCATGCCATCGAATGTACCGAACGATCGGTACAAATGCTCTCGATGTTCGCCCCGTACGCTCCATCCGTGCACGAACCTGGTGGATCCGACATCGGCTCGATGCGCGAGCGTGCGCTGCAGATGTCGCAGCGACGACGCCTCACGACCGGCGCCGTCCTCGGTGCCGTCGTCGGCGGGGCGTTGGCCACCGCGTGTCCCTGGCAACTGGCCGTGCTCGCCGGATGGATCGCCGCCTCGGCGGTCGTGTTGATCTCGGTCTGGATGTTCGTCCCCGTGCTCGACGGCGAGATGACCCGCGCTGCGGCGAAACGCGAAGACCTGAGCACCAACAACGACGACTTCGTGATCCTCGCGGCCAGCGTGGTCAGCCTCGTCGGTGTCGTGCTCGGGCTCGTCGAGGCGAAGGACGCCTCCGGCGGTCTGAAGGCGTGGCTCACGGCCGTCGCGGTCGTGACGGTCGTGGTGTCGTGGGCACTGGTGCACACGATGTTCACGCTGCGCTATGCGCACCTGTACTACGAAGATCCGGCGGGCGGGGTCGACTTCCCTGACGAAGACCTGCCCGACTACCTCGACTTCGTCTACCTCGCGTTCACGGTCGGGATGACCTTCCAGGTGTCCGACACGAACATCACCAGCCGCCCGATCCGCCGCGCGGTCACTCGCCACGCTGCGCTCGGCTACCTGTTCGGCACCGTCATCATCGGCGTGACGATCAACGTCGTCGGCGGGCTGATCCAGTAGCGCGTCCGGCATCGGGCCGGACAGCATCGGCGCACTACCGTGCGGTCGAGCGCGACGAGGGTCCGTGCGCGAACGGAGGGGACGATGTCCGTACGGCGAGTCGTGACGGGTCACACGGCGGACGGGCGCGCGATCGTCGTCTCCGACGAGGCCGTGGAGGGGCACGCGATCGGCGCCGCTGGTGCCGGCGCGACGTTCCTCTGGGGCCGCGACGACCCAGGTCGGTTTCCGGACGACGGCAGGCCGCAGACGATGTCGGCGGCGTTCCCGCCACCGGGTGGATGCGCCATCGCGATGATCACGCTGGCACCGACCGGCGACGACTTCCACCACTTCGTCGAGCACGTCCTCGCCCCGTGGGCCGATCCGGATCAGCCGGGCATGCATCGCACGGCGACCCTCGACTACGACTTCGTGCTCGATGGGTCCGTCGGCCTCGAGCTCGACGACGGGGTCGAGGTCGTGCTCGGACCCGGTGATCTCGTCGTCCAGAACGGCACACGGCACCGCTGGCACAACCGCGGCACGACGGTGGCCCGCTACCTGTCGATCACCGTCGGCGCGCACAACGCCGTCGCCGGCGGGGCCGCGCCGACCGGCTGACGGGGCTCCGCTGCGGCCGGACCGTCGGGGCTGAAACCTGCTGGATGTGTGCCTGCGGGCTCGATACTCTGCGCGGCGATGGAGACGATCACGAGGCGAGGGTGGCTGCTGTTCGCCGCGATGGGTGCGATCTGGGGGATCCCGTATCTCTTGATCAAGGTCGCCGTGAAGCACCTCGAGCCGCCGGTCGTCGTGTTCGGACGCACGTCCATCGCCGCCGTGGTCCTCGTCGCGCTGGCCTGGCGTGCCGACGCGCTGCGTCCTGCGCTCGCCCAGTGGCGATACGTCCTCCTGTTCGCGACCATGGAGATGGCGGTGCCGTGGTTCCTGCTCACCAACGCCGAGCGCCACCTCCCGTCGGGCCTCAGCGGTCTGCTGGTCTCGTGCGTCCCGCTGGTCGGTGCCGTCGCTGCGTTCGCGCTCGGTGATCGCGCCGCGCTGCGCCCGATCCGCCTCGTCGCGATCGGGCTCGGCATGGCCGGTGTCGCGCTCCTCGTCGCCCGCGACCTCGGCGGCGCTGACGGCATCCCGTGGCTCAGCGTCGGCTCGGTCCTCCTCGTGTGCGTCGGGTACGCGACGGCACCCTTCCTCGCCACCCGCCGGCTGGGGGACGTGCCGAGCATCGGGGTGATCGCTGTCTCGCTCGCGTTCGTCGCGATCGTCTACGCGCCGTTTGCTTTCGTCACACGACCGGCGCACACGCCGCCCGCCAGCGCCCTGTGGGCAGTGCTGGGGCTGGCCGTGATCTGCACCGGCATCGCCTTCGTCCTGTTCTTCCAGCTGATCACCGCGATCGGGCCGGAGCGGGCGACGTTGATCACGTTCGTCAACCCTGCCGTCGCGGTCGTGCTCGGCGCCGTGCTGCTGGACGAGCGGATCACGGTGAGCACGGTGATCGGGTTCGTGCTCGTCCTCTCCGGATGCTGGCTGGCGACGCGGCGTGTCCCCGATCACCCGCAGCCGCGGCCGGCCGAGTCGGATGCGCGGTCGGATGCCGGGTCGAAGGATCAGTCCAGCGGGCCGACCTCGTGGAGCGAGTCGAGCCGGTCGGCGATGGTCGACCGCAGCGCGTCTCGCGCCGGTGGCAGCCGGCCACCCGCGCCGTAGACGGCACCGCTGCGCGGCATGTCGGTCGGTGGGGACTTGGCGTACTCGACCGCCTCGGCGAGGTCGTGTGCGAACGCGGCCGTGATGCCCGGCTCGGTGTTCGGCCGGGTGACGCAGAAGTGCAACGCGGGTGGCAGCTGCAGTGCGTTCATCCGCCAGCCACGGTCGGCGAGTGCGTCATTGACGTGGTAGATGTCGATCGAGCCGCGGTCTGTGTGACCCGGGTCAGGCGTCGCGCGGAACGCGATGTTGAACAGCGAATCGCCGATCAGGGTCAGCTCCGGGTGCAGCTGCACTGCCGCCTTGATCTCGCCGGCGGTGCGGAAGATGTCGGCCGCGATGGCGCGGTACCCGGCCTTGCCGAGGTTGAGCATCGACGCCCAGGTCGCCGCAATGATCCCACCGGAGCGGCTCCCGCCCATGCTCGGTGAGGCGTAGTTGCCGCCCGGCCAGCCTTCGATCAGGAGGTACTGCTGGCGGCGCAGCGCCTTCGGCCGGAACAGGAGCACCGAGCTGCCCTTCAGCGCGTAGCCGTACTTGTGGGTGTCGGCGGAGATCGAGGTGACCCCCGGAACGCGGAGATCGAACGGGGGCAGGGGGTAGCCGAGGTCCTCGGCCCACGGGATGATGAAACCGCCGAGGCAGCCGTCGACGTGCAGGCCGAGATCGTGCTCGATGGCCAACTCGCCGAGCTCCGGGATCGGGTCGATCAGGCCGTGCGGATACGTGCCGGCACTCCCGACGAGCGCGACCGTGTTCGGGCCGATGTGCTTTCGGACGAAGTCGACGTCGACGACGAAGTCGGCGGTGACCGGCGCCTTGACGACGTCGATCCCGAAGTAGTGCATGCCCTTGTCGTGAGCGGGGTGGGCAGTGACCGGCATGATGATCTGCGGACGATCGATGCCCTTCGCGTGCCGGCCCCACTCGCGGTAGGTCAGCATCGCAGTCACCAGGCTGTCCGTCCCGCCGGACGTGACGAGACCGCCGACGTCACCGTCGGGGGAGACGTCGCCGTGCAGCATGTCGGCGGTCATCGCGATGATCTCCGATTCCATCTTCGTCGCGCTCGGATACATGTCGCGCTGGAGCACGTTCGAATGTGCGTAGTAGCCGAACGCCTCGGTGAGGAAGCGGTAGTGGTCGTGATCGCCGGAGTAGATCGAGCCACTGACGCGACCCGAATCTCCCTTGGCGTCCTCCTCGCTCGACATCTGGCGCAGCTCGTCGAGGATCTCGGCGCGCGGCACGCCCGTCTCCGGCATCGTCGCGTGCACCGGGAACCGGCCCGCGTAGGGGTGCAGTGGCGATGTCGGGCGCGGGTTCGTGTTCGTGGTCATGACGGCGTGGTCTCCCGTGCGTTGAGGCGGCCGTAGAACGGCGCAGCGAGATCGTGGAACTCGACGAACGACGTCAACAGACGCCGATACGTCGCATGTGCGGCGGGGTCGGGTTCGTGCAGTTGCTCCGTCGTGAGCACGCTGCGAACGTCGCCGAGCGCAATCGTGCCGCGTTCGGCCAGCGCCAGCAGCGCCGCGCCGTGTGCGTTGGTGGAGCGCGAGTTGGCGAGCCGACGAACCGGCACGCCGAAGCAGTCGGCGAGGATCTGGCCCCACAGCGCCGAGCCGGCTCCACCACCGCCGAGCGACACTTCGCGGTAGTCCTGGTCGGCGAGCGCGGCGAAGTGGGGTAGCAGCCACGAGGCATTGTGGCCGACGCCCTCGAGCACCGCACGGGCCATGTCGAGCCGGGTCGTGCCGAGGCCGATGTTGACGAACCCACCGCGGATCCGCCGCTGGAACGCAGGTGCCATCGACCCGACCAACCAGGGCAGGAACATCAGTCCGTTGGCTCCGGCGGGGACGGTGGCTGCCGCGGCGAGGACGCGCTCGTAGGCGTCGTCCGGCGCAGCTGCGCCGAGGCCGTCGTCGGGATAGACGACGTTGTTGACGAACACATCCAGGGCCTTGCCGCCGACGCCGTTCTCGGCAACGAGGAAGTACTGACCGGGCACCGGGCTGGGCGCCGTCGTGAGGCCGTGTGCCGGATCGTGCCGCTTGGAGTCGAGGTGGGTCACCATCACCGACGTCGTCCCGATGATCAGGCCGCACGTGCCCGCGTCGACGGCTCCGGTGCCGATCGCCGACGTGACCGAATCGATCGTCGCCCCGCTGACGACGGCTGTCGGCGAGACGCCCAGGTGGAGAGCGGCGTCCGCCGTGATCGTGCCGCGCGGCGAGCCCATCGGCACCAGCTCGGGCAGCTTGGCGCGCTCGAGCGTGGACATCGCCAGCAACTCGTCGCTGTAGTCGGTGGCCCCCCAGGTGCGGTTGTCGACCGCGAACATCGGGAACATCGTTCCCTGCGTGGCGCTGACGTGCCCGGTGAGGCGCGCCGCGATCGCGTCCATCGGTTCGACGAAGGCGGCGGCCGAGGCGTACACATCCGGCCACTCGGCGCGGATCATCGCGACGTGGCCGATGTCGTCGTTGCCCGATGGCCGCATCCCGTGCAGCTCGACCCAGCGCGACGCGTGATCCGGGTCCAGCGCCGGGTTGTGGCGGCGTCCGCGCTGGTCCATCCACAGCACGGCGTTGGCGAGCGGCGTCCCGTCGGCGGCGACCGCGACCGTGGACGAGTACTGGCTCGTGACGGCGACCAGGTCGATGTCGTTCGCATGCAACCCGGACGACGCGATCGCGCGCCGAGCGCATCGGCCGATCGCCGCCCACCATTGATGCGGGTCCTGCTCGACTCCGCCGCCCGGCAGCATGATCAGGGTCAGCACTTCGCCGGC
>JAOBWO010000391.1 GCA_025463415.1 Acidimicrobiales bacterium | reverse complement strand
CCGACGGCGCCACCGTCAACGGCTACAAGCTCGGCTCGCTCGCCGCTCGTGCTCTGCCCGGTCCGGTCGCCGGCGCCGCAGCGCAGATGATCGGCCTGAGCTTCGCGGCAGGCATGCGCGACAAGCGCTCGATGATCGAACGCCACATGAAGCGGGTCAACCCTGCGTTGCGTGGCATGGCCCTTCGCCAGACCGTGCAGCAGGCGTTCGACTCGTACGCCCGCTACTACGTCGAGAGCTTCCGCCTGCCGAGCCTGTCGTCTCGCGCGGTGAACGCGGGCTTCACCGTGGAGGGCTTCGACCACATCCCGAAAGCGCTCGAACAGGGCAAGGGCGTGATCCTTGCCCTGCCCCACCTCGGCGGCTGGGAGTGGGCCGGTCGGTGGCTGATCGAGCGGGGCCACAGGATGACCGTCGTCGTCGAGCCGATCGAGCCCCCGGAGCTGTTCGAATGGTTCGCCGACCTCCGCCAGAAGCTGGGCATGACCGTTGTGCCGCTCGGCCCGAACGTCGCCGGCGCGGTGCTGAAGGCGCTGCGCGAGAACCAGGTCGTCTGCCTGCTCTGCGACCGCGACCTGGAGCGCAACGGTGTGCCGGTCACGTTCTTCGGCGAGGCCACGACGCTGCCGGCCGGCCCCGCCACGCTCGGCCTGCGCACCGGGGCTCCGGTGATCCCCGCCGGCGTCTACTTCACGGATCGCTACAACGGCCATCACGCCGTGGTGCGGCCGCCGCTGCCCGCCGAACGCCAGGGCGGCCTGCGCGCCGACGTCGGCCGGATGACCCAGCTCCTCGCCGGTGAGCTCGAGTACCTCATCCGCCGCGCTCCCGAGCAGTGGCACCTGTTCCAACCGAACTGGCCCAGCGACCCCGGCTACTGACGCCCACCCGCGGCCCGGCGCTGTCACCGGATGTCCGCGTGACGCGGACATCCGCGGACCGCGCTGCCCTGTGAGGCAGCGAGATTATCGTCGTGCTGGACAGGGCCGCACACGGCGGATTTCAAGGGGAGGGGCGATGGCAGATCAGGACGACGTGCGCCGGATCGCGCTGAGCCTCCCCCGAGGTGGTCGAAGCCGACACGGGCTTCTCGTTCGGTGTGCGCGCCGGCAGCGCGAAGCCGAAGTCGATGTGCTGGGTGTGGCAGGAGCGGATCGATCCGAAGAAGCCTCGGGTGCCGAACCCCGCCGTGCTCGCGGTCCGGGTCAGCGATCTGGGCGAGAAGGAGGTGCTGCTCGCCGCCGATCCGCACCGCTTCCACACGGAAGCGCACTACAACGGGTATCCCGCGGTGCTTGTCCACCTCTCGCGGGTCGACGACGCGGAGCTGCGCGAGCTGCTGACGGATGCCTGGCGCTGCACGGCGCCGAAGCGGTTGGTCAAGGAGCTCGACGCCGGTTGAGGCCCTTTCGGCACCTGCGTGGCGGTCCGAACGGGCCGGACTGCTAGAACCCCTGCGTGGCTGATGCGGACGTGGTCGTCGTCGGTGGTGGCGTGATGGGAGCGTCGACGGCGTGGTGGCTGGCTCGCCGCGGCAGGTCGGTCGTGCTGCTGGAGCGCTTCGCCCAGGGACACCGGAACGGGTCCTCCCACGGCACGGAGCGCATCTTCCGGCTGACGAGCGCGGATGCGCTGTACTGCCGATGCGCCGCCGAGTCGCTGCCGCTGTGGCGCGAGTTGGAGGAGGACGCGGTCGAGTCGCTGTTCCTCACCACCGGGCACATCGACTTCGACACCGAGCAACAGCTGCAGATCCGCGCCGATGCCGCGGCCGCGGCGGGCGTGGCGACGACGTGGCTGCAGCCCGGCGACGTCGCCGAACGCTGGCCGGGGATGCACACGGACCTGCCGGTGCTGTTCCACCCCGGAGGCGGGCGAACGAATGCGCAGGCGACGATCGACGCGATGTTGCGGCGCGCCCGAGCACTCGGCGCAGACGTGCGCTTCGAGACGCCGGTGACGGCCGTCCGCACCACCTCGGCGGGGGCCGAAGTCGACACCGTCGAGGGCACGCTCCGCGCCGCGGCCGTGGTCGTGGCGACCGCGGGTTGGACACCGGAGCTGCTCGCCGGACAGGTGCCCGGGCTGCCGGCGGTGGAGTCGTCCACCGGGCAGGTGGCGTTCTTCCGACCGAACGACTCATCAGCCAGTTGGCCGACCTGGGTGTCGCCCGAGACCTACGGCATGCCCACGCCGGACGGGCGGGTGCGCGTCGGGCACTTCCAACACAGCCGACCGGTGCACCCGGATCGGCGCGGGTTCGACACGGACCCGCACACGCGCGCCGAGATCGAAGGGTGGGTCGCCGAGTACGTGCCCGGTGTCGACCCGCACAACGTCGGCGAGCTGTCGTGCCTGTTCGGTGAGACGCTCGACGACGACTTCGTGATCGACCGCAGCGACAACATCGTCGTCGGATGCGGGTTCGGTGGAACCGGGTTCAAGTTCGCACCTCTGGTGGGGCGGATGCTGGCCGACCTGGCCACCGGCGCGCCCGGGCCTGGCGGCCGGTTCGCGCTCGGGCGGCCGTAGATCAATTGCAGTGCCGAACGGGCACACATCGAGGAGGACATGATGAGTGGGGAATCGCACACGGGCACGCCGGCTGGTCCGGTGATCGTCACCGGAGGGGCGTCGGGCATCGGGCTCGCGTCAGCACGGGCACTGGCCGCTGTCGGCAGGACGGTCGCGCTGTGGGACCGCAACGGCGACCTCGCCCTGTCGGAGGCGCGAGCGATCGAAGCGGAGCTCGACGTCGGGGCGATGGGCGTCGCCGTCGACGTCACCGACGGCGACGCGATCGCTGCGGCCCTCACGTCGACGCGCGCACTCGGTGTCGTCAGCGGGCTCGTGCACGCGGCCGGTGTGGTCAGCACGGAGACCGTGGGGACCATGACGGACGAGCGCTGGGACTTCGTGCTCGACGTCAACCTGCGCGCGTTGATGATGCTGACCCAGGCGATCGCCGACGACCTCCGCGCCACGCCCGGCTCTGCGGTGGTCGGCATCTCGTCGATCGAGGGCCTGGTCGGTCACTTCGCGATCCCCGCGTACTGCGCCTCGAAGGCCGGGATGATCGGCCTCGTCCGTTCGTTGGCGGCCAGCCTCACGCCCGTCCGCGTCAACGCGGTGTGCCCCGGCTACGTGCTGACGCCCATGCTGGCGCCATCGCTGCAGCACGAGCCCCTGAAGGAGCACATGGAGACGACATCGCTGCTCGGCCGCCTCGGACGGCCGGAGGAGATCGGTTCTGCGGTGCGGTTCCTGATGTCTGCCGATGCCTCGTTCATCACCGGCACCCACCTCGTCGTCGACGTTGGCACGACGGCGGTGCGTTGAC
>JAOBWO010000359.1 GCA_025463415.1 Acidimicrobiales bacterium | reverse complement strand
TCTGGTGCGATCCCGCCTATGGCCCGACAACCGTGTGGGGCGGCCCGATCGCGTCGCCGAACATGAACGGTGGCGACACCCTGATCGGCGAGAACGAGATCACGACCCTCGACGCGGAGACCGCTGCCCTGCTGAAGGGTGACCCCCTCAAGGGTGCGCACGCCTACTACTCCGGCAGCTTCCGCGAGTGGTGGGCGCCGCTGCGACCCGGCATGCGCGTGACGCGCCGCAACGCTCTTGTGGGCGTGCACGACAAGTCCAGCGAGTTCGCCGACCGCTCCGTCCACGAGTGGACCGCCGAAGTGTTCGCTGCGTCCGATCACCTCCTGTCTGCGCAGTTCCGGTTGATGATCCGCACCGACCGCAGCGGTGTCGAGAGGAAGGGCGACGCCGGCAAGTACGCCAAGATCGAGATCGTCCCGTACACGCCCGAGCAGCTGGCCGAGATCGACGCCGCGTACGCGCTCGAGCCAGGACGCCGCCGCGGTGCGACGCCCCGCTACTGGGAGGACGTCGAGGTCGGCGACGAGATCACGCCGCTCGTCAAGGGGCCGATGCGCGTCACCGACATGGTGGTCTGGCACACCGGGATGGGCATGGGCCTGTACGGCGTGAAGGCGCTGCGTCTCGGCTACCAGCAGCGCCAACGGGTGCCCGGCTTCTTCCGGCCCGACGACTTGAACATCCCCGACGTCCACCAGCGCGTGCACTGGGACGTCGAGTGGGCCAAGCGCGCCGGCAACCCTGCCACCTACGACTACGGGCGGATGCGCGAGACGTGGCTGGTGCACATGTGCACCGACTGGATGGGCGACGACGCCTGGCTGTCCACGCTCGATGTCGAGTTCCGCAAGTTCAACTACGTCGGCGACACCCACTGGATGGGCGGTCGGATCACGCGCAAGCACCTCGCCGACGGCGACCGCCCCGCCGTCGATCTCGAGATCTGGGGTCAGAACCAGCGCGGCGAGATCACGTGCCCGGGCCATGCCACCATCCTGCTGCCCAGCCGCGTGCACGGTGCCGTGCGCCTGCCCCAACCGCCCGGCGGCGCGACGAGCTGCCAGGAAGCGCTGACCGCATTGGCCGCGCGCTTCGCCGACCTCGGCACCTGACCGGAGGGTTCGGCCTCGGTCGGCGGCGTGGCGAACAATCCTGTGCGGCTAGCCCAGCACAGCGAGAACGTGTTGGCAGCGACCCCACAGCTGCGCGGCGAAGCCGTTGAAGGACAGCCACGCGTTTGGATAGCTGTACGACGACGCCGACTTCGTGATCGCGACACACGTCGCATCGAGCAAGCGTTCCTGATCGAGGCGCTGAAAGGCCATCGCGTAGCGCTCGGCGTAGCTCATCCCGTCAAAGACCGGATCGATCATCATCCCAATTGGAACCGCCTTGCCAACGTTTAGATGTTTCGCTTCGGTCGTCCTCGCGGTCTCCTCGACGACCATCAGGTACCCCACCCAGGGCCGTAGGCCCGAGATGAGAAGGCCTCGTTCATGTGACTTCCACACATCAGCAGCTTGACCGATCGCCTCTTCGACGCGATTGTTGAAGTTGTTGGCCAGGCTCGAACCCTGCGACTTCGCCTCGATCACCGCGAGCGCGTGACCCTTGTACTGAAGCACGACGTCCCAGGATTTCGTCTCGCGGTAGTAGCCCGGCAGATAGACGGTGTCACCAGGAGCGGGGTCCACGACGACGCCCGCGTCGATGACCACCTGCCGAACGAGGTTCTCGAAAGGAACCATGTGCTTGCCGGCTCGGACCGCTCCACTCGTTGCGTGCTCCGACGTCCCAGCGAGGTTCGCCGCGGCTTGCTGCGACGACTTAATTCTCCAGAACTCGCTGATCGCCGTAGCGAAGTCGGTCTCGTAGTCAGGGATCGAAGTCATCGCAGATCTTGCACTCGTTCCGATGAGCATTGGGGAAATCGCAGGTCATTCGATGTCCAGGCCAACGTCGGGGCTCAGGCCATACAGCCGCCTCGCGACGGCGCTCGCCAGCGCGCGATCACGCGTCTTGAACGCGCGACTGAGCTCCACCCGATCGCGTCGCTTGATCGATTCGAGTGGTGGTACTCGGATTCGCCGAAGGTACTGCGCCTGGAAGCGGTAGCACCCGCCGCGCATCTTGACGCAATACGTCGCGACGAAGAGCTCAGCGATGTCCGAGAGTAGGAGACCGCCGAGCACCTCAAGGTCCCAACCCGTCGACGTGATGAAGTAGAGGCCGTGATGGGGATAGGTCATGCCGCGGTCCAGCACCGGGTGGAGAAAGGCCTTGAGGTCCGGGATGACCAGCTTGTGTTGCTCGAGAAGACCCGGCTCGACCCGATCGATCGTCCGGTACCAACGATTCGGATTCTTCTGTGCGATGTGTCGGTGACGAACCTCGCCAGCCTTCGACTCCAGGTAGCGGCGGAGTCGGGGATGGTTGTCGAGTTCAACCAGCCTTCCCCCGTCCCACGGGTTGACAAGGTATGTGCCGGACCAATCGGCGAGGCCAACGGTCGTATCCCGAGTCATGAGCAAAGGAAGAAGGCGGTCTGGCTCGACAAGTCCTGAGTCAGTGGTGAGGAACACAGAATCGATCCCAGTTGCGACCCCGATACCAACCCTCGTGCCAGTCGCGACGTCTTCCAACAGTGGAAATCGACGCTCGAGGTCCGCCACGAGCGACAGGTTCGCCGGGTTCCCCGATGGCCAGGATGAGTCGGTGTCAAACCACGTGGGCATGCGAGCCGCCTTGACGGCTCCGGTCTCGAGCGTCGCTCGGCGCGATGAAACCCACTTCAGAAAGCTCGATGCCTCACGCTCGGAGAAGGCGCCAGCCGCGTTCGCAACCACCGAGGACGTCTGAGCGGCCCGTCGAAGGATCGTGATCGCAGGGTAGGCGGAAACCGGTTCCTCGAACGCGTTCACGTCGTGCATGGCGATGACCGTTTCAACGGCAAACGATTTCGAGACGAGTTTACGAAGGTCGCGCCCGTACTGGTTGTGCATCCATCGGTCAGCGACGATGAAACCCAACACACCACCTTCAGCAAGCGTCCGAAGACCCATCTCGATGAAGCCCACGAAAATGTCCGAACGACCGCGCATCGTGGGACAGGCTCGCCGGTAGGCAGCGCGGCGCGTGGGGGACATCTGCTCAAGCCGGATGTACGGCGGATTGCCGAGCACGAAGTCAGCGGCCTCGTGTTCGGACAGGAGGAAGTCGGCGCATCGCACACACGTTTCACCGACTGCGATCGCCGAACGCTCGTCGAGGCCAGCATCCAGGAGAACGGTCCTCACAGCCTTCTGAGCGAGCTCAGCGTTTGCGGGCACCAGATCGAATGCGCGCAACGCTCGCCCGATGTCATCCAGAGATCGCCCATGGGCGATGCACGACGAGATCAAACGCTCCACCATCGGCACCAGAAAGGCCCCGGCTCCGCACGACGGCTCCACAGCCACAAACGCAGCGAGATCCCTGTCCGCCGTGTAGCCAGCCAGGTCGAGGATGAACTCGACGATCCATCTACGAGTGAAGACCTCGCCGTGTTCGCCGATCTCGTCGATGTGCTGCACTTCGATGTCCATCCCGAGCCCGTGACCGAGGCTCAACTGCTCTGAAGAATGCCGGTGACGCCTGCCCATGGCACAGCCCCAAACTACTTGGTGGTCATTGCGGGTCGGGTGGACCGAAAGCCGACATCGGCCACAACCGCATCCTGCCTGAGGGGTGTCGCACCTGACCCACGGGCTCGGATCGCTCGCCTAACATCGAAGGTCTGTGGCTGATCTGGACGTGATCCTCGACGCAGACTTCCTCGCGATCGGCCTCGGTGGGACCGGGATGCTGTCGATGCTGTGGGCGCTGGCGATGGGCCGCCGCGTGGTCGGTGTCGAGCTGCGCGGAGACCCGTTCCTGGGCGTGCACTGGAACGTCCGCGAAGACCTGTACCACCAGTTCGGGTTGATCGATCAGATGATGGTCGAGCGCTACGGCGAGGAGGGTGTGCCGTTGCGCGCCAACGGCAAGCGGTTCAGGCTCGCGGACTGCTTCTACTCCGCCGACACGCTGTCCGGGGACATCGTCACCGACGAGATCATCGACGGTTGGGACACCGAGCAGCACATCGTCGGCACGATCCACGACGTCGAGTTCATCGACGACCGCTGGCGCGACAACCTGCCCAACCGGGTGGTCACGATCCTCGACCG
>JAOBWO010000346.1 GCA_025463415.1 Acidimicrobiales bacterium | reverse complement strand
TGGTCGATGACCCGTCGTGCGACGCGGAATTCCTTGAGCGCCGCCCCCGATCTTCCGATGACAAGAGTGCACCGGGTGAGGAGGGGCTGCTTGAACACGACACGGTTGCTCCGCGCGATGTGCGCAGCCACTGCCCTCTCCGCCGTCGCCGCCGTTCCGCTGAGCACGTCGGACGCGTCCGCCGCTCCGGCGCCGATGTCAGCGGCCGGGTTGACGCTCGATGGCCACGGCTACGGGCACGGGATCGGCCTCAGCCAGTACGGCGCCCTCGGCTATGCGATCAACTTCGGATGGACGGCCGGCCAGATCCTCGACCATTACTACGGCGGCACCGTCGCGTCCACGGCTCCCGCCGCCGACATCACCGTGCGGATCTCGGCCCTCGATGGCGCGCAGACGGCCGTCGTCCACGACAAGGGCGCACTGGTGATCGACGGGTTCGCACCACCGGCCGGCCAGCCCGCGACGTGGCACTCGCTCGTGGCCCGCGAGATCACCGAGGGCCACTACCGAGTGTGGGGCCGCACCGACGGCAACGTGTGCCCGGTCGCTTCGGCCGATCTCGACGACCCCGCCGGCGGATGGACCGTCGTCATCGCCGACCAACCGACCTTGGTGACGTTCCGACCGCAGAGCGACACCAGCGCCAGCACCGACCCGTCGGACCTCGTCGGCCTGTGTGAGCCCGCGACCGGCAGGGTCCGCTACTACCGCGGCGCGATGCGCGCGATCAACAGCAGCGCCGGTGCCAACCGCACGGTGAACCAGGTGCCGCTCGAGCAGTACCTGCGCTCCGTCGTCGGTGGAGAGCTGTCGTACGGCTGGGCCGCGCTCGGCGGTGGCAAGGGCGCGCAGGCGCTCCAGGCCCAAGCGGTCGCGGCGCGCAGCTACGGGTTGGCGGAGAACAAGGAGTCGTACGCGAAGACGTGCGACAACAACTGCCAGACCTATCGCGGAGCGGCGTACCGGGCCGGTGTGAGTGGCAGCTTCGTGCCGCAGGAGTTCGGCCCCACGGACGCCGCGGTCGTCGCGACGGCGGGCATCGTCCGCCGATACGGATCGCAGGGCGGCGCGATCGCGTACGCGATGTTCTCGTCGTCGTCGGGCGGCTACACCGCACAGAGCACGCTCGGGTTCACGCCGGTCGTCGACGACGGTGACTCCGTGGCCGGCAACGGCGGGCACACTTGGAGCACGACGATCGATCCGGCGACGATCCAGGCTGCCTACCCGACGATCGGCACGTTCTCGGGCATCACGGTGCTGACCCGTGAGGGCAACGGGGAGTGGGGCGGCAGGGTGCTCACGATGACCGTCAACGGATCGGCCGCGTCGGTCAACGTCACCGGAGCCTCATTCCGTTCGAAGTTCGGCCTCAAGTCGAGCTGGTTCAACGTCCGCGGCACCAGTGACCCGACCCCTTCGCCGTCCACGAATCCGACGACGCCTCCGTCGACGGATCCTTGCGCAGGTCGCGACGCCGATCTGATCCAGGGCACAACGGCCGACACGTCGGCGAGCCGGTTCACTCCGATCTCGCCCGTCCGCCTGATCGACACCCGGATCGGCCTGGGCACCGAAGCGACACCGGTCGGCGCCGGATGCACGCTCGAGGTCGACCCGCACGTCAGCGCAGCCGCCACGGCGGTCGTGATCAACGTGACCGCGATCAGCCCGGCGGTCAACGGCTACCTCACTGCGTATCCCTGTGGCGCCGACAAGCCGCTCGCGTCGATCGTGCCGGCGGTTGACGGACGGATCATCCCCGGGACGGCCATCGTGCCGCTGAACGCCGAGGGCAAGTTCTGCGTCTACGCCCAGCAGGACACCGAGTTGGTCATCGACCTCAGCGGCCTCTACGCACGCGACGCCGGTGACGGGTTCCAGGCCATCACGGCGCAGCGGCGGTTCGACTCCCGATCTGGTCAGATGGTGCCGGGCGGAACCGTCGTACGCGTGCCGATCGCCGGCTCGCAGGGCATCCCAGCCACTGCCACTGCAGTTGCGCTCACCGTGCACTCGCTCAACGCCGTCGCCGACGGCTACATCACGGTCTGGCCGTGCGACCCCGACCGCCCGACGACCTCGGTCCTGAACGCGACCAAGGGGGTTGCCTCGACTAACCACACCGAGGTCGGTCTCGACAGTGGTGGAGCGGTCTGCATGTATGCGCAGACCTCGATGCACCTGATCCTCGACGTCAGCGGCTGGTTCGGCCCCGAGGCGACCGCGTCGTTCCACGCGCTGATGCCGTACCGGCTGATGGACACCCGCGACGATGTCGGACTGGCTGGAGCCTTCGCAAACGGGCAGAACCGGGCGATCAGCGTGGTCGGGTCGGGAGGCGTGCCGGCGACCGGAGTTCAGGCCGTCGCTGCAGAGGTGACTGCGGTCGACGAGTCGTCGGTCGGGTTCATCACGGTGCACCCGTGTCTCACGCCCGTCCCGGCGACATCGATGGTGCGCAACGTCGCCAACACCGTGTCCGCGACGACCGTCACCGGCGTCGTCGACGCATCGGGCCGATGGTGCCTCCAGACCGGAGCGCCGATGGATGTCGTGCTCGACGTCAACGGCTGGTACGGCTGAGCGAACGACCCCGAGCGAGTGTGCCTGCCTCAAGTCGTCGGGACCCGGGCCGATGAACTGAGGTGACCTTGCGACTCGACCGCGACCTCATCGACATCGCCGCAGATCGGCGCGCCACCGTTTCGGTGATGGTGCTGGAGATCGACGAGTTCGCTTCGCTCCTCGGGGCGCTCGGTCGTCAGGCGGGCGACGGCATCCTGCTGACCGTCGGCGATGCGCTTGCCCGCAAGGTGCGCAGCAAGGACATCGTGCACCGGTCCGGAGGCGACCAGTTCTGTGTGCTCCTGCGCGGTGCCGCGATGAAGGAAGCGATGCGCGTCGCCGAACGAGTTCGCGCGGCCTCGGCCCGGCTCGTGCTGCCGTTCGACGACATCGTGACCGTCTCGATCGGCGTCGCCGTCGGTCGAGGGGCCGACGTCGCGAAGACCTTGCACCTGGCCCGGGCGGCGCTCAGCGAAGCGCAGCGTGGGGGCCGTGACCGGATCCGCCTCGCCGGCGTCCGCTGACCCTCAGCCCGGCTCGGCCGTTCAGGCGGCCGGGTTGATCAGGTTGCGCACCTGCTGGCGGGCGACCTTGGCGACCTCGTGTGCCTGGCCGAGCAGCTCGCCGGCGCGATCCGGCAGACGCTTCTCGATGCCTTCGACGGCGGCGTCGACCTTGGCCTCGATCGCGATCAGGCGGTGGTCGAGCGAGGTGAGACCTGCTTCGAGGCCCTCGACGATCTCGGCCACCTGCGAGCGGCTGTCGCCGACCTGGCCGGCGAGGGACTTCCGCAGCTCCTGGCGCTTGACCTGCGCCTTCTGGGCGGCGAGCACGGCGAGACCGACGGTGATGTAGCCGGCATCTTTGACCGCGCCGGTGACGGCAGCGACATCGACCCGGGGCATGTCGATCTGCGACAACTTGGCGAGGTCGAGTCCGCTGAAGTCGATGGAGGGGAAGGTGGGGAACTTGATTGCTGACATGACAAACAAAATAGCGCAGAGTGCTAACTTTTGCAAGCACTTTCTTGCGCCGAGTCGCGAGAGGACCGCTGCCCTCGTTGGCGAGGCGGGCCCCGCTAGCCTCGGCTGCTCGTGGACGTCAACTCTGAGCTCGCACCGTCGGTGGTGGCCGTCGTCGTCGTCCACCAGCCGGCCATCGGCTTCGAGG
>JAOBWO010000244.1 GCA_025463415.1 Acidimicrobiales bacterium | reverse complement strand
TGGGTCGTCGTCCGCCCGCCCGGAGCGACGACGGCCATTCTCCTCGCACAGGCTGATGGAGAGCGGCAGTCCGCAGGCATCGGCGATCAAACAGCGGGCCGAGTCGGCTTCTTCCTGCGCGTCGATGACTTCCATGAGAGCTACCGCCGCATGGTTGCTCACGGCGTCCGGTTCCTCACCGAGCCGACGGCTCAGGCCTACGGGACCTTCGCGGTCTTCCTCGACATCGCAGGCAACAAGTGGGACCTCCTCGGCTGACCCGCACACGGCCGGTCGGGCCGCAGACGCAGGCGCAACCGTCGCGGCCATGGCGCCTAACGCCGATCGGCACTAATAGACATGCGAGCAGGCATCGGACGACCTGCACTCGCGTCTCGCTCCCGCGCCCGTTTCGGCCGCGGCGGATGGGCCTGGTACATGCTGACAGTTGCCGGGGCAGCGATAGTCGGCGTCATCGTCCTGTATCGCGATCTGCTGACCGGCGTGCCATCGCGCTCCTGTCGACGAGCCGGGCTGGGCATTCGGCACTGGCGGGAACCACGACACTCGCCGTTCCGTCGAACAAGTCATGAGGCTGCTCACGAAGGCAGGAATGGTCGTCGTCATCGGAGTGCTCGGCACGTCCTGCACCGGCAAACCGGACAGAGCCAACGACGGCGTTACCGGTCCTGCGACTCCCATGACCTCGACGACTTCCACGGCTGACGGTGCGCTGATCGCTGCGACCTCCGCGACGCCCACGACGACCGTCACAGCCCTGACAGATCACGAAGAGCCGTCGTCGGCAGTGCCCAAAACCTCGGTCGACGATGGGTGTGACTCGACGCTGCCGTCGACGACGTTTCCCGGCGACGGGCTGAACACCTTTCACACGTTGGTGCCCGGAACCTCAGTACTGCGATTCGTCGTCGAAGCAACACCGACGACCGTGTGCCCGGGCGGAGTCATTCACCTGACCGTCTCCATGCACAACCCGACCGACCACCCCCTCACGGAAGCACCGGCCCTCGTGATCACGGATGTGTACCCGCACGTGGTGATCGCCGCTCTCGCCCCCGCCGAGGTGCTTGCGGGAGCCACGGTGGCCGTCGCCACGGACGCAACGGTCCCGGAGATCCCAGCCGGCAAGCACGAGATATTCGTGCTGAACGCAAGCTCTCCGGAGGGGGCGACGATCAACGTTCAACTTCCTCCGCTCGGGTGACGCCGAGCGACTGTCGGCAACAGATCGCGTGGACAGGGCGACGTGGATCCGGCAGGCTCGTGAGATGACCGAACACGCGGTATCTCGATCGCAATGGCACGACGCCGCAGCCCTTGCGCCCTTCACCCCGTACGAGCCGATCGGAAGCAGCGAGCGTTGGGCTGGGGGATTCGGCGGCGAGGGGAACCACCTCGAGGTGATCGCCCTCGTCCACGGTGTCGAGGTGTCAGTGGACACCGCTCAACCCGGACGGCATCTGCCGGATCGCGATCGGCTCCGCATCGCGCTTGCGGAGCTGCTCTGGCGACACACGTTGGAGGGCGAGGTCGATCCGCAGCTGCCGTACTCGCTCTCGGTGCTCGCCGAGGATCGAACAGTGATCGTCGGTGAACAGCCGTACACGGCGCACGGCATGCGCATCGACGGCGATGCACGATGGGTCGGATCGATTCGGCTCGAGGACGTGACGGTCAGGATCACCACGACTTCGTCCGAAGCACCATCACTCCGACCGTGCGCCGCCGTGTCGTCGCTCCCTGAGTCACGACCGTTCCCGCGCTGACGCAGACCGACGCAGACCGACGCAGAGGATTGAGACTGCACGCTCAAACCGCATCCGCGGTCCCCACATGCGCGACCTGTCCGCTCAACGTCGATCCGCGGGTGCGGAATGCGCGAGCCAACGAACCGGCGCGACGCTGAACTCCGCTCCGCCCCCAGCGAACCTGATGCGCGTCAGCCGGATCGACGAGAACGTGGGTTCAGCCAGATGGTGAGGCCACCGACGATTGCGACGGAGACCACGGCGAACCATGCGAAGAACCCGACGCCGCTCGACCCCGGAAGGCTGCGAACGACCCAGCCCGTCAGAAACAATGCAACGATGCCGACAGCGGTCGCAGCCCGTCGCCAGTTGAGCCCAGTCGCCTTCACGGCTTGAGGGTAGGCCGATCTGCGCACGAAGTACAGCGACGGACCGGCCTGCGCTCACGCCATTCATATCCTCCGGCGCTTGTGTCACGAGCGACGATGGAGCACCATGCCGATGTCCGAGCGGTGCTCGGCCACGGTGCGGGTCCAGCAGCTCTGTACCTGCCGCTCGGCGCGCCGCTGAGGCCATCTGCGCGAGCAGCGTCAGGTCATTTGGGTGATCAGTATTCGCGCTTGATCACGAAGTAGGAGCCGCGAATCGTGCCGGCCAGCTTCGACTTCTGCCGCGCGAACTTGAACCGTGTCTCGAGCTCCTCCGGCACGTCCATGCCGTCCGACAGCTTGAAGCCCACGGCCCGCTTCGACGGTCCGTCCATCGAGTACATGACGTTGATGGACAGACCCGACTCGTAGAACACGTAGGCCATCTTGAAGTTCTCGACCTCGAACTGAGTTGCCTCGAGCGGCTTCGACGCGATGACGAGGTCACGCTCCTCTTTCAGGATTCGGTGCACCCACTCGATCGTGGCCTTCTGCTTGCTTGCCGCGTCGACAGTGAAGACGTGGTCGTACTTGTTCTTGAAGTAGCGAGCCTCGTTGGCACGCAGCCCGGCGAGTGCCTCTGCGACAGGAGAGCTCTCCAGGCCAGTGGTCGAGACGGTCGTGAAGTCAACGGTGTAGGTCATGCGGACGACGGTACAACGACGCCCTCGCAGGGGCTTCTCCATTCCTGATCGATGCGTGACCATCGAGGACCAGATCGTCGACCGACCCTGCGCGGCTCTGGGTGTACCTCTGCAGATATCGCCCATCCGGCTCGTCGCCCGCGAATTTCGGAGATCCTTCGTTCTCGGATCGCGTTCTCTGTGTGAAGAAACTGGTCGACGGTCGACCAAGTTCTTGACGCGGAAGCGAGGCGGGCGGTTCGATCGCCTCCGGACCCACTTCGCGAGCTCCTAGCTCTCCAGTCGAGCGGCCCCTGCCGTCATCAATGCAGTGGCCTGCGCGATCGGTGTCGGCAGGGTGGCGTCGCCGAGCGCGACCGTGAGCGTGACGGTGGTGTCGCCGGCGTAGAAAGCGGCCCCGGCGATGGGGCCACCTCCGTTGACGAACGCGCCGTCACCGATGCCATCGAGAACCTCGAACACGGACCGTCCCGACGTGTCGTTGGACTCGCCCTGCTGTGCGCCGGCGAGATAGGTGTCGTATCCCGCCTTGCCCCCGAGGTGGGCGTCGCCGATCAGCACGTTGAGGATGACAGTGCCGGAGTCGTAGCTGCACTGCCCACCCCACACCTCGGGAGTCGGCTCGCCGGGGCCCGGGTCCACGCCGAGTGCAGTGGTGACGTCCTGTTCGGTGATGACCGAACACGGATCGAACTCCGTCGGTGCAGCCTCGGCGGCGGCGGTTGGTGCCGTCGTCGCACCGGTGGTGGCAGCGGCTGTCTCGATGGTCGTGTCCTGCGAGGCCGATGAGGACGCAGATGACGACGCAGTGGAGATCACCGGCGTGAAGCTCGTCGCGGTTGGCGCCACGGCGATCGTCGCCGGTGTCGTCACCGGTGGCACGGCGGTCGTGGCGGTGCTGGAGCAACTGGTCGACGTCAACCCGAACCATGTGACGGCCAACGCCACACCCCGCACGAGCCGATGATGGTTCATCGTGCCGCTCCACGTGCGGGACGGGGGGAAGCGAATCGGATCATCGCACGGCCGGTGGCGACGATGTCGTCGGCGCCGATCACATGCCCTTCGGGAACGCGGAGTGCCAAGGATCGAGCCGACACTCCGGCCGCGAGCAACAAGTTGACGGCATCGGCGACAGCACGCGGGTCGGTTTCCAAGGTTCCGATCAGCGTGGTCGAGGTTCCTCGCCGGTGCACCATAACTTCATGACCGCCGACGAAGTTCGCCCTCCAACCTGCTGGAGTGATCACGACACCGACATCGTCCACGACGTGCCAGCCCACGACAATTCGGAACCGGGTTCCGCTTCGCCGTCCGGAGAACTCGAGCAGCGCCAACGGTCCGAGCACCTTCGCCGCGCGAGTCCGCAGCAACGGAGGAACGATCACGTTCGTCATGCGCACAACAGCATTCGGCGGTCGAGCGTCTCGAACGGAGGAGTCCGTCGCGACACTCATGGCGCCGGCTCCTCCGCGATCGCGAGCCCGTCCGCCCCCGAGGACCTGACGAACGGCGGCGCTCGCATCGGCATCGCCGAGATCGACCGGTTCGAGGAAGAACCGCGCCCATGCAGCTTGCTCGTCGCGAACCCCGAAGATGATCACGCCGCGCATCCGATGGGCGGCACCGTCGCGTCGAGTGCCACGCATCTCCCATTCCGACCAGATCACATCGGCATCGACCACGCAGGCGAGCACGGACGCGCTGATGTCGGGAACCGCGGCGAAGATCTGCTCCCAGTTGGATCGCACCTGGGACCGGCCGACAAAGCTGCGCTGGGGATGCGCCGGAGTGTCGTTCCGGTAGTCCGCTGCGAAGCAGTCCACCAGCGCGTCAAGATCGTGGGCGTTGGTCGCGTCGCGAAGACGTTCGACCATCCTCGTCGTCGTCGCAGTCATCCTTGTCCAACTTTCAATCGAGTACACTGGAACGAAATGAGCGTAGAGCATCGATCCCCTCAAGTCAACGGCCGCCGCGCCTACGACTCCAGTCGTCGCCGCGAGCAGTCCCGGCAGACCCACAACGCGCTGCTCGACGCGGCCCAAGCGCGCTTCGTCGAACACGGCTTCACGGCAACCACGATCGAATCGATCGCAGCGGACGCCGACGTCTCGGCAGCCACGATCTACAAGTCGTACGGCGGGAAGTCAGGGGTCGTCAGAGCCCTGTGCGAGCGCGCCCTCGAAGGCGTCGGCCGTGTCCCCGCAGAGCAACGATCCGACGCGCTGCAGACCAGCGAGACGAACCCGCGCAAGGTGATCGAAGGCTGGGGCCGGCTGACCACAGAGGTCGCGCCGAGGATCGTTCCGCTGCTGCTCCTGCTCCGCGAGGCTGCCGATGGCGATCCGGCTGCCGCCGCGCTGTACGCCGAACTCGACGCCGGCCGACACGCCCGGATGCGCCAGAACGCTCGCTATCTCGTGGACAACGGACACAGCCGACCGGGCATCAGCCTTGCCGAGGCGACCGATGTGCTGTGGACCTACAGCTCGCCCGAGCTCTTCGATCTACTCGTCCGCCGTCGGCACTGGAGCCTTCGCCGGTACAGCCAGTTCATCGTCCAAGCCATCACGAACGCCCTCTTGAAACCAGATGACGTCTGACACCGATGGGCTTTGGCGGAGGTGGACGGGAATCGAACCTCTTTCCTGTGGTCACGGCATGTATTGGCTCGTGTTGCCAGATCCACCAAAGACCAGCTCAGAGGCCACATTTGGGTCATGGCGGTGCTGTCCGATGTTGCCCAATTCTGCCCTGTGCTGAATTTTCTGTGACCAAAATGTGACCAATCGAGTGGAGGCGACACCGTCCAGATCGTCGCGAACCGAGTACGCGTCGATGAAGTGAGACGTGTCCAGAGAGTGGTGAACGCCGTTGCGATCCGACTGCGGAATGATCAAC
>JAOBWO010000333.1 GCA_025463415.1 Acidimicrobiales bacterium | reverse complement strand
CGTCGAGGATCGTCCGGACCTCGAGTTCGCACGCATGTTGATCGACCTCGACCCGCCCGAGCACGCCCGCCTGCGTCAGCTCGTCAGCCGTGGCTTCACGCCGAAGGTGATCCGTTCGATGGACGGCCACTTCCGCGAAGTCGCCGACCAGATCATCGGTGATGCCGTCGCGCGTGGCACGTTCGACTTCGTCACCGACGTCGCCGCCGAGCTGCCGCTCTACGCGATCGCGCAGTTGCTCGGCCTGCCCCAGGACGACCGGCACAAGGTCTTCAAGTGGTCGAACTCGATGATCGGCTCCAACGATCCCGAGTACCAGGGTGCCGACGACATGGCCGCGAACGCGATGACCGAGCTGTACATGTACGCCAACGAGCTCGCCGCGGCTCGCAAGATCGAGCCCAAGCAGGACATCATCACGACGCTGCTCGAGGCCGACGGCGATCAGCAGTTGACGGAGCACGAGTTCGACCTGTTCATCCTGTTGCTCGCGGTGGCCGGCAACGAGACCACTCGCAACGCCACCGCGCAGGGCATGCTCGCGTTCTTGGAGAACCCCGATCAGTGGAAGCTGCTCCAGTCCGACCCGGCCAAGTACGTCGACGGAGCCGTCGAGGAAGTGCTGCGCTACGGCACGCCGGTGATGCAGTTCCGTCGAACCGTCACCGCCGACATGGAGCTGCACGGCCAGACCATCAAAGAGGGTGACGCGATCGCGATGTACTACGTGGCCGCGAACCGCGATCCCGAGGTGTTCCCGGACCCGGACACGTTCGACATCACCCGCTCGCCGAACCCGCACCTGGCCTTCGGCGGCGGCGGACCACACCACTGCCTGGGCGTCAGCCTGGCGCGCCTGGAGATGCGGATCATGTTCGAGGTGCTGATCGACAAGGTCGACCACTTCGAGCTCGTCGCCCCGCCCGCTCGGCTGCGCAGCAACTTCATCCACGGCATCAAGCACCTCGAGGTCAAGGCCGTCCCCAGAGCCTGATCGGAGAACGACTCCCGTGGGCGATGACGTGATCGGACCGCTCGTACGCCTCGGCAACGCGTTGCTGCCGGATGGCGTGGTGCTGGACCGACAGGTCGTCGAGGGCGTCGAGCTCGTCCGTCTGACGGCGACACGGGACCTCACCGGCGTCGCCACCGGGCGGTTCTCCCGCCCGTCGGCCCGTGTTGCACTGAGCGTCACGGGTGAACCGAACTACCTCGGGTTCGCCTGCACCCAGTTCGCGCTGCCGGTCGTTGCCGGGCCGTCGCTCGACTTCGACTTCCACCCTGCGCACAACCTGCAGTCGCCTCGGGTGCTCGGCCTGTTGGTGGCTCGCGTCGACGAGATGCACGTGCTGCTGGCACCGCTCGACCAGCCACACGAGCAGGTCATCGCAGTCGGTGACGGGCTCCAGTGGGGTTGGCACGGCGATCTCGACGAGGTGCCGCAGGGCTTCTCCACGACGATGGGCATCTACACCGGCCGGACGGCGGCAGCGTTGCTCGAGCGGTGGGGGCGCGACGTACAAGGGACGCGTGCTCGTCGGCGGAGTGATGCCAGCCCGATCACGTCGCACCTGTCGTACTGGACCGACAACGGCGCGGCCTACTGGTATCGCACCGAGGCCGGCCGCACGATCGGCACCAGCGTGGCCGAGGCGGTCGAGGCGCTGCGCGTGGATGACGTGCCGATCCACGGCGTGGAGCTGGACTCGTGGTGCTACGACCACGATGTGCCGCGGCCCATCGCCGAGATCGGCTACCCGGAAGAGGTCCCGCCGTCGGGCATGCTCCGATGGACGGCTCGGACTGACGCGTTCGACGCGCCGTCGATCGAGCTCGACCCGATCGAGCAGTTCGCCGAACGACTCGGGCGTCCGCCGCTCGTCGTCCACTCACGCCACATCTCGCCGCAGTCGCCATACCTGAACGACGGGGCATGGTGGGTCGACGCCGTCGCTGCACACCCCGTTGATCCGGCGTTCTTCGGGCGTTGGTTCGCCGACGCACGGCGTTGGGGCGTCTGCGCGATCGAGCAGGACTGGATGCTGATGTACTGGTTCGGCGTGCGGGCCCTGCGGTCCGTACCCGATCGTGCCGCGGCGTGGCAGCGCGGCCTCGATGCGCTGGCGGAAGAATCGGGCGTCGACCTGATCTGGAGCATGGCCACGCCGGCCGACATCGTCCTCGCCGCGACGCTGGATCACGTCGTCGCAGTTCGAACCTGCGACGACTACCGCTTTGCTGCCGATCCTGCGCTGCTGTGGACGTGGTACCTCACGGTCAACCGCCTCGCTGCGTCGCTCGGCTTGCGGGCGTTCAAGGACTGCTTCTTCTCCCGCCGGCCGTCGCCGGGCGACGATGCGATCGATGGCGACGAGCACGCCGAGCTGGAAGCGCTGCTGGCATGCATGTCGGCGGGGCCGGTGGGCATCGGTGATCGCATCGGGCACACCGACCGTGAGGTCGTGATGCGCACGTGCGACACCGACGGACGGATCCGTCACGTCGATCGCCCGCTCGGCTTGATCGACGCGTGCCTGTTCGGCGAGCCCGCGCGCGGCGATCGGCTGGCGTGGGCCACCACGACCTCGACCCGGGACGGCAAGGTCTGGACCTACGTGGTGGCGATCAACACCTCCACGGACCGGCGCACGATCGCCGACACGCTGCTGCACGACGCGATCGGGCTCGACCGGCCGTGTGAGGTCTACGACTGGAGGCGCGGCACGGTGCACACGCTGGATGCGCTCACGGCCGAGCTGGAGGGTCGTGACTGGTCGCTGTGGGTGTGTGCTCCGCCCGGTGAGCGCGCCGACGCGGGCGACCTGACCAAGTACGTGACGATCGTGTCCGACCTGGGTTGATCCCGATGGAAAGCGACGTCGCCGGTTTCTGTGAGACTGCACCGTGCGCGTCGAACAGATCGCCATTCCCGCAGTGCGACTCCTGGCCAAGCGGCCACGGCTCGCCCACGCGCTCTTCCGCCTGACGAACGACGAGAGCCCGTTCGATCTGGACTACTCCGTCGATCCGTACCCATCGCTTGAGGCCGTGCGTCAGAAGCACGGCCAGGTGTACTACCGCAAGGTCTTCCGTCAGTGGTTCGTCGTCGGCCATGACGAGGCGCTGGAGCTGCTTCGTTCGCCGTCGTTGTCCGTGGGATCTGCGATGGATGTGTTGATGCAGGTCCGTCCGTACTCGCAGCTGTCGGACGAGGCGAGGGACAGCTTCGTGCGCTGGCTGCTGTTCGTCGATCCACCCGATCACACCCGCCTGCGGAGGCTGGTGCAGCGGGCGTTCACGCCGGGCACGATCAAAGCCTTCGAACCACGCGTGAGGGTCATCGCCGACGAACTGCTGTCAGCGATGGCCGACCAGGACGTCCCTGACGTCGTTCGCGGCTTCACCTCGCCACTGCCGGTGTTCGCGATCGGTGAGCTCCTCGGGTTGCCGTCCGAACGATGGTCCTGGTTGAAGGCTGCGTCGGACGACATCACCGGCCTGGTCGATCCACTCCACGGCTTCGACCCCGAGGTCGTCAACGTCCGCGTCGCCGAGCTCAACGCCTACTTCACCGAGGTGATCGAGCAACGCCGGATCGAACCTCGTGACGATCTGATCTCGGTTCTCGTGACGGCGGCTGACGACGGCGAGAAGTTGTCGAACAACGAGCTCCTCGCGATGCTCGGGTTCCTGCTGTTCGCCGGGCACGAGACGACGACGGGGCTGCTGGGCAACAGCTTGGTCGCGCTGGCCCAGCACCCGGAGCAGCGAGCGATGTTGCGCGACCGTCCCGAGCTGATCGACAACGCCGTCGAGGAGCTGATCCGCTTCGACACGTCGGTGCAAGCCACGCCGCGGGCCACCACGGCCCCGATCCGCGTGGGCGACGTGACGATCCCGGCCGGCCAACGCGTCGCCATCCTCTGGGGGCTCGTCAACCGCGACGTCCGCCGCTGGCCCGACGCCGACCAGCTCCGGCTCGATCGCCCGGACCCGAAGCCACTCTCGTTCGGCCACGGCATCCATCACTGCCTCGGCGCCTCGTTGGCGCGGATGGAGATGCGGGTCGCGATCCCCGCGTTCCTCGCAGCGTTCGGGGACTACCGGGTCGACCCGGCGACCGCCGAGTGGAAACGTTCGCTGTCGGTGCGCGGACCGACGGTGCTACCGATCGCCCGGACTGCGGCGGCGACGACGACAGCCACGTGACGACTCAACCGCTCAACTCCTCGCCGGGTGCGTCGATCGTGGGTTGGAAGCGATAGCCGACACCCGGGTCGGTGATGAAGTGCTCCGGCCGCGACGGGTTGATCTCCAGCTTGCGGCGGATGTGGCCCATGTGCACGCGGAGCAGGTTCTGGTCGGGGTCATAGGTCGGCCCCCACACCGCGGTCACCAGCTGGCGGTAGGTGATCAGCCGATGCGGGTTGCGCACGAGGTGGCTGACGATGCCCCACTCGATGGGCGTGAGGCGTGTCTCCTCCTGATCGGGCCCGGCGTATGCGCGGTGCCCGGCGAGGTCGAGCCGGAACGCCGCGGTGACGACCTCCGGCGCGTCCGGCGCGGCGTCGGGGTTCCGGCGCAGCACCGCGCGGATGCGGGCGACGAGCTCGGCCATGCCGAACGGTTTGGTCACGTAGTCGTCGGCGCCGGCTTCCAGCGCCTCGACCTTGGAGCGCTCGTCGTCGCGCACGGTGAGCACGATGATCGGCACCTTGGTCCAACCGCGCACGGCTTCCAGCACCATGATCCCGTCCATGCCCGGCAGGCCGAGGTCGAGCAGCACCATGTCCGGGTGCTCGGCGGCGATGACGGTCAGCGCAGCCTCACCGCTGGTCGCCTCGAACACCTCGTAGCCGCGCGCGCCGAGGTTGAGGCTGAGCGCGCGGCGGATCTGGGGCTCGTCGTCGACGACGAGGATGCGGATCATGCCGCGTCCTCGAGCGCTCTCGGCAGCGAGATGGTGACCGTCAAGCCGCCGCCCGGCGTGTCGTCCAGGGTGAAGGTTCCGGCCATCGCATCGACGAATCCTTGCGCAATCGAGAGGCCGAGGCCGACTCCGTCGCCGGTGTGCTGGTCGCCCAGGCGTTGGAAGGGTGCGAGCACCCTCGGTCGTTCGCTGGCCGCGATGCCCGGCCCGTGGTCGACGATGCGCAAGTGCACCTGCTCGCCGAACGCTCCGGATTCGATGCGCACCGGTGTGCCCGGCGGGCTGTGGCGGATCGCGTTGGCGACGATGTTGGCCACGCTGCGCTCCAACAGGGTCGGGTCGCACCGCACCGCCGGCGTGTCCGGGCCGATGCAGACCTCGACCTGGTCGGCCCCGGAATCGAGGCTCTGCAGCGCTGCGGTGGCGACATCGCCCAGCATCGCCGTGTGGAGGTCGACCGCGAGTGGGCCGATCTGCAGCCGACTCGCGTCGAGCAGGTTCCCGACGAGCCGGTTGAGTCGATCAGTCTCCTCGTCCACCGTCAGCAGCGCTTCGGCCACCTGGGCCGGTGTCCACATCACCGTGGGGTCGCGCAGCCCAGAGATCATCGCCTTGATCGACGCGAGCGGCGTGCGCAGGTCATGCGATACGGCGCGGAGCAACGCCGTGCGAACGGCATCGATCTCTTCCAGAGCCCCGACATCGCGTTGTCGATCGTCTTCGGAGGAAGCAGATGTGGGCATCGGAGCGCGCCGGGAGCTAGGCCGTCGCGCTCCCGTTGTCGACGGTGTCAAAAGGGCGGTCGCCGTAGCTGAGCGCGATCGCCAGGTGGTCGGCCAGCGCGACGAGGACCCGCCGCTCGACCCGCAGCGAGGTCATGCCGGGGGGCGGCATGACCACGAGGTAGCCGAGCGTCGGGCCAGGGCCCTGCGCCGTTGAGGAACCGGGCAGCTGGATCGCGATCGACGCGCCCTTCGACGGCAGCACGAACGCGTCGTCGCCTTCGGATGTGCGGCCCACCGAACGGGAGACGATCGGCAGGTTGGCCGGCAGGTCGTGGACCACGCCGCAGTCCGCGAGGCTGAGCTGATCGAGGATCGCGTTCACCACGGCCGGCCAGACCACGCCCACCGGATGGACGCCGGCCATCAGCGCGCCGATCGTGTTCGGCGCCTCAGCGGCGCGGTCCTGGCGATGGGCGATCGCGTCCTGCCGACGGCGCCAGGAGGTGATGTCGCTGATGACCAGGCCGAGCACAGCGAGCAGAGCCACGATCGCAACGTCCCGAGACTCGGAGATGCGCAGGGAGTGGTACGGCTTCGCGTGGAAGAAGTTGAACGTCAGCGCTGCGGTGACGGCTGTGGTCAGCGCGGCGCCACGGCTGACGAGTGCGGCGGCAGCGACGACGATCGCGAGAGCGATCCCCACGTTGGTGGCTCCGAGCTGATCACGGATCGACGAGGTCGCTGCGCCGACTGCGAGTGCGACGATCGGTCCGCCGAAGATGGCGAGGCGGTGGGCTCTGGTGGTGATCACGTCGACCGTTCTACGACCGGTTGCGGGCGCTGATCGGGTGGTTCACGCCTTCTTCACGACCGGATGGGCCTTCTTCACGCCCGGTTCACGACCGCATCTCCGGAATGGATCAGAGTCGCGTCCGGTTGAGCGACGAGTCACGGCAACCCCCGTGACGCCCCCACCACACGGAGATCACCATGAGCTATCCCGACTCGGTCCTCGACCTGCTCCAGGCGCCCGGCACCGCCATCCTGAGCACCCGCACACCCAGCGGAGAGATCCAATCCACCGCACTCTGGTACCTCCTCGACGAGGGTGAGCTGAAGCTCTCTCTCGCCGGCTCGCGCAAGAAGCTGCGCAACCTGCGCGACGACCCGACGGTGACGTTCTTCCTGCTCGACCCGGCGAACCCGTTCCACTTCGTCGAGGTGCGCGGCACGGCGTCGGTCACGGCCGATCCGGACTACTCGTTCCGCGACAGGGTCGGCGCCCAGTACTCGACAGATGTCTCCAACTTCGATCAGCCCGGCGAAGAGCGGTTCATCGTCACCATCCAGCCGACCACCGTCAACGCGCAGTGACTGATGCGGCGCCGGCACCAGATGTCTGCGTGACGCGGACGTCTGGTGCCCGCGCCGGCTAATCGGCGCAGGCGGCGAAGAGCATCGCCTTGAAGCGGGACTCGTCGACGACCACGGCGATCCGTGCGTTGGGCGCGCCACGTTCGAATCGGTGGTCGACGATCGTCCCGCCCCGGGAGACGGGGTCGGTGCCGATCGAGATCAGTGCGGCCTGGCTCTTCGTCATGATCGTCGGGTCGATCGCGACGGCCATCGCGATCGGGTCGGGTAGGTCGAAGCCGGCCAGGCCGTGCTCGGCCACGTACTCGTTGACCTTGGCGTTGATGTCGACCGCGAACTGCCCCAGCGGGGCCAGCGCTGCGAGCCGGCTCTGGTCGTCCGGCGTCATCACCGAGTAGCGCCGGGAGATGTCCCACCCGATGAAGGTCTTGTCGCCGGGCGCGTCGACCACGATCGCGGCTGCCTCGGGATCGGCCCACACGTTGAACTCGCCGAGGGGATGCACGTTGCCGACGCCGTCGAACGCGCCTGCCATCAAGTAGGTGTGGCGGAACCGGCTCAGCAGATCGGGCTCGATCAGCAATGCGGTGGCGACGTTCGACAGTGGACCCAGCGTGACCAAGGTGTGGCGTCCGGGTTCGTCGTGGGCGATGCGGCGGATGACGTCCACGGCGTGCTCGGCATCGGCAACTCGTGACGGGTCGGGCAACGTCGCTCCACCCATGCCGTCGTCGCCGTGCACGTACTGGGCGGTCTCCAGTGGGCGCAGCAGGGGGCCGGCCAGGCCGGCGTGAACGGGAACGTGCGCTCCGCCGACCAGGTCCAGCGTCACGATCGCGTTGCGCACGGCCAGGGGCAGCGGCACGTTGCCGGCCACCACCGTGACGGCCTTGACGGTGACACCCGGTGTGCGCACGGCGATCAGCAGGGCGATCGCGTCGTCCGATGCCGTGTCGGTGTCGATGACCAGACTCAACCCGGGCGCGTGGCTCATGGGTGCTGGGAGCTGACCGAGACGACCTCGCCGGTCATGTAGCTGCTGTAGTCGCTGGCCAGGAACACCATCACGTTCGCGACCTCCCACGGCTCGGCGTAGCGGCCGAAGGCCTCGCGCTGGGTCAGCTCGTCGAGCAGCTCGTCGCTGGTCACCTTGGCGAGGAAGGGGTGCATCGCGATGCTGGGCGCGACGGCGTTGACGCGCACTCCACGCTTGCCCGCCTCGATGGCGGCACAGCGCGTCAGGGCCATCACGCCAGCCTTGGCCGCCGCGTAGTGGGCCTGGCCCTCCTGCGCCCGCCAGCCCAGCACCGAGGCGTTGTTGACGATCACGCCGGAGCCGCGTTCGTACATGTGCTGCAGACCGGCGCGCATGCAGCGGAAGGTGCCGTTGAGCGTGACGTCGAGGACGATGCTCCACTGGTCGTCGGTCATCTCGTGCAGCTCCGCCGTGCCGCCGAGTCCGGCGTTGTTGATCAACACGTCGATGCCACCCCGGTTGCTCGCCGCGAAGGCCGCGGTGGCCCCGGCGATGAGGGCGCGCACGGAGTCCTCGTCGGTGACGTCACACGGAATGCCGACAACGCTCAGCTCGGCTGCGGACTCACCACAGCGTCGCTCGTGCTTGTCGCTGATGACGACGGTGGCGCCCTCTTCGACGCAGCGCTTGGCTGTCGCGAAGCCGATGCCGGTGCCGGCCGCAGCGGTGATCAGCACGTTCTTGCCGGCGAGAAGGCCGTGGCCGGGGACGTATTCGGGTGCGGTCATGTCGCTGCGGGTTCCTTCGGCTGGGGTTGTTTGGCCTGGGGTTCTTTGGGCAGCCCGAGCACTCGTTCGCCGAGCACGTTGCGTTGGATCTCGTTGCTGCCGCCGTAGATCGTGTCACTCCGAGTGAAGAGGAACAGCTTCTGTTCGAGGGTGAGATCGTCGTCCGGGCACAGTGGGTCGATGACGGGCTCGTGGGCCAGCCCCGCAGCGCCCTGCAGATCGATCATCAGCTCGCCGAGGTCGCGGTGCCAGGTGCCCCAGAACAGCTTGCCGATGCTGGCCTCGGGGCCGGGCACGCCGGCGCCCATCGAACGCAGCGCGTTCCATCGCATCAGCTGCAGCCCGGTGTGCGCCTTCACCAATCGCTGGCGCACGACCGGATCGTTCGCACGACCGTGGTGACGGGCGATGTCGATCGTGGTCTGCAGCTCGCGCTCGAAGCCGACCTGTTGGGCAAGGGTGGAGATGCCGCGCTCGAAGCCGAGCAGACCCATCGCCACGCCCCATCCCGCGCCGGGCGCGCCGATGATCATGTCGGCCGGGGTGCGCGCGTCGGTGAAGAAGGTCTCGTTGAACTCACCGCCGCCGGTGATCTGGCGGATGATCCGTGTCTCGACACCCGGTTGGTCCATCGGCACGAGGAGGAACGAGAGCCCCTTGTGGCGTGTCGTTCCGGCCTCGGTGCGGGCGACGACGAAGCACCAGTGGCTGACGTGGGCGAGCGAGGTCCAGACCTTCTGCCCGTTGATCACCCACTCGCCGCCGCCTTCGACGGAGCCGTCCAACACCCCGCGAGTCTTGACGTTGGCCAGATCGCTGCCGGCGTCGGGCTCGCTGTAGCCCTGGCACCAACGGACGGTGCCGTCGAGGATGCCGGGCAGGAAGCGGTCGCACTGCTCGCGCGTGCCGTACTCGATCAGCGTCGGCGCGAGCAGGTTCTCGCCCATGTGGTTGGCCCGAGCCGGCGCCTGGGCGCGCGTGTACTCCTCGGCCCAGATGATCTGCTGCGCGACGGACGCGCCGCGCCCGCCGAACTCGACCGGCCAACCGATGCCGATCCAGCCGGCCCGGCCGAGCTCCTGCTCCCACGCGACCCGGATGTCGAAGCCGACCTCTTCGTCGCCCGGCCCACCGCGCCCGGTGAGTGATGCGTAGTCGCCGATGACGTGCTCGGCGAGCCACTGCTGGACGTGTCGGCGGAAGTCGTCGTCGCTCATGGACGCGAGCGCGACGTCTGCTGCCGCGATGCTCATCCGCGGATCAGCCGTTCGGCTTCTCGCCGGCCGCTGCCGCCTTGCGCCCGGCTTCGACCATGTCGAGGAACGGCAGGCGCTCCGTCTTGATGGTCTGCGGCAGGCGCTCTTCGATCAGCTCCGGTGTCCAACGGACGTCGTTGTACATCGCGCGGATCTCCTTGGGCTGGCTCCAGATCGCGATCTTGTTGCCGACGACGCTGTAGACCTGCCCGGTGACGTCCTTGCTCGCATCGCCGAGCAGGTACGCGGCCATCGGTGCGATGTCCTCCGCGTCGCCCATCTCGGCCAGGGTCGTGGGCACGTTGGCGCTCATGCGCGTGCGCGCCACGGGAGCGATCACGTTGGCTCGCACTCCGTAGCGCTCGAGGCCGACTGCAGCTGCGTAGGAGAAGCTCACGATGCCGCCCTTGGCCGCGGCGTAGTTGGCCTGGGCCACAGAGCCGAGCGCCCAGACGCCGCTGGTGAAGGCGATCAGGCTGCCGCCGCCTTCCTGCTTGCGCATGATTGCTGCGGCCTGGCGGTAGACGGTGAACGTGCCCTTCAGGTGGACGCGCACGACGGCGTCGAACTCGTCCTCGCTCATGTTGAACAGCATCCGCTCGCGCAGGATGCCGGCGACGCAGACCGCGCCGTCGATGCGGCCGTAGGTGTCCATCGCCGCGGTGACGACGCTCTCGCCGCCGGACATCGTGGACACGTCGCTGGCGATCGCGATCGCCTCGCCCCCTGCCGCTTTGATCTCCGTCACGACCTCGTCGGCGATGGCCGAACTGGGCTCGGTGCCGTCCGAGCTGACGCCGTAGTCGGCGACGACCACCTTCGCACCCTCAGCCGCAGCGAGCAGCGCGATCGAGCGGCCGATGCCGCGTCCTGCGCCCGTGATGGCGACGACCTTGTCCTGCAGATAGCCCGACACGCTGAATCCCTCGTTCGTCATGCTGCGCTCGATCTGACGCAGCGTCAGGTCGCAACGTAGCACCGACCTCCCGTTGCCCCTGAACCGGGTCTGACCCCACGCCGACGGTCCAAAACCGTGTCCGGCAAAGTTTCTGACACAACGTCAGATTCGTCCGGAGGGTGAACTAGCGTCGCGTGGCGTATGCATCTCGCCGAAACCCCCGAGCAAGAGTCCCTGCGCCACGAGCTGCGCGCGTACTTCGATCGCCTCCTGACGCGCGAGGTTCGCGACGCGATGGGTGACAACGGCGAGGGCAAACCGGAGTTCCGCCGGATCGTCAAGCAGATGGGCACCGACGGTTGGCTCGGGCTCGGCTGGCCGAAGCAGTTCGGTGGGCAGGGCCGCCCCGCGACGGACCAGTTCATTCTGTTCGACGAGGTCCAACGCGCCCACGCCCCGTTCCCGTTCGTCACGATCAACACGGTCGGGCCGACGATCATGGCCTACGGCACCGAGGAGCAGAAGGCCCGGTTCCTGCCCGGCATCCTCGCCGGCGACCTCAACTTCGCGATCGGCTACACCGAGCCGGAGTCCGGCACCGACCTCGCCTCGCTGCGCACCACCGCCGTCCTCGACGGCGAGGAGTGGGTGATCAACGGCAACAAGGTGTTCACCAGCGGCGCCAACCAGGCCGACTACGTCTGGCTCGCGTGTCGCACCGATCAGGAGGCACCGAAGCACAAGGGCATCTCGATCATCATCGTGCCCACGAACGCGCCGGGTTTCTCGTGGACACCGATCGTCACGGTCGGCAGCAACGTCACCACGGCCACGTACTACACCGATGTCCGCGTGCCGAAGGAAAACGTCGTCAGCGACGTCAACCGCGGCTGGCAGTTGATCACCACCCAGCTCAACCACGAGCGGGTCGGCCTCGCCGCCCTGACCGCTCTCACCCACCGGTTGTACGACGACGTCGTCGCGTGGGCCGCAGCCGAGCCGAGTGGTGGCAGCAATGGCGAGCGGATGATCGACCTCCCGTGGGTGCAGGCCGACTTCGCCAAGTGCAAGTGCATCCTCGAGGCGCTGAAGTTGATGAACTGGAAGCTCGTCCGCTCGGTCAACGACGGCACCCTCACCCCGCAGGCGTCCAGTTCGGTCAAGGTGTTCGGCACCGAGCGCGGCGTCGAGGTCTACAAGTTGCTGCTGGGTGTCCTCGGCCCGGTCGGCCACCTCCGCTACGGATCGCCGGGTGCCGTGCTGCACGGCGAGGTCGAGCAAGCGGGGCGCCTCGCCCAGATCAACACCTTTGGCGGCGGCGTCAACGAGATCCAACGCGACATCGTCGCCACCGTCGGCCTGGGCATGACCCGGGCCAGCCGGTAGTCCGACCACACCACGTTCGACACACCGACGTCGACACCGAGCCAGGGGGACCGAGTCATGAAGTTCTGGTGCGCGACTGCGTTCATGAACACAACCGAGCTGGTGCAGGTGTCGCGGCTGCTCGATCGAGCCGGCTATCACGGCCTGATGGTCAGCGACCACCTGTGCTACCCGAGGGAGCTGACGAGCAAGTACCCGTACTCGCCGCACGCCGACGGTCGCCCGATCTGGGAACCCGGGGCCGCGTGGCCGGATCCGTGGGTGCTGATCGGCGCGATGAGCAGCGTGACCACCCAGCTGCACTTCACGACGAACGTGTACATCGCCGGGCATCGGCCGATCCTTCAGGTCGCGAAGGAGGTCGCAACGGCGGCAGTGCTCACCGAGGGCCGAGTCGCGCTCGGCGTCGGCGCAGGCTGGATGAAGGAGGAGTACGACCTCCAGGGTCAGGACTTCGGCACCCGTGGCAAGCGGTTGAACGAGATGATCCCGGCGTTGCGCGAGCTGTGGAAGGGCGGCTGGGTCGAGTGGCACGGCGAGCACTTCGACATTCCGGCAATGACCCTCGAGCCGCACCCGCCGACTCCCGTGCCGATCTACACGGGTGGCCACACCGAAGCCGCGTTGCAGCGTGCTGCCAAGTACGCCGACGGCTGGATCGGCAACGCGTACCCATGGGACGACGCAGTCACCTACATCGGCCGGCTGCGCGAGCTGCTGGCCCAGCAGGATCGGGACACGTCGAACTTCGAGATCATCGCCGGCGTCTATGCGCGGCCCTCGGTCGAGATCTACCGGCGTGCCGGCGAGGAGCTGGGCATCACGGGGATGATCTGCATGCCGTGGTCCGTGGGCAACGTCAACACGGGCGATCGGCGCAACCTCGACGACGTCGCGGCGGCGTACCAGCCCTCGATCGACCGCTTCGCCGAGGAGATCGTCCTGCCGCTTCAATAGGCACGGGCTCATTCGGGTCCGACGATCGAGGGGGTACCGATGTCGGGGGACATCAACATCGAGGGCACGGTCGACGAACGGTTCATCGCCGTTCGCGAGCAGTTCGAACGGAACCTCGCGTCCGGCGACGACGTCGGCGCGTCCGTGGCCGTCATCCACGACGGCGAGCTCGTCGTCGATCTCTGGGGCGGCACGATCACCGACGACGACGGTGTGGAGAAGAACTGGGAGCGCGACACGCTGATCAACGTCTGGAGCACCACCAAGACGATGACCGCGCTCAGCGCGCTGGTGTTGGCCGACCGCGGCGAGCTCGACGTGGACGCGCCGGTCGCGACGTACTGGCCGGAGTTCGCCGCGAACGGCAAGGCCGATGTGCTCGTCCGCCATCTGCTGAGCCACTCCGCCGGCCTGTCCGGCTGGCAGGAGCCGCTCACCGCCGACGACCTCTTCGACTGGGAGAAGTGCACGTCGCTGCTGGCCGCGCAAGCGCCGTGGTGGGAGCCGGGAACCGCCAGCGGCTACCACGCGCTGACCCAGGGCTACCTCGTCGGCGAGGTCGTCCGGCGGGTCAGCGGCGCCTCGGTCGGGACGTTCTTCGCGTCGGAGATCGCCGGTCCGCTCGGGGCCGACTTCTTCATCGGGACGCCGGCGTCGGAGGACCACCGCGTCGCACACGTCATCCCGCCGGACATCGGTCTGGCCGGCGCCGATCCGCTGCCGCACGACTCGCTCGTGTACCGCACCTTCTCCAACCCGCCACTCGACGCCGCTGTCTCGCAGACCGTCCCGTGGCGCCGGGCCGAGATCCCGGCGGCCGGCGGGCACGGCAACGCACGCTCGGTGGCCACCGCGCAGTCAGTGGTCAGCCACGGTGGCGAACGCAACGGGGTGCGAATCCTGTCCGAGGCCGGCATCGAGCGGATCTTCCGCGAGCAGACCTACGGCCAGGACCTCATCCTGCCGGCCACGTTCAAGCTCGGCATCGGCTACGGCCTCGTCTGCCCCGAGGTGCCGATCAGCCCCAACCCGCGCGCCTGCTTCTGGGGTGGCTGGGGCGGCTCGCTGTGCATCAACGACCTCGACTCACGGACCACCTTCGCCTACGTGATGAACCGGATGGGTGAGGGCACCACCGGCGACATGCGCGGCGGCCTCCTCCTCTACGCCGCCCACGCCGCCGCCAACGCGAACTGAGATCATCGTCCCCGCCCGACCCCCCACCGTCGGAGGGTTTCCCGGCCGGAGGGCTTGCCGTGCACCCGGGTGCACGGCAACCCCTCCGACACGATGTCGTCGCCGGCTCATGCCGAGCGACGGCCGAGCTCTGCGCATCGACGGCGATACAGCGCGACGAGCTCGTCGACCGTGGTGTCGAGGTCCAGGAGGTCGAGCCCGGTGACGCGCTCGACCTGCCAGCCGATCAGGTGACACTGACGATCACGGCGTCGGTCTGCGGCGTTGCCCTCGAACAGGAAGTGAGTCGGGTGGAGATCGACCTCGACACCCCAGAAGATGTCCGGCACACTGATGTCCAGACGCGCCCGTGCGCCGTTCGGGAGATCGAGCCACGTCTGCTGCACGACGATCGGCACGCCTCGCGCTTGCAGCGCAGCAGCGAACTCCAACTCTGGATGTGACTCGATCGGACCACCCGGCAGCCGCTGCGAGAGTGTCTCGAGGAATCGCTTCGACCCGGGGCGGCGGGGAGCGACGAGGCGCTTGCCAGTCTGAGCGAGCTGGCCGACCGTGCACATCCGATCGTGCAGCATCTGCTCGACGACGGACCGATGGTCGCGGGCGCTCAGGTCTGCGGCGAGATCGAAGGCCAACCGCCATGGTGTCGCCATCCGAATGCCGTCGCGCCGCACTCGGATGTCGAGCGCCGGGTCGACGCGGCGAGACTGGCGGAGCACCACGCCATCGTCGAGGACGAGCTCGTGACCGTGCGGCACGCTGTAGTGGATGCGCCGATCACGAGGCTGTCGTCGGAGTCCGAGCAAGCGGGCCAACGTCGGCCCAGTGACGAAGCCGGTCGGGTGGGCCAGCGACAGGACGACGCATTGGGCTTCGACCGTCATTGGTGACGAGGCGATCCGGTAGACACCCTTCGCGACCGGCACGAGCAGGCCGTCGTGCGTGGCTCGCTTCCAAGCCCGCTCGGAGACGCCACACGCGCGCAGTCGAGGTGTGGAGATGATGCCGTGATGTGCGGCGAGCCACCGCATGGCCTGCGGTGTGAAGGTGGGTGTGGGCATGGTTCCTCTCCCGACGATGGTCTGCCGGGGAAGGCGATCGCGCGACCCTACATGGGGGGTGCGCGACGTTCGAGGGAAACGCGACGGAGGGCTTGCCGTGCACCCGTGTGCACGGCAAGCCCTCCGACCGGAAACCCTCCGACGATGTTGCGGGCGGGCTCAGCCCGGCCAGACGATGGTCTGCATCTCCGTGTAGGCGAGGAGGCCGAAGTCCCCGCCGTCGCGTCCGACGCCGCTCATCTTGAAGCCGCCGAACGGGGTGTCGTGGTTGCGCTGCGCGGTGTTGATGCCGACGTTGCCGCTGCGCAACTGCTTCGCGGTGCGGTAGGCGCGGTCGATGTTCTGCGAGAACACGTAGTCGTAGAGGCCGAAGTCGGTGCTGTTCG
>JAOBWO010000313.1 GCA_025463415.1 Acidimicrobiales bacterium | reverse complement strand
CGCTGATGGGGTAGTACTCGCATCGTGACCGATCCGCGACTGCACCCTCGCGCTGTTCGAGCAGCCGAGGTTCGGGTGACGATCGCACCCGAGCGACCGATGCCGGCAGCAACGACCATCGACCTGTCCCTCTCCGGGATGTTGCTGGCGTTCCACGAACCGGTGGCGCTCCATCCCGGTGAGTCGGCGATCGTGACGGTTGCGCTCGACGACGGTCGTCTGCACGCACGCGTGACGGCCAGCCGCATCGAGCGCGGGGACGACTTCCGCACCTACGTGGCGTTCACCTTCGACGCGCTGGGCGACGAGGAACGCGTCCGGCTGGAGCACTTCCTGACCGACGCCTGAGATCCCGAGTTGCAGCTCGCCGAGATGGCATCCTGTCGAGATATGAACGCACCTGTTGCAGATGACGAGAAGCAGGAACTCCCGCTCCACGTCCTTCACCTCGCCGAAGACCTGATCCACTACCTGGTCGCCCTCGCGATGGTCGGGCTGGCGGGATACGTGCTCGTCCGGTCGGTGATCGACTTCTCCCACGAGCAGGCGTATTCGGATCGGGTCATCGGCGGCATCAACGGCGTGCTGTTCGTCGTGATCGTCCTCGAACTGCTGACCACCGTGCTCGCCCACTTCCACGACGAAGGCTTCCAGCTCACGCCGTTCCTCATCATCGGCGGCATCTCCGCAGTACGGCACATCCTCACCATCGTCGCCAAGGAATCACTGGGCGACGAAACCAGCCAGTCCCAGTTCGACCACGCCCAGATCGGCCTGGCGGTCAACGCCGGCGTCACCGTGGCGATGGTGATCGCGCTCGTGCTGATGCACCGATGGGCAGCCGAAGCCAAAGGCAAGTCGCACTGACGTGAATGCGGCGGCCCACCCGCTGCTCGCCCACTTCCATCGCTGCGCGCGAGGCGTGTTCCCGCGTGCCGACGGCGGGGTGACGATGCTCGACGCGTTCGAGAACGGCAAGAACGCGGTCGTCTGCTCGACCGGCCACGCCTTCATCGCCACCGACGCGCCAGAGCTCCTGATCGATCTGCACATCGATGGCTTCGGCGCCGCCCACGCGCCGGAGGTGCTGCTACGGCTGGCACGTGGCGGGACGATCGATGTGATCGATCTCACCCTCGTGGCCCGGGGTCGGGGTGGTGCGAGCTCGCTGACCAACTCGACCGATCTCGACGATCATCCCCGCGTTCGCTACGCCCGCACCCTGCGCACGGACGTCGCGGTCCACGGTGACGGACGCGGCTTCGTCACCATCGGCACAGGGCTGGCCGGGCGCATCGAGATGAGCATCGAGATCCCCGATGCGGCGCGTGGTGCCGGTGTCGGCCGCGCGTTGATCGACGAGGCGTTGTGTCTGGTCGATCCCGGCACCGAGCTGTTCGCTGCGGTGTCACCCGGCAACGCCAGGAGCCTGCGTGCCTTTCTCGCGGTCGGCTTCGTCGCGATCGGCAGCGAGGTCGTGATCTTCCCCGGACGCGGCAGCGCGATCAGTTGAGGACAGCGGACGCGACCGGAGTGCCGTCGTCGTCCTGGATCAGCACGGAGCGAACCGACCGGGCATCGAGCTGCAGTGGCACCGCCCACCAACCGGTGCCCTCGGCCCCGATCGGCCAGGTTGCGATGAGATGGGAGCGGCCGTCGGAGGTCTCGACGAGGCACCGATAGTCGCCGGCGTCGAGACCCTTCAACGACATCGTCAGCACGACATCGTCCGACCACGCCAACGACACCGAACCGAAGCCGGTCCCATGGTCGTCGACCAGGGCGGCCTGGCGGAACGTCGAGGTGGACTCGTCATCGCTCCGCCACGAACCGATGCCGAGGCCGACGACGAACAACACAGCCGCCGCGGCAACGAGCGCGAGCCAGCGACGCGGTCGGCGGTCACCGACCATCGCCTCCACCGCTCGTTGCTCGAAGCCGATCGGTGGTTCGCCCTCCGGCGCCAACAGCACGAGCAGATCAGCGGTGACCGACAACGACTCCAGCTCGGCCCGGCACCGATCGCAGCCCGCCGCGTGGGTGAGGAGGACATCGCGAACGTCTGGCTCGACGAGCTCGAACGCGAGCTCCGCCGCGGCTGCCTCGAACGCGTCGCAACTGATCTGCTCAGACATCGTCGACCCCAACCGGGCGGACCTCGTTGCGCAGCCGGGCGAGCGCGAGGCGGAGGCGGGTCTTCACCGTACCCACCGGGATCTGCTCGATCTCGGCGATCTCGACCGCGGTCCGTCCACCGAGCGAGGCCTGGAGGAGCACCCGCCGTTGCTCGGGCGGCAGACCGAGCAACGCGTCGTGCAGCCCGCGTACCTCGGCGCGCGCCACGGCTGCATCCTCGACGGATCCCGACGCCGGTGGCAGCAGGGCGGACAGATCGAACGGGTCGATGGGTGTGCTGCGATTGGTGCGGAACGAGTCGATGCACAGCCGTCGCGTGATCGTCAGCATCCATGCCCGCACCGGCGCCCGGCGAGCGTCATACGTGCCGGCGTGCTTCCACACCCGTTCGAATGTCTGCTGGGACACGTCCTCGGCCAGTCGAGGATCACCGCACATGGTGATCGCCAGGCCGAAGACGGCGCGCTGGTGACGGCGGACGAACACAGTCGCAGCATTGGCATCACCCGCTGCCATCGCCGCGAGGAGAGCCCCGTCGTCGAGCCGCTCGACATGAGAGGTCCACATCACCATCACGAAACACTACGAGCGAACCCGGGATCCGGTTTTTCAGATCCCTCCGGCCGGTCCGTTCGTAGTGCACACCATGACCCACCTTCACCGCACCACACTCGCCGGAGCTGCCGCGCTCGCGATCGCGCTCGCCGCATGCGGCTCGACCAAGACCGCCGCACCGGCCGCGACCACTACAGCGACCACAGCGACGACAGCGACGACAGCGACGACCGTCGCAGCGGCGACCACCGCCGCGCCGACGACGGCTGCCGCTCCCGAGACGACGGCCGCTGCGGCCCCCGAAAGCTCTGCGGCCGACACCGCGGCTGCGACCGCATCGTCGGCGGCGCCCGCGGATGCTGTCGCCGTCCAACTGACGGACTCGCCACTCGGCTCGATCCTGCAGACGTCCGACGGCAAGACGCTGTACTTGTTCACCAAGGACAGCGGCTCGACCAGCGCGTGCTCCGGCGGCTGCGCCAGCGCTTGGCCCGCGCTGGAGGGCACCGTCGAGCCCGGCACGGGCCTCGACCACGAAGACTTCGCGACCATCACTCGAGACGACGGCACCCAGCAGGTCACGTTCTACGGTCACCCGCTGTACTTCTACGCGGGCGACTCGGCCCCTGGTGACACAGCGGGCCAGGCCGAAGGCGGCGTCTGGTACGTCGTGGGCTCCGACGGCAACGCGATCGACAGCGACGCGGCCGACGCAACGACCCCGGCGACCAAGCCCGGCTACTGACCTCGCCCCGGAGACTGGACGCGGAACCAGCGGTTCAACGGGCCGCACCCGCGTCCACTCCGTCGGCTGGCGGATTGCGGAACGAACGCGACCGCCCGCATGCCGCGACCCCGGCGGGACGCCTCACCCAGATGCGTGGCTGGCGAATCTCCACGTGAGGAACCCACCTGGCCTGGCGGCGGGACGTCATCCGCCCATGGTGCGGAGTGGTCCCGTGCAGCGGGACGATTCCTCACCGTGGGCGACATGCGTCCCAGGGGAGCCCGCGCCGCATCCGCGCGGCCTTCGGGCAGCTCCCAATCCTCCTGTCGACCGAGGGCGGTTCCGTCGCGTCGAGCACTCAGACGTCGTACCGGCGGTCAGCCGTCGCCGATGTTCGCGTCGTCGACGTCTGCCTCGAACGGTGTGGCGTCGGAGACCGAGTCCGGGAACTCCTCGGGTTCCTCTTGGAGGGTGCGCTCGGCGAATGACTCGTCGGTCACGTCGGCATCGGCGAACGGCAGTCCGTGCGCCCGTGTCGGCGGCCACTCGGCGTCTGCGGAGAGATCGGCCTCGTCGCTGGTGACGGCGTCATCGGTGCCCACCATGTCCTCGTCGAGGCTCTCTGCGTTGTCCTGGTCGTCGCTCATGGGTGGTGCCGTACCCGGGCCGGCCGATCGTCAACCGCTCCGGGGCTTCGCGCCGCTCACTGGACGCCGGAGCTGAGCCCGAAATCGATGCTCATCGCCGCGCCGGTGATCGGTGCCGACGTCGTCTGGGCCAGGAACCACAGCAGCTCGGCGACCTCGGTCGGCTCGATGAACCGAGCGCTGGTCCCCTGCGGGTACTTGGACAGCAGCTCGGCCAGGTAGCCGTCCTGGTCGGTGCCGCCGTAGGCCTCGGCCTGGTAGCGCAGCATCGGCGTCATCACATCGCCGGGGCAGACAGCGTTGACTCGCACTCCGTCCGGCGCGAGGTCGAGCGCCAGCGTCTTGGCCAGCAGGACGACCGCGCCCTTCGACGCGCAGTAGACCGAGGCCCCCTTGTTGGCCTGCAGGCCGGCATCGCTGGCGATGAGCGTGAGCGAACCGCGGCTGGCCCGCAACGCGGGCACCGCGGCCTTGCTCGTGAAGAACACGCCCTTGACGTTGACGGCCATCACCCGGTCGAACTCGAACTCGTCGACATCGTCGATCGGTCCTTCGGTCCACAGCCCGGCGGCAGCGATCGCATGATCCAATCGACCCGCCCAGGCCAACGTGGCGCGCACCGCAGCGTGGCAGGACTCCGGGCGGGTCACGTCGCAATGCACGGCGAGGACCGGCTCCCCGAGCTCGTCGGCCAGCGCCTCGGCCCTGATCTGGTCGTGGTCGGCAACCACGACGCGCCAGCCACCGGCGACGAAGCGACGTGCCGCAGCCACGCCCATTCCCCCTGCGCCGCCCGTGATCATCACGACTGGACGCGCTGCACTGTCCTGGTCGACGGATGTCGTGTCGCTCACGAGCGGCCTCCCGGTGCATGGTCCTCGGCGATCGCGTTCCCACCGTCGATCACCAGCATCTGGCCCGTCACGTACGAGGCGACGGGCGAGGCCAAGAACACCACGGCGCCGGCGATCTCGTCGGGTCGTCCGCTGCGACCGATCGGTGTCGCCGCGCCGGCTCGCCGCTCACCGTCGGACGCCGAAGCGCCGGTGTCGATCCAGCCGGGCGCGACCGCGTTGACGGTGATGCCGGCCTTGGCGACCTCGATCGCCAGCGCACGGGTCATCCCGACGACGCCCGCCTTGGCCGCGGCGTAGGCACTGCCGTCGGTGAACGCGGACACCGGGCCCGAGGTGGAGGCGACGTTGACGATCCGGCCGTATCCGGCGGCTCGCATGATCGGCACTGCGGCGCGGCAGACGAGGAACGAGGTACCGAGGTTGCGCTGGATGGTGTCGTTCCACTCGGCATGGCTGAGCTGATCCAGCGGGCGCGCCGCGTCGGACCCGGCGCCGACGGAGGTCATCCCCGCGTTGTTGACCACGATGTCGAGTCGCGGCCTCCACGCGGCAAGCCCGGCGAAGAGCCGGTCGACTGCCGCCGGATCGGAGAGGTCGGCGACGAAGCCCGCAGCGCGCTCGCCGAGCTCTGACGCCCGCCGATGGATCCGATCGGTCGTCGCCACGAGCGCGACGTCGACCCCTTCCGCGGCGAGCGCTGTCGCGATCGCGAAGCCGATGCCATCCGGGTTGCCGGCGCCGGTGACGAGGGCAACGTGTCCGCTGAGGTGGGTGGGCATCCGGCCAGTACAGCACGTCGAGCAGGGTCGTCCTCGGACACGGCGCCGTCGGGATGGTGCACAATGTGCCGGGGATCTCGAAAGCCCGGGCACGGTACGAATCGGGGACGATGACATGACGACCGCATTCGTGCTGTCCGGAGGAGGCAACCTCGGCGCGGTGCAGGTCGGCATGATGCGCGCCCTGTTCAGGCACGGCGTCCGACCGGACCTCGTCATCGGCACCTCCGTGGGCGCGCTCAACGGTGGATGGCTCGCCGGCAGAGGCCCGTCGGCCGACATCGACGAACTCGGGGCGCTCTGGACCGGGCTTCGACGCGAGGACGTCTTCCCCACGCAGTGGCTCGGTGGGCTGCTGGGGTTCGTCGGGCGTCGTGACCATCTGGTGCCGGACTCCGGGTTGCGCAAGATCCTGCATCGTTCGCTCGGGTTCGATCGGCTGGAGAACTCGCTCATCCCCTTCCACGTCGTGGCGACCGACCTCCTCTCCGGCATCGACGTGTTGCTCGGCCGGGGCAACGCAGTGGACGCGATCTGCGCGAGCGCGGCGATCCCGGGCATCTTTCCGGCGGTGCAGATCGACGACAGGACCCTCGTCGACGGCGGCGTGGTCAACAACTGCCCGATCTCGCATGCGGTGCAGCTTGGCGCGACCGAGGTCTGGGTGCTGCCGTGCGGCTATGCCTGCGCGCTGCCTCGCCCACCGAAGAGAGCGCTCGGCACGGCCTTGCACGCGATCAGCCTGCTGGTGCAGCAACGGTTGCGGATCGATGCCGAGCGCTACGCCGGGTCGTGCGCGCTGCACATCGCGCCGGTGCTCTGTCCGATCACCATCCCGCCGACGGACTTCGCCCACGCTGCGCAGCTGATCGCCGACTCCGACGCGCTCACGTCGGCCTGGCTCACCGACCCGGCGTCGCTCGCCGCCCGAGACGTCGATCCGCTTGGCCCGCATGCCCACGCAGGGGGCTAACCTGGGCGAATCTGACGGACCGTCAGAAAGCATGTCTCGCGAGGGGATCGCCATGGGGAATCCAGTCATCGTCGAAGCCGGGCGCACTGCGATCGGCAAGCGCAACGGGCAGTTCGCGGACTTCCACGCAGCGAAGCTATTGGGCGCGGCGCAGGTCGGCGTCCTGGAGCGAGCCGGCGTCGACCCGGCCACCGTGGGCCAGGTCATCGGCGGCTGTGTCACCCAGGCCGGCGAGCAGACCAGCAACGTCGCTCGCACGGCGTGGCTCGAGTCAGGCCTCCCCTATCAGGTCGCCGGCACGACGATCGATTCGCAGTGCGGCAGCAGCCAGCAGGCCAACCACCTGATCCACAACATGATCCATGCCGGTGTCATCGACATCGGCCTCGCGTGCGGTGTCGAGCACATGAGCAAGGTCTGGCTCGGAGCCGCGACGCCGCGCACGCCGGAGGGCGAGCTGATCAACGGCAGCGGCAAGCCGGCCGACTTCCCGTGGGACATGGGCGACCAGTTCACCTCGGCGGAGCGCATCGCCGCCAAGCGCGGCATCACCCGCGAAGACGTCGACTTCCTCGGCCTGATCTCCCAGCAGAAGGCGATCAAGGCCACGGACGAGGGACGGTTCGAGAGCCAGATCATCCCGGTCACCGTCGTCGACGCCGAGGGCAACAAGACCGTCGTTGCCCGCGACGGTGGTCTGCGCGAGACCACCGCGGAGAAGCTGGCCACGCTGAAGCCCGTCATGGAAGGCGGCATGCACACCGCCGGCAACAGCAGCCAGATCAGCGACGGCGCGGCCGCGGTGCTGTGGATGAGCGAGGAGCGGGCCAAGGCCGAGGGTCTGCGTCCGCGGGCCCGCATCCTGGCCCAGTGCCTGGTCGGCAGCGATCCGTACTACCACCTCGACGGTCCGGTCGATGCCACGGCGAAGGTCCTTGCGGACGCCGGGATGACGATGGACGACATCGACCTGATCGAGATCAACGAGGCCTTCGCCTCGGTCGTGCTCAGCTGGGCCAAGGTCAACAACATCTCTCGCGACGACCTCGTCGAGAAGGTCAACGTGAACGGCGGCGCGATCGCGCTCGGTCACCCCGTGGGCTCCACGGGCAGCCGGTTGATCACCACCGCACTGCACGAGCTCGAGCGCAGCGGCAAGGAGATCGCGCTCGTCACCATGTGCTGCGGCGGAGCCATCGCCACCGGCACCATTCTGCAGCGGATCTAGGCCCGCAGCGGATCTCGGTCCGCAGCGGATCCGAACCACCATCGAAAAACGCGCACGACGAAGGGGAACCGACATGAGCACTGACATCACCCATCTGGGCCTACCGATCGGCCATGCCACCGCGATCGACACACCGTGGGTCGACATCCCAGGTGGCCAGCTGCGCCTCGTGCACGCCGACGTCGCCAACGGGCTGTGGATCGTCGCCAACCGGTTCGAGCCCGGCATGGCGGTCACCCGCCACCGGCACACTGGACCGGTCTACGCGTGGACGACAGCCGGCTGCTGGATGTACGCCGAGTACGGCGTGCGCTACGAGGCCGGCAGCTACGTCTACGAGCCCGCCGGATCGGTGCACACGCTGGTCGTGCCCGAGGACAACACCGAGCTGACCGAGGTGTTCTTCGTGATCCACGGCAACAACCTCGATCTCGACGACGACAACAACATCGTCAACATCATCGATGCGTCCAGCATCAGCGCGGCCTACCGCTACCTGTGCGAGTCGCAGGGCAAGCCGGTGCCCGACTTCGTCGAGCGCTGACACCCGTCGAACGCACGTCAGGGGCCGTTCGCGACCCCCTGGCTATGGTGGGGCCGTGGCACGGACGGCGCACGACACCCGCGACAAGCTGATCACCATCGGTCAGCACCTGTTCGCCGAACAGGGTGTCTTCCGCGTCCCGCTGCGCACGGTGATCGAGCGTGCCGGCCAGAAGAACACGAGCGCGCTGCACTACCACTTCGGTGGTCGCGAGGGCCTGCTCAACGCGATCATCGAACGCCACAACGACGGCATCGAGGACGAGCGCGCCGAGATGCTGGCGCGGATCGTCGCCGATCATGCCGAGCACGACATCGCCGCGATCGTGCGGGCGTTCGTGCTGCCGTTCGCGCGCAAGCTGGAGACCGACGAGGGCCGCGAGTTTCTCCGCGTCATCGCCCAGCTGACCGACCTCTTCGACTTCTGGGACGACGGACCGCCCGGTACCCCGCTGCAGGCGTACACGGCGATGTCGATGATCGCCGCGGCGATCCCCGATCAGCCGCAGGAGGTGCGCCACGAGCGGGTCACGACGATGCTGATGCTGGTCTCCGACGCCCTGGCACTGCGCGCCCGGCAGATCGTCCAGAAGCGCCAACTGCACCTCTCCGACGACGCGTTCATCGCCAACCTGATCGACATGAGCGTCGGCGCATTGCAGGCGCCCAGCCTCGGCGCGTGATCCAGCACCTGCACCCAGCACCACGACAGCACATCCCCGCCGGCACGTTCGTGTTCGGCGACGACCAGTCCTATCCCGAAGAGGCGCCGGCGCGGACCGTGTCCGTCGGCGCGTTCGCGATCGACGTGCACGCCGTCACCAACGCGCAGTTCGCCGCGTTCGCCGCCGACACCGGCCATGTCACGACCGCAGAATGCGACGGCGCAGCCGTGTTCGTTCCGTTCGATCGGCCGGTCGATCTCGCCGACCCCGCCCAGTGGTGGCGACACGACCCGAGTGCCTCGTGGCGCCGACCACGAGGGTCCGATGCGGGCCTCGACGACTGCGACGGCAACGAGCTGGCCGACCACCCGGTGGTGTGCGTCACCGCGGACGACGCCGATGCGTACGCCCGCTGGGCCGGCGGTCGGCTCCCCACCGAAGCGGAGTGGGAGTGGGCGGCCGCGGGCGGCATTGCGTTGCCCACCCGCTGGCCGCTCGCCGGCGACGGGATGCTGTGCGCCAACGTCTGGCTGGGCGAGTTCCCGTGGCGTTCCATCCGTCGCGATGCCCCGGGCACGATGCCGGTGGGCGCATTCCCCGCCAACGGCTTCGGGTTGTTCGACATGCTCGGCAACGTGTGGGAGTTGACGGCGGACGACTGGTCCGCCGACCATCGTCCGCTGTCACCCTGCTGCTCGTCGCCGACCGCAGGCACGGCAGCGATCGTCGCCAAGGGTGGGTCGTTCCTGTGCGCCGCCAACTACTGTCGCCGCTACCGGCCCTCGGCCCGTCACGCGCAGCCGCGCAAGGACTCGGCGTGCCACGTGGGGTTTCGATGCGTGTACCCCCAGGAAAGAGTGGTCGGCGATGACTGAGGTGACCACGAGCAACGGTGATGCCGCGAAGGCTGCTGCGCTCGCGCGGATGAAGCTGTTCGCGCTCGGTCTCCTGCTGGCCGCAGCTGTGCTGTTCGCTGTCGCCCGTGCGAACGAGGACGGCAGCACCGCCTGGGGGTACGTCCGCGCGTTTGCCGAGGCAGCGATGGTCGGCGCGCTGGCCGACTGGTTCGCCGTCACTGCGCTGTTCCGCCACCCGCTGCGCATACCGATCCCGCACACCGCGATCATCCCGAACCGCAAGGACGAGATCGGCCGTTCACTGGGCGAGTTCGTCGAGACCAACTTCATGTCTCGCGAGATCCTCGACGAACGCCTCGGCGGCATCGACGTCGGCCGCCGCCTCGGCGAGTGGCTGGCCGACCCCGAACATGCCGTCCGCGCCTCGGTCGCGGTCGCCGACGTGATCCGCGGCGCGATCGAGGTCATCGACGACACGCAGGTGCAGGAAGGCATCGAGCGCATCGTCGAGAGCCGCATCCGTTCGACGGCGGTGGCGCCGTTGCTCGGCAGGACGATCGACCTCGCGATCGAAGGTGGGCACCACCAGCGCCTGCTCGACGCAATCTTCAGCGGCCTGCAGGGCTTCCTCGCCGACAACCGGGTCACCTTCCGCGAGCGGCTCGAACAGGAGTCCCCGTGGTGGGTCCCGGACTCGATCGACGACCGCATCTTCGGCAAGATCTACGACGGTGTCAGCCGGTTCCTCGTCGATGTCGGGGTCGATGGTGACCACGAGGTCCGCCACTCGATCGAGCGGCGTGTCGAAGCGTTCGCCGATCGGCTGCGCACCGACCCGGAACTGTTGGCCAAGGGTGAACGGCTGAAGGACGAGATCCTCGCCCACCCCGACGTGCAGGCGTGGATCTCCTCGCTCTGGCGCGACGCCAAGCGCGGGCTCATCGACGCTGCGTCACGCCCCGAGAGCGAGCTGCGCGAGCGGATCGCGGTCTCCCTGGCCAAGCTCGGCGAGCGCCTGCGTGACGAGGCGGAGCTCCAGGCCAAGATCGACCGTTGGGTCAGGCAGGCCGTCGGCTACGTCGTCGAGAACTATCGCAGCGAGGTCAGCAAGCTGATCGAGACCACGGTGGCACGCTGGGACGGCGAGTCGACCAGCCGCAAGATGGAGCTGCAGGTCGGGCGCGACCTGCAGTTCATCCGGATCAACGGGACCATCGTCGGCGGCCTCGCCGGCCTCGTGATCCACACCCTCGGCAACCTGCTCTTCTGAGCACCCCGCACCCCCAGTTCCGCGCAACCGCCGGCCCCCCGGACCGCATGTTTTCACGCGGAGAACTGGGTCAGCCGACGACGCTGGGGTCGGGGACGTAGGTGCGAAGCAGCCACTGGAAGTAGTGCCAGCCGGCGAGATGGGTGCCGACCGACAGGTACGCGCGCGACGCCGCTTCGTGTGAGATCGCCACGCCGCCGGGCGCCTTCATGTGTGCCTCCGCAGTGCGTTCCATCATCACGTAGAAGCCGACGCACTCGTCCACGGTCTGGCCGACCGTCAGCAGGCCGTGGTTGCGCAGGATGACACCCTTGGCCTCGCCGAGCGCGGCGCCGATCCGCTTGCCGCCGTCGGTGGACACGACGTCCACCTCTTCGTCGTCGAACAGCTCGTGGTCGTCGTAGAACGCACACGACTCCTGGGTGATCGGGCGGAAGGTCTGCACCAGCGCCGAGAACGGCGTTCCGTACGGGGTGTGCGTGTGTGCGGCCGACACGATGTCGGGGCGGGCCTCGTGGATCGGCCAGTGGATGTTGTGCGCGGCCTGGTTGATGCCACCGGTTCCCTCGACGACGACACCTTCGGGTCCCACCAGGACGAGATCGTCGACCGTCACCGTGCCGAACGGCTGCCCGTAGCGGGCCAGCCAGAAGTGATCGATCCGCTCCGGATCGCGGGCCGAGATGTGCCCGTCGCCCAGAGCACCCCAACGCAGCGCGCCGAACACGCGGTAGCCGAGGGCGAGGCGGGTCTTGCGATGCGCACGCAGCTCCTCGACATCGGTGATGTCGGGTTCATACGCGTAGGGATCCAACAACGGGTATGTCATGGACCGATCGTACTGCAGCCTTCGGGTCAGGGGGCAGAGGGTGAGCGTGCGTAGATTCGCTCCCGTGGACATCGACCTCACACTTCCCAGGATGGCGTGCAGCCCTCGCCGCGATGCCGTGAGTGGTGGCTGACGTGAACGAGCGGCCGGTCGCGCTGATCACCCTGGCATCCGGCTACGTCGGACCGCCGCTGGCCCGGCTCCTCGCTGCGTCCGGCCACGACCTCGTGTTGCACGTTCCCAGCGACGACTCGGCGATGGTGGTCAGCGGCGACGGCGGACCGGTGGTCGACGCGCTCGGCGCGCTGGGCGCAGCCGTCGAGATCGTCGCCGATGCCGACCTGCGAACGGCCGAAGGCAACCAGGCCGTGGTCGACGCTGCACTCAGCCGCTTCGGCCGGCTCGACGCAGCGTGCTTCGTGACCGGATCGATCATCACCGGCAAGTTCCTCGGATCGACGCTCGCGCAGTGGGACAAGCTCAAGTCGGTCAACCTCGACATGGTCTTCCACGCACTGCAGGCTGCGCTGCCGCCGATGGTGGCAGCCGGGCGTGGCCAGATCGTGGTCTTCACCAGTGCCACCGGTGCACGTCCCGAGCCGATGGTGTCGCTCTACGGCGCCACCCGTGCCGGGGCGAACGCGTTGGTGCGCGCCGTAGGGCTGGAGCACGCCAAGTACGGCGTCACCGTCAACGCGATCGGCACGAACTACATGGACTTCCCCGGTTTCCGGGCGGCCACCGGTGCCGACGACCCGGAGCGGCGGGCCGTGATCGAGGCCCAGGTGCCGATGCGCCGGCTGGGCACGATGGAGGAGCTCGCCGAGTTCACCGCAGTGCTGCTCGACGGACGCAGCCGGTTCCAGACCGGCCAGTTCTTCAGCTACAGCGGCGGTTGGAGCACCTGACGCGACCACCCAGCGCGATCAGGGGACCCAGTTGCCCTCGCCGTCGCGCATCCAGCCGCGCGCGGCGTTGGAGCCGCCGTCGACGTGCACCGTCGTGCCCGTCACATATCGGCTCGCGGAGGACGCGAGGAAGACGGCAGCCCCACAGATGTCGTCGCTGTCTCCCCAACCGAGGGCGAGCTTCCGCGCGTAGTCGTCGTGCTCACCGATGTAGAGGTCGCCGTCGCCGGGCGTCGGCAAGCCGTCGGGGGCGATCGTGTTGACGCGGATGCAGCGATCGCTGAGCTCCAACGCGAGCGTGCGGGTGAGGTGCTCGACCGCAGCCTTCATCGCGCCGTAGATCCCGAAGCCGGGGGCAGCGCGGTAGGCCTCGACAGACGTGATGTTGATGATCGAGGCCGGGGACGGCATCTTCGGGACGCATGCCCGGATGAAGTGGGTGACGCTGGTGAAGTTGGCGTCGACCAACGCCTTCTGCGCGTTCGCACTGGCATCCAGGAACTGGCCGTGGAAGGTTCCCGCGGCGTTGTTGACCAGCACGTCGATCTGCCCGAGCGAGGCCACCCACTCGTTGACGGCATCGCCGTCGCGGACGTCGAACACCGCCGTCTCGGCCTTGCGCCCGAAGACCTCGATCGTCTCCTTGGTGTCCGCCAGTTCGTCACCGAGCCTGTCGCAGAGCGCCACGTCGGCGCCGAACACGGCGAAGCCGATCGCCATCGCCCGGCCCAGCCCACGGGCAGCGCCCGTGACGAGGATGGTCTTGCCGTCGAGGCGGAACGCGTGCGGGTCGAGCATGGGCGCCTTCCTAGCGCAGTCGCGCCGGAGCGCGCTCGCCGGAGCGAGAGCGGACGGTCCACTTGTCCATTCCAGCGGCGCTTCGGGGCTCCGCACATATTCCTGAAACGCAACGCCGGTCCGAATCTGACACACCGTCAGAAACCGGGCTATTGTGCGCTCCATGCGCGAACTGCCGAAGATCATCTCGGTCGATGACCACGTGATCGAGCCTGCAACTGTCTGGTCCGACCGCCTGCCGGCGAAGTACCGCGACATCGGTCCGCGGATCGAGCGTCGCCCGGTCAAGGAGATGACGTTCATCGGCGGCAAGTTCACGGCGATCCCCGGTGAGATCAACGATCCCGGCGAGCCCGTTGACTGGTGGTTCTACGAAGACCTGCGTCGCCCGCTGACCCGCCTCGACACCGCGGTCGGGTTCGGTCGCGACGAGATCACGATGACCGGCATCACCTACGACACCATGCGTCAGGGCTCGTACCTGCTCAAGGAACGGCTCGAGGACATGGACGTCAACGGGCTCGAAGCCTCGCTGTGCTTCCCGACGTTCCCCCGCTTCTGCGGTCAGACCTTCACCGAAGCAGCCGACCACGACCTCGGTCTGCTGTGTGTGCAGGCCTACAACGACTGGATGGTCGACGAGTGGTGCGGCCTCTCCGGCGGCCGGCTGATCCCGCTGATCATCGTCCCGCTGTGGGACGCGAAGCTCGCTGCAGCCGAGGTGCGCCGCAACGCCGAGAAGGGCGTGCACGCGGTGTGCTTCAGCGAGATCCCCACCAACCTCGGGCTGCCGAGCATCCACAGTGGTGAATGGGATCCG
>JAOBWO010000302.1 GCA_025463415.1 Acidimicrobiales bacterium | reverse complement strand
GATGGTCCCCTTCGACAGCGGTGCTTCGCGGTGGGGGCAACGGTCGGGGGCGGCGACCACCGAGCCATCCGCACTCCGGTAGAGCACGACGTCGCGGCTCAGCAGCGTGATCTTGCGAGGCGTCGCGCCGACCTCGATGCCGCGCGCCACTGCGTACCACGCCGACGCGAAAGCGGTGTTTCCACACAGGATGTCGTTCACCTGTGCCAGCCTAACGAGAATGGTCTGACCAAATGGTCTGACCAACGAGAAGAGGGCGAATGACCGAGAACGACAGCACCGCGACGACGATCGTGCGCGGCACCGTCGTCACGATGAACTCCGCGCGCGATGTCGTCAGCGGCGGCGGCGTGGTCGTGATCGGGCAGACCATCGCCGCGGTCGGGACGTTCGCCGAGCTGTCCGCGCTGCACCCCGGTGCCACCGTGATCGGCGCCTCGGACGACGTCGTGACGCCCGGCTACGTCAACGGCCACCAGCACGTCACGGGGGACCGCTTGATCCACTCGTGCATCCCCGACGCGATCGATTCCCAGGAGGCGATCTTCGGGTGGGCGGTGCCGATCCACAGCGCCCACACCGGCGACGACGACGAGCTGTCGGCGTCACTCGCCGCTGTCGAGGCGCTGACCAACGGTGTGACGTGCACGCTGGAGGCAGGCACGGTCGCCCACCCCGAGCGCGTCGCCGACGCGCTCCAGCGAGCCGGCATGCGGGCGATGCTCGGCCAGTGGGGATGGGATGTCGACGACGCTCCCTTCGCCGCGCCGGCCGACGAAGTGCTCGATCGCCAACGGCGCATGCTGGATGCGCTGCCGCCCGGAAACGGACTCGTCGAGGCGTGGGTCACGCTCGTCGGCCACACGCTGATGAGCGACGATCTCGTCGTACGCGCCTCGGCGCTCGCACGTTCCCGCGGCGTGGGCATCACGTTCCACATGTCGCCGCACGGGGGTGACGCCGTCAGCTACGTGGCACGCACCGGACGGCGGCCGCTGCAGCACCTCGACGATCTCGGGGCGCTCGGTCGGCACGTCGTGGTCGCCCACGGCGTGCACCTCGACGACGCCGAGGTCCAGGTCGTGCTGCGCACCGAGACGGCGATCGCGGCCTGCCCCTGGGCGTACCTCCGCCTGGCCCAAGGTGTCAGCGTCGCCGGCAGGCACGGCGAACTGTTCCGGCGCGGCGGCCGACTGGCGCTCGGTTGCGACGCCGAGAACGCCGGCGACGCCGTCGACATCCTGCGCGCGGCTGCGCTGTTCGTCGGCCTCGAGCGCGACCGCACGATGGACGCGTTCAGCATCACCGGCCACCACGCTCTGGAGCTGGCGACGATCCGCGGCGCAGAAGCGGTCGGCAAGGCGGGCTCGATCGGTTCGCTCGAGGCCGGCAAGCAGGCCGACATCGCCGTCCACGACACCAGCGGCCCACAGTGGCTGCCGCTCAGCACCGACCCCGTCCTGCAGCTGATCTGGGCCTCGGACGGTCGCAGTGTCCGCGACGTCCTCGTCGCCGGTCGGCACGTGGTCGCCGACGGTCGCTGCACGACGGTCGACGTCGACAGCCTGCGCACCGAAGCCACGGCCCGGCGCGACTTCCTCCTCCGCAGCCGCAACGCTTGACGAGCTGGTTGGTCTGACCATCAGTCCATGTTTGCTACGCTGGGCCCATGTCCAAGCCGAACACGCTGATCTTCGTCGACTTCCCTTCACCGGACCCGGCCGCGTCTGCGGCGTTCTACGCCGAGGTGTTCGGCTGGGTCGTCGAACCGCGTCCGGCGGACGTCTTCTACCGCATCGTGCCCGGCGGGCACTTCCCGCTCGACGACGGGTCCCCGTCACCGATCGGCAACCTGCACATGGGCATCTACGACGCCGCCAACGCCCGGCCACACCCCGATCCAGCGGGCGTCGAACCGCGTGAGATCAGTGCCGGCGGACGGAGCGCGCGCACGTGGGTCCTCGTCGGCGACGACACCCAAGACCGGATCCTGGACACGGCCGAGCGACTCGGGGGTACCGTGCTGTGGAGGAACCACTACTGGGCCGAGTTCGACGGCAACAACGGTGCGTTCACCGATCCGTGGGGCAACACGTTCATCCTCTGGTCCAAGCCGGGCCCGAACCCCACCGAGCAGGAAGGCTTCACCCATGAATGATCAACTCCCAGGTGCGGTCGACACACCGGCGGCTGCGTACGCGTCGGGTCCGTCCTCGATGCGTTGGACCCACATCGCGTTGCCGTGCACCGACATCGACAAGACCATCGACTGGTACGAGCGGTTCACCCCGCTGCAGTTGCTCGACCGCCGCGAGGACGCCGACGGTCAGGGCGCATGGCTCGGCCATCCCGATCAGGGCGACAAACCGTTCATCCTCGTCCTCGTCAGTTTCACCCGCGACCAGGACAAGGGTCCGCAGCCGGTGATGGCGCCGTTCGCACACATCGGGCTCGAGGTCACCAGCCGGGCCGAGGTCGAAGAGATCGCCCGCCGTGGCGAGGCCGAGGGCAGCCTCGCCTGGCCGCCCACGGACATGCCCGCGCCGATCGGTTACATCTGCGCGCTGAAGGATCCCGACGGCAACATGATCGAGTTCTCGCACAACCAGGGCGTCTACGCGAAGGCCCAAGAGGTCTGGGGTTGACGCCAGCTGACGTGTGCCGGGCCTACTTCGCCGCATTCGCGACGGGTGACCCGGATGCCGTCACCGCGCTCGTCACGGACGGCTTCGTCAACGAGCACACCGCCGCACTCGGCTCCGGTTGCACCGGCAAGGACGAGTACGCGCGTCGGGTGCCCGGCTTCCTCGCATCGATGCCCGGTCTGCGCTACGACGTCGAGGACGTCAGCGCCGATGGTGGCAACGTCTATGCGGCCTACACCCTGCACACCCACGTCAACGACCGCGACGTCGCGGTGCGTGGCGTGATGCACTTCCGCGTCGAGGGTGAGCTCATCGCCCAGCGCACCGACTACTGGGACAGCTTGGTCTTCCAACGCCAAGCCGGACTCGCCTGAGGAGACCTTCGATGGACACGCGCACACTCGGCCACAGCGGCATCGAGGTCACCACGCTGGCGCTCGGCACGATGATGTTCGGCGCGTGGGGCAACACCGACGTCGACGAATGCCACCGCATGGTGCACCGTGCGATCGACGCCGGGATCACCCTGATCGACTGCGCCGACATGTACGACAACGGCGTGTCGGAGACGATCCTGGGCGAGGCGCTGAAGGGTCGGCGCGACGGGGTCGTGCTGGCCACCAAGTGCGGCAACCCGATGGGTGGCGACACGGCCAGGAGCGGTCTGTCTGCCGCGTGGGTCAAGCAGGCGTGCGACGACAGCCTGCGCCGACTCGGTGTCGACCATATCGACCTCTACCAGATGCACCGCCCTGACGAGGACACCGCGCCCGAGGAGACCCTCGGCGCGTTCCAGGAGCTGATCACCGCGGGCAAGATCGGCGCCTACGGCACGTCCACGTTCAGCCCGGCACAGATCGACGAGATGCACGACGCCGCGGAGAAGCTGGGCATGCAGCTCCCGACCAGCGAGCAGCCGCCGTACTCGACACTCGCGCGGGGCATCGAGACCGAGGTGCTGCCGGCGTGCCGACGCAACGACCTCGGCGTGATCGTGTGGGCCCCGCTCAACGGCGGATGGCTGACGGGCAAGTACCAGGGCACGTCCCATGATTCGAACTCACGAGCCATCCGTCAGGGCGAGCACTTCGACCTCCAGGCGGCCAAGGAGTGGCAGGCCAAACACACCGCCGTGGATGCGTTGACCAAGGTCGCCGCCGACGCCGGCCTGACCCTGACCCAGTTGGCGATCGGGTTCCTGCTCGACGACCCGACGATCACCTCGGCGATCATCGGCCCGCGCACCCTCGCCCAGCTCGACGACCTCCTCGCCGCCGGCACGCCCACCTTGCCCGCCGGCGTCCGCGACGCGATCGACGCCATCGTCCCGCCCGGCCTGAACCTCAACCCCCGCGACGCCGGCTGACGCTCGCGACAGCGGTCGAACGGGGTCAGCCCGCGAGGACGGTGCCTGCGAGGGAGGTGGGATGGTCCTTGTTCCGCGACACGGTCGCGACGACGGAGGGCTCGGTGGCTGGTACGGGTTCGGTCGTCGCAGTCGGCGTGGTCGCCGGCGCTTCCGTTTCGGCGACCTGCACCTCGCTTCCGGCCGGGTGCACGTCATGCGCGTGCTCGGCCGCGTAGGCGTCGAGCGCGTCCTGCGCCGGTCCGAGGCAGCCCAGCCACACGGCGTTCCCGGCTGCACCATCGGGCAGATCGACGACGCCACCGGTGTCGACCGATGAGATGACTGCTCCGGCCGTTTGGAGGCACTCGGTGAATGCGGCGGTCGCGACCTTGGTGCCATCGTCGACGAGGTCAGCGGGCAACTGCGAGCCGGTCATCCATCCCGGTACGGCCTCCCGGGCCGCTTCGAATGCGGTACGCACCGATGCATCGTCCAACGTGGCGAGCACGGCGCCATCGGCGCGGTAGGCAATCGCATGCGTGTCGCGAGTCAGGTTCTCACTCGTCGCAGGGAACGACGCCATGCCGCCGAGCGGCCGTTGCCAGAGCACGAGATCGCCGGAGCGGTACTCGACGAAGTCCGTGTCCGGCGGGACGTTCCTCCACAGCCAGGTGCCATGCCCGATGCCTCCGTCCGGCTGGTCCCAGCCTCCACCGACCAAGGGCACGAGCGCCTCGAGCCACGCCGGTCCGCACCCGTAACCCCAGCCATTCACGACCGGCGCGGCGCCAGGCGTGAGCACCTTCATGTCGACGGTGCCCGCGCACCGACCGTCGGATGCGCGGTCGTCGCTCACGTCGATGGTGCGGACCGCGAACAGGGTCGCGTCGGCCGTCTTCCAGAACCGAAGCGAACGCTGATCGAGGACGAGCGGCGTGACGGGCGTTCCGAGCCCGACGTCGATCGGGTCGATCGACTCGATCGGATACTCGACGCCCTGGGGCACAACGGGAGCAGCCGGCACGATCGGCGGCGGCGCAGTCGTGGTCGGCGCCACGAACGGCTGCGTTGCGGTCGGCCCGGACGAGTTCAGCGGCGCGACCTGATCGTCGCGCACCGACATCGTCACGACGAGCGCGATGATCGCGGCCAGCCCGATCGAGATCGTGGCAAGCGGCAGAAGTCGTCGTCTCGAGGCAGCCTGGTGCAGCGGGCTGGCCCCGATCTCGTGTCGTGCAACCGGTGACGCCGAGCCGTCGATGAGCGTGCTGAGCCGGTCGTCGAGGTTCATGTGATGTCTCCGATCGAGGCGCGGAGCGCGGCCAACCCGCGCTCGACGTGGTTCTGCACCGACGACCGGGCGACGCCCAGCAGGTCGCCGGTCTCGGCATGCGACAGCCCGAAACCGTGCACGAGCACGACTGCCTGACGCTGACGCCGGCTCAGCCGCGCGAGCGCGTCGGCGAGACCGGGCTCGAACTGCGGGTCCATGTCGGTTGCGACCGCCGCGAAGCGCGGTGGACTGAGCCGACGACGGTGCCGCCGCGCCCAGCGGTCGCCGACGCGGTAGAGGTAGCCGGTCGGATCTTCGAGATCGCTGACACGCGCCCAGTTCCGCCAGCCGTACTCGAGCGCCTGCGCGACCGCATCCCGACCGAGGTCGGACCCGAAGCCGGCGACGAGGGCGCGGCGCAGCAGCGGCTCAGCACGGCGGAAGTACGCATCGAAGGCCGCATCCGCATCGATGGGCGCCTCGTCACGGGCCAGTCGGTCAAGCATCACGCACCACATCTCTCAAGGCACTGAAGCACCTTCATGCACCACAGCGAGGGCGCACGAGCCCGGCGGTCAGGCGGCCGGGGCTGATGAAGGCGACGAACCATCGTCTTCGCCGTCACTGCCACTGTCGCCGGCTGGATCGGGCGGTGGGCGGAAGTGGATCCAGCGGTAGTCGCCGCGTTCGCCAGAGGCGTGGCGATACGGCGTCGAGGGCTCGGGCGGCGGACTGGTGGGTGGCGCGGGACGGCCGCAGCCAACGATCGGGCTGCCGTTGGCGTCGCGGAACACCAACCCGTTCGGATCGTCAGCGTTGCCGACGATGGAGAACTCGCCGCGGTGATGCGCGCGATGGTGACGTCTGCACAGGCAGCACAGGTTGGCGGTGTCGGTCTCCCCACAGTCGGGCGCTCGCCAGTGGCGGACGTGGTGCACCTCGAGGCCTGCGCTCGACGAACACCCCGGGTGACGACAGATCCGGTCTCGGTCCTCGACGACGATGCGGGTCCGATGGGGAACGATGCGCCGCTTGCGCCCCATGTTCACCGGCAACCCATCCTCGAACCAGAGTGGCCGGACCGTGCCGTCGCAGAGCACGTAGGCGGCGAGCTCGTCGGGGATCCTGGGGCCGTTGTGGATCCATGCGCCCTCGGCGTCGACGTGGAAGATGACGGAGAACAACTCGCGACGCGAAGGTGAACGAACCGACCCGAGCGAGCGTTCGGCCATCTCGACCAGCGCACCGATCCACGTGACATCGGGATCGCCGCCGTTGAACAGGGCATCGCGAGCCTCACGCAGCGCACGCTCGATCACCGCACGATCGACGGCGTTGGTACGTCCGTGCAGGTTGAAGTTGCCATCGTCGTCGTACCCGAACGAGAGGTGGTACTGCTGCTCAGGCGTCGGCTTCGACCTCGGGGACGTGTCATCCGGATCAGGCGGTGACGTCGGCGGGAAGCATGCTTTGGCCAGCGCTTTGCGCAGCTGCACCACGGTTGAACCCTTGGCGAGATCGCACGCCTCATGGTCGTTGTGCGCCGGCGCACGGCCAGCGACGACAGCTACCGAATCGATCGAGAGCTCGCCCCCGACGAAGGCGGCCATCGTCTCCGGCAGCTCGTGGCACCGACGCGCAACCTCGACGATCTGGTGCGCGCGCTGCGGGGACAATCCCGCCTGCCAGGCAAGCCACTGCTGGGGCGATTGGATGCCCGCACCCTCCCACGACGCCGACGCGAGCGACTCGGCAACGAGCTCGACCATGCGCGCGTGCAGCACGTTCAGGTGCCCGCAGATCTCCGCGAGCTCCGACTCCAGCCGGCGCTGGGTTCGCTCGAGGCATGTCGGCTCCATGCCTCCACCATGCCAGAGGGGTGTGACAGCCGGGCGACCGCCGGCGCTCACATCAGCTGGACGCCGCCACCTCCGCGGCACGGTGTTGGAGGAACGTTCGCTCGGTGGCGTTTTCAGTCAACGAGGCGGCCAGCTCGTAGGCGGCGGCTGCTTCGGGGAGTCGGCCGGTGCGGGCCAGCAGCTCACCTCGGGTCGCGTGGTAGAGGTGGTAGGAGTCGAGCGGGAGGCCGTCCAGCGCGGCCAGGGCGACGTCCGCGCCGTCGACCTCGGCCAGCGCGACGGCACGGTTGAGCGCGACGATCGGCGTCGGAGAGATGGCGTACAGCTGGTCGTACAGCGTGACGATCTGGGTCCAGTCGGTGTCATCGGTGGTCGGCGCGACGCTGTGCACCGCGTTGATCGCCGACTGGAGCTGGTACGGACCGGGCCGGTTGCGCCGGATGCACGCCCGGACCAATGCTTGCCCCTCGTCGATCAGGGTGCGGTCCCACAGCGCTCGATCTTGGTCGTGCAGGAGCACGATCGAGCCGTCGGCAGCGGTGCGCGCCGCGCGCCGCGATTCGGTGAGCACGAGCAGCGCGAGCAAACCGACCGCTTCGGGCTCGTCGGGCATCAGGTCGACGAGCAGCCGGGCGAGGCGGATCGCCTCGGCGCAGAGGTCGTCGCGCACAAGATCCTCGCCGACGCTGGCGGTGTAGCCCTCGTTGAAGATCAGGTAGACGACCGACAGCACGGCGCGCAGCCGATCCGGAAGGTCGTGGTCGGCGGGCACCCGGTAGGGGATGTTGTTGGCGCGGATCTTGTTCTTGGCGCGCACGATCCGCTGGGCCATCGTCGCCTCGGGCACCAGGAAGGCCCGGGCGATCTCGTCGGTCTCCAGTCCCCCGAGCAGGCGCAGGGTGAGCGCGACCTGCACGTTGGGAGCGAGCGAGGGGTGGCAGCAGGTGAATATCAGGCGGAGGCGATCGTCCTTCACAGGCCCGACCGCTTCGATTGGTTCGGCGCGCTCGTGGATGAGCGCGGCCTGGGCATGGCGGTCCTCGCGAGAGACTCACGGCGGAGGCGGTCGATGGCACGGTTCTTCGCAGTCGTGGTGATCCAGGCACCCGGGTTCGGTGGCACGCCCGTCGCAGGCCACTTCTCGGCAGCGACGATGAACGCGTCCTGGACCGCTTCCTCGGCGATGTCGATGTCGCCGAAGACGCGGACCAGGGTGGCGACGCAGCGCCCGGACTCCTGCCGGAAGATCGCACCGAGCTGACCGGGGTCGGTCACGGGACCTGCTGGAAGGGCCGCACCTCGACCTTGCCCATGCAGGCCGCGGAACCCTTCGCGGCCCACGCCAGCGCGGCGTCCATGTCGGCCGCCTCGATGATCCAGAACCCGCCGATGTGCTCCTTGGTCTCGAGGTACGGACCGTCGGTCATCACCGTCTCCCCGCTGGAAGCGTCGACCACGGTGGCCGTCGTGGCCGACTCGAGGCCACCGCCGAAGAGGAACACACCTGCGGCGATGATGTCTTCGTTGAACTTGCCGACCTGTGCGAACATCTTCTGCTGGTCGTCGGGGGAGACCGCGGCGTAGATCTCGTCATTGCCGTGGACCGAAAGCAGGTACTGGGTCATGGCGTGCTCCGTTTCGTTGTGCGAGTCCGGCACGGTGCCGGCCCTCACCATCACTACGAACGGGTGGCGGCGCGATCGACAGGTCCGGCAAGTTCTCCGCGAGGTTTCTTCGAAATCTAGAGCGTCGGGAACTTGGCCTTGTCGGGCAGGCCACTGCGGGCGGTGATCGACTCGCCCATCCGCTGGGCCTTGGCCCACAGTTCGTCCTCGTCGACGGTGATGCAGTGCCCGTCCTCGACCACGATCCGGCCGTCGACCAGCACGGTGTGCACGCCACGCCCGTCGGCCGACCAGACCAGTTGATTGATCACGTTCAGCAACGGGCGCCACTCCGGCCGGTCGGTGTCGTGCAGGACGAGGTCGGCGCGCTTGCCCACCTCCAGCGAGCCGATCTGATCCTCGAGCAGCATCGTCCGCGCGCCGCCGATCGTGGCCATCTCATAGGCCTTCTCCGCGGGAAACATCTGCGGGTCGCGGCGGGCGTCCTTGAACAGTCCGGCAACGAGGTACGTGGCGCGCATCATGTCGCTGTAGTTGCTGGCGTTGTTGCCGTCGGTGCCGATCGAGACGTTGATCCCGCGCTGCACCATCTCCGGGAACTTGCCGATCTGGGTGACGCCGTAGCTGACCTTCAGCGCTGTCGTCGGGCAGTGCGCGACGCTGACGTGGCGGTGAGCCATCACGCCCAGCTCCGCGTCATCCACGTGCACGCAGTGGGTCATCGCGACGTTGTCGTCGAGCACACCGATCTCGTCGAGGTGGATCATCGGCCGCTGCCCGAACTCGGCGATGAACCCCTCGGGATCCATCGACGCCGGCGACATGTGGAAGCTCATGCCCACGCCGCGGTCGTCGGACAGCGCCTTGGCCGCCTTCCAGAGCGGGTCGCTGGCGGTGGTGTGGCCGACGATCGTGCTCCACGCCGAGACACGGGTGTCGACGTCGGTGCGATGGTGGTCGAGCTGGCGCTCGATGCGCGCGATCGCGTCGTCGGTGGTCTGCCGGTAGACCGACGGCTCCGGTGGGATGTCCCAGATCCACGCGCCCACGCGGCCACGGATGCCGGCCCCGTCGAGGCCCTCGATGACGTCGTCGAGGAAGCGGATCGTCCCGGCTTCGAGGAAGCAGGTGGTGCCGGAGCGGAGCATCTCGACGGCAGCGAGCTCGGCCGAGACCTTCTCCTCCTCGGCCGTGAACACCGAATACAGCGGCGTCAACCACTCGAACACGTTCTCCACGAACGGGGTGTCGTCGGGGACGTAGCCACGAGTCAGCGGCTCGCCCGTGATGTGGATGTGGGTGTTGATCATGCCGGGCGTGACCACGAAGCGATCCCCACCGATCGTGCGCTCGGCGGTGTAGGTGCGCTCGATCTCCGAGGCCTTGCCGACGGCAACGATCACGTTGCCGCGCACCGCGACTGCGCCGTTGCGGATGATGTCGCGGGTGGCGTTCATCGTCACCACGTACCAGCCCTTGATGATCACGTCGACCTGTTCGTTCACGATGCGCTCCTGTCTCGTTCGGTCCGCTCCGGTGCGTGGGCGACGTAGACCTGGTTGAACCCGATCGGCTCCATCAGCCGGATCGCCTCGAACCCTGCGTCGCGCAGCCAGCCGACGACCTGAGCATGGGTCAGCATCCCGCCGCGCTCGGTGCTGGCGAGCATCGTCATGCCCATCTGCACCCCGAACGGGTTGAACTTGCGATCGTTGTCGGCGAAGTAGTCGGCCAGGACCAGCTGCCCACCGGGCGCCAACGCCTGCATTGCACGGGCGATCAGGCTGGTGGCCCGCGCCTCGCCCTCGGTGCGGCAGACGTGGCCGAGCACGACCACGTCGTACCCGGCGTGTTCGAGCGCGATGTCGTGGAAGTCGCCCGCGCGCATCTCCACCCGGTCACCGACCCCGTGAGCAGCGACGGTCTCGGCGGCGAGCTCGAGCACCTCGGCCAGATCGTTGACCACCGCCGTCGAGCCCGCTGACTGGGCGAGGATGCCGATCGCCCAGGGAGCGCAACCGGCTCCCAGGTCGAGGACGCGGAGCCCCGGCCGGCGAGCCCAACCGAGCGCCGCGCCGAGCCGTCCGGCGACGCGCAGCTGAGTCGGAAACGTCGCCTGTACGAGGGGCCGGTAGAAGGCGGCTGGGTCGTCCTCGATCGGCGTCGCCACGTGCCCGGTGCGCACCGTGTCGGCGAGGCGGGTCCAGTTCTGGTGCGGTCCGGGATCGATCGAGACCAGGCCGGCCATCGACGCCGCGCCGTCGGTGCACAGGTAGCGCTCGGCGGTCTCGGTCAACGCGTAGATCTCGTCGACCTGGTCCAGGAACCCGAACGAGACCATCGCGTCGAGGAGGTGCACGAGGTGCCGCTCGGACACGTCGAGCCGGGCTGCGAGTGGTCCGCCGGCCGTCGG
>JAOBWO010000271.1 GCA_025463415.1 Acidimicrobiales bacterium | reverse complement strand
CGCGAGGGCCTGGCGAAGTGGACCCGCCAATACCTGAGGTCGCGGATGGGCAGCGACCCCGGTGCCGACATCGCCGATGGGTTGACCGGCGAATACTTCGACCGAGCAGCAGGCTCCGCACGGCCGTCGGGCTCCGACGTGTGGGCGGAGATCAACACCGACGGGATCATGCGTCTTCCCGTCGTGCGCATCCTCGATTCCCGCCGTGGTCCCGCGGCGACGTACGGGTACCTCTTCGCCTGGCAGGCGCGCCGAGCCGATGGCCGCGACGTCGGCGCGTTCCATGCGATCGACCTTCCCTTCGTCTTCGACACCTTCGGCTCAGGCGAGGGGAGCTGGGGCGACTTCGTCGGTGCCGACGAATCCGCGTTCGCGCTCGGGCACGCGTTGCGATCCGCCTGGGCCTCCTTCGCCGCAACTGGCGATCCGTCGTGCGATGCACTCGGGGCGTGGCCGCAGTACGACACGTCACACCGTTCGACGATGGTGCTCGACACCGTGTCGGCAGTCGTCGAGGATCCGCTGGCGACCGAGCGCGCGTGGTGGGACGGCCTGTGGGACGCGTCGTGCGTTCCCTCCGGCGTGCCCCTCTGATGGCGCGGTTCGATGATCGCAGGGTCGTGATCACCGGCGCGGCGTCCGGTGTCGGGCAGGCCACCGCGCGGCGCATTGCGGCCGAAGGCGGGATCGTCACATGCATCGACATCGCCGACGGCGGTGGGGCAGCGACGCTCGAGCTGATCCGCGGAGACGGTGGCACGGCGAGGGCGTTCGAGTGCGACGTCGCCGATGTCGGCCAGGTCGAGCGCGCGATCGGCGCTGCCGTGGATGCGGGCGGCATCGATGCGCTGATCAACTGCGCCGGCACGGGCTCCTACCAACGGTTCCACGACGTCACGCCTGCCGAGCTGCAGCGGGTGATGGCAGTCAACTTCTACGGCCCGTTCCACACCTGCCATGCCGCGCTGACAGCGCTCCTCGCGTCGCGCGGCTGTGTCGTCAACATCGTGTCCGCGGCCGCGGTGCGCGGCAGTGCATATCTCACCACCTACAGCGCCACCAAGGGTGCGTTGCTGTCGTTCACGAAGTCGCTCGCCGTCGAGTACGGCCCGCAGGGTCTGCGCGCCAACGCCGTCAGCCCAGGTGCGATCGACACGCCGTTGCTCAGGCTCTTCACGCCGCCGACGGACGCCGACCCACACCTGATGCACCGGTCACACGGCTTGCTCGGGCGGATGTCGACGGCTGAGGAGATCGCCGGAACTGTCACCTTCCTCGCGTCCTCGGACGCGAACCACATCACCGGCGCGAACGTCCTCGTGGACGCAGGCTCGACCGCCTGATCTGGCTTCGGGTTCAGGCGGCCGGCGGCCGGGTACGAACCGGTCATGGAGCAGGCGCGCGGGGTCCGGACGGAGCTGCACCTTCCCGTGGTGCCCGGGTACACGCTGGTGAACCAGATCGGCTCCGGCGGGAGCTCCATCGTCTACCGCGCGGTGCAGGACAACCTCGGACGCGAGGTGGCCATCAAGGTGCTCCGCCACGAGGTCGACGACGCCAGGGCCTGGCACCGCTTCGAGCGCGAGGCCAGGATGATCGCGTCCCTGTCCGGTCAGCTGCACGTGGTCACCATCTACGACGTGGGTCGGACGATTGAGGGGCGGCCCTACCTCGTCACGGAGCTGCTCGACCGGGGTTCGCTGAGTGACGTCCTCGAACGACGCGGCCCGCTCGGGGCGCCCGCTGCGGTGGCGGTGGGCGTGGCGATCGCCGCAGCCCTCACCGCAGCCCACGCCCGCAAGATCCTGCACCGCGACCTCAAACCTGGAAACGTGCTGCTCGGCTCGCGGGGGCAGATCAAGCTGGCCGACTTCGGGATCGCACGGCTGATGGCCGGGCACGCGACGACCACGACGGCGCAGGTCGCGTTCACACCCGAACACGCCGCGCCCGAGGTGCTGCACGGAGAGCAGGAGGGTCCGCAGAGCGACGTCTACGGTCTCGCCTCGACGGTACTCACTGCACTCACCGGCCGTTCGCCGTTCGCGCGCAGGCCCGACGAACGCATCGAGGCGATGATGTGGCGCAAGCTCTCCGGGCCGCCACCCGATATACCGTCGACCGTCCCGCCGGCCTTGGCGAACCTGCTCACCCGGTGCCTTGCCGTGGCGCCCGCCGACCGGCCGGACCTGCCCACGGTCGCGGCCGAGCTGGGCACCATGCCTGCCGACACGCGATGGCTGCTGCCTGCAACCGGCGCCGCTGATGCCGCGTCGTCGTTCGCTCCGCCATCGGTCCAGGCGCACACCGACGTGTCGCCGGCGCCAGCCGCTGCGCCGGCAGTTGCGGTGGCGGGGATCGACCACCTCGAGTGGAGACGCTCTCGTCGCACCCGCGGGTGGTGGTTCGTCGGTGCGGTCCTGCTCCTGCTGCTCGCGGCGTCAGCGGTGGCATTGGCCGTGCGCGCCCATCATGGTCAGGACAGCGTGTCCATGCAGCCCGGCGTAGCAACGCCTCTGTCCACTGCGGCACCCGTCACTGCCGCGCCGACCACTCCGATCGTCACCGACGCCGCTGCGGCGTCCGTCCTGGCGTCCGCTCCGGTGTCCCTCGTCCCGGCCCCGACGACCAGCGCGACGCCCGCAGTGGTGCCGGTCGCCACGGCTGCGGACTCGCCGACCATCGGCGAGGCCGAAGCGGTCGAGTTCGTCCGGACCTACTACGCCGAGGTCGCCGCGGGCGAGTTCGACACGACGTGGAGCAAGCTCGATCCGGGCTTCCGATCCGATCGCAACCTGACGTTCGAGCGGTACCGCAGCTACTGGCGATCGACGAGCATTGCGGTGGACCAGTTGACGTTCATCGCGGGCCCTGGTCAGGACCAGGCCAAGGTGCGGTTCAGCGCTGTGTACACCACCGGTGGAAGCACGGCCGAGGAGGTCGATGAAGTCACGATCACCCGGACTCCGGACGGCACGCTCGTGTTCAGCGAGCAACGCCGGGTGTCGTGATCCGAACGTGCGTCAGAGCCCCTCGTCCGCAGCTCGCTGCGTGGCAGCCTCGCGATCGGCCAGGTTCAGGGTGGCGTGGGCTTGGAGGTGCTCGTCGGGGGCCTCTTCGACTGCGATCAACGTGTGGTCGGCGCCAGCCGACGCGCGCAGCAACTCGTCCAGCTTGCGCTGGACGGCCGCCGTCTGCCGCCCCTGTGTGTGCTGGATGACGAAGACCATCGCCAGCGTCACGGACGAGGTGACGCTGTAGAGCACGACCTCCCACCGGTGTAACGACGCCAGGTCGGTTCGGTCGCTGCCGTCTCGACCAGGTCGCGCAGTTGGCGCTTGCGCTCGCGTCGGTCTTCCTGCGGATACGTCGACCGCACGCGGTCCGCGCCGGTCACGGGGTCGTCCGGTGTCGTCGCATGTCGGTCTCGGTACCCGATCCGGGAGCGGACGGACCGTGTCGTGACGCACGGCCGGCCTCGGTGGTGTCCTGCGCTGGTGACCGTCGACTCAGGCGATCAACAACGTCTTCCCGATCGTCTCGCGTCGCTCGATCGCGGCGTGCGCGTCAGCGGCGCGCTCGAGCGGGAACCACTGGCCCACGGTGGGGGTCAGGTCACCCATGGCCGCCATCGCAAACGCGCGCTCGACGAGCTCGAACGACGCATTCGGCGTCGATGCGATCGACCACAGCGGGATGACCGTGACGCCCCGGTTGGCGGCGGCCTCGGCATCGACCACGCCGAACGTCCCGCTCGCAGCGCCGTGGGGAAGCAGCCGGGACCCGGTGTGCAGGCGCTCGAACAACGCGCCCGTGGTCGTGCCGCCGATGCCATCGAACGCGACGTCGACTCCATCCGGCGCGACGACGTCGAGCCGCTCCGCCCAGTCGTCGTCGCGGGAGTTGATGCCGTCGCTGGCGCCGAGGCGGCGAGCGAGGTCGAGCTTGATCGTGCTCCCCGCAAGCGCGATGACGCGTGCGCCCAAGCGATGGGCGAGCTGGACCAGGAGGCTGCCGACACCACCGCCGGCTGCCGTCACGACGACGGTGTCCCCCGCCCCGATCGTCGCGGCGTCGGCCAGGCCGAGCGCGGTGCGGCCGTCGGCCAGCAGGGCCAGTGCGTCCGTCGGTTCGAGACCCGCTGGGATGCGATGGAGGTCGTCGGCAGACGCGGTCGCCCGAGAGGCGTAGCCGCCCGTGCCGCCGAGCGACGTCACCACCGTCGTGCCGAGCCAGGTGGGATCGACTTCGGCGCCGACGACAGCGACGGTGCCGCAGACGCCATTGCCGAGGACGATGGGAAACGGACCGGGTGATCGCGGCGACGTACCGGCGCGCATCTGCGTCTCGATGAACGTGATCGCGGCGGCCTGCACCGCGATCACCACCTGTCGCGGCCCCGCGGTGGGGTCGGCCAGCTCCCCCGGCTCGAGCACGCTCGGCGGACCGGGCCGGTTGGCGATGACTGCGCGGATCGTCACGCTGCAACCTGCGCGCCGGCCGCGTCGGCAGCCTTCGCGGCGCGCAGTGCCGTGGCCCACCAGAGGAGATCGTCGAGCATCGTGGTCCCGGCGACGTCCGCGTCGACCGGATCGATCAGAGCGCCGGACCCGTCGAACAGCTGCCACGGTCCTTGGAAGCTGACGGTGTCGCGGATCCCGACCGTGTGCAGCTCGGCGAACACGGCGCGCAGGTGCTCCACGGCGCGCAGGCCACCGGAGATGCCGCCGTAGGAAACGAAGCCGACCGGCTTGCGCTTCCATTCGGCGTTGAGGAGGTCGATCGCGTGCTTGAGTGACGCGGGGTAGCTGTGGTTGTACTCAGGCGTGATCACCACGAAGGCGTCTGCCCGATCGATCCGGTCCGCGTAGGTGGTGATGGCCGTCGAGCGCGTTTTCGTGAAGTGCACGGGCAGGTCGAGCGTGCCGACGTCGACGATGTCGATCGTGATGTCGGTGCGCTGCGCGGCGCGGTCCACGAACCAGTTGGTGACGACGTCGGCGTAGCGACCCTCGCGTGTGCTGCCGACGATCACGGCCACGTGGACGGAGAGAGTCGGAGCGGGCTCGGTGTTGTTGTTCATGGCCCGACCGTAAATGCTCAAGTTCACTTGAGGTCAAGCATTCGAATCTGTAGCGTTCGTCACATGCCGGTGCCCGCGACCACCCTCGAGCTGACCATTGGTGCGCTCAGCGACCGGACCGGAGTCGCCGTGTCGGCGTTGCGGTTCTACGAGGCGCAACGCCTGATCGCCTCGACTCGCACCACCGGAGGACAGCGCCGCTTCCACCGCGAGATGTTGCGCCGGGTCTCGTTCATCCGGGTGGCCCAGACGGTGGGTCTCACCCTCGACGAGATCCGCACCGCGCTCGCCTCGCTGCCCGAGGGCCGCACTCCGGACGAGAAAGATTGGGCGAGCCTGTCCGCCTCGTGGCGCCCTCGACTCGATCAGCAGATCGCGATGATGCAGCGCCTTCGCGATCGCCTCGAACGCTGCATCGGGTGCGGTTGCTTGTCATTGAAGGTCTGCGCGATGTTCAACCCTGAAGACGGCGCCGCGGTCCGTGGCCCCGGCCCACGGTTCGTGATCGACGAACCGGTGAAGCGTTCGTAGGCTGCGGTCCATGAGCCTGATCACCCCCGACGTCGAAGCCGTCCTGAACACCGGCGACCGACTGGTCCACCTCGTCACCCTCGCCCGTGACGGCCGACCGACGGCGACCGTCGTCTGGTCCGGCGTCGAAGACGGCGAGATCGTGTTCGCCCACCTTGGCGAGCACCAGAAGGTGAAGAACATCCGCAACGACGGTCGAGTCGTGATGACCGTGGTCACCGGCGGCAAGAACGAGCACGGGTTGGACAACTACCTCGTCGTCGAGGGCACGGCCCGGATCACCGACGGCGGCGCACCCGAGCTGCTCCAGCAACTCGCCGAACGGTACGTCGGCCGCGGCGTGAAGTTCCCGCCGATGGACAACCCGCCGGCCGGTTTCGTCACCCGCGTCACGCCGACCAAGATCGGTGGCATTGGGCCCTGGGCGGCGCACTGACTCCCTGCGTACGAGCGTCAAGAATTGCCCAAGCTCCGTTCACCGCAGGTGCGCATCGGCCACGGTTCGTGAGATGATCGCGCAAGTTCAATTCAGTGTGGGAGCGGATGATGGGCACGTGGTCGAAGTGGAAGTTGTCGGCGGCGCTGCTGCTGCCGGTCGTCGTGCTGGGCGCTGCGGCGCCGATGAGTGCCGGCGCGAAGGAGCAGTCGGGCGTCGCCGTCCCCGGGATCGGTGCCGCCGTCGCCTGTACGACCGTGAACCTCGCGCTCGGCGTCAAGTCGGCACCAGCTGTGGGTGCCAGGCAGGCTTTGGACGACACGCCCAGCTACTTCGTGGGCGATCACGTGAAGTTCAGCCTGACGATCACCAACTCCGGCCCCGGCGTGGCGACCGGGATCACCGTCAACACCTCCGTGTCCGCCGGCCTCACATTGCTGCCTGCAACCGCACCCGCCGGCTCGACTTACAACGACTCGACGCATGTGTGGTCGATCACTTCCCTGGCGGTCGGTGCTTCGTCGACCATCGATTTGTTCGCGACCGTTGGCGCAACGGGCAGCCAGAGCTTCACAGCGACGATCGTCGGGATCGACGAGCCCGATGCGAGTTCGGCCGACGACACTGCCACGAGCACGATCAACGTCATCGATCGACCGTTCGACCTGACTATCACCAACGTGTTCACGCCAATCGTGACCCAAGGCCTCGTGCACAGCTTCGATGGGCCGACCCCCATCGACACGATCACCGTTCCGTTGCCGTCGCTCGCCAACCCGACCAACGTCACGGTGTCCGTCAACTTCGTCGGACTCACGCCCCTCGTCACCGATCACGGAGACATCGTCGGGCAGAACGTGACCTACACGGTCGCGCACATGACGGCGCCGATCGTGATCACGATCACGTCGAGCTTCGACGACGCGAA
>JAOBWO010000240.1 GCA_025463415.1 Acidimicrobiales bacterium | reverse complement strand
GGCAGTGTGATGTCGGCCATTGGTTCCTCTCGCAAGGGGTTGATTCAGAAGGGTTCGGTGCAGATCAGGTGTTGAGGCTGCGCCCGGTGAGCGACAGCATCGTCTCCCCGAACAGCTCGGTCAAGCTCGGGTGAGGCTGGATGAACTCGGCCACTTCGGCCACGGTGGCGCCCCAGTTGACGGCCAGATATCCGCCGCTCAACTGCTCGGTCACCCAGGGTCCGACCATGTGCACGCCGAGCACTTCGCCCGCGGTGCCGTCGGCGTTCTTCTTGGCGATGACCTTCACCAGACCGTCGGTCTGGTTGATGATCTGGGCTCGGCTGTTCCCGCGGAACTGGTGCTTGGCGACCACGACGTCGTAGCCGAGCGCACGAGCTGCTTCCTCACCGGGACCAGCGAATGCGACCTCTGGATCGCAGTAGATGGCCCACGGCACCTTGTCGTACATCACCGGCATCGGGCTCTCGCCGAGCAACTGCTTGACGACGAGGATGGCCTCGGCGTATGCGACGTGGGCGAGCTGCGGTGTGTTGATCAGGTCGCCGATCGCGTAGACGCCTGGTTCCGCGGTGCGGCAGTAGGCATCGACGTCGACGAAGCCGCGATCGGACACGACGACGGCAGTGCCCGGAAGGCCGAGCTCGTCGGCGTACGGCCGACGCCCCACCGAGACGATGACGACGTCGACGTCGAGGTGCTCTGGGCTGTTCTCGTCGACACCGAAGTGCACCGTCGTGCCACCCCCGGCGCGAGGCGTGTGGCCGACGACGCGCACGCCGGTGCGGATGTCGATGTTCTTCTTCCGGAAGCTGCGCACGACGACGTTGGCGACGTCGGCATCAAGACCGGGCAGGATCTTCGGCAGGCCTTCGAGGATGGTGACGGTCGATCCGAGGTCGGCGAAGGTGGAGGCGAACTCGCAGCCGATCGCCCCGCCACCGATGACTGCGACTCGCGCCGGGACGTAGTCGAGCATCAGCACTTCGTCACTGGTCATGATCGCCCCGCCGCGATCGAAGCCCGGGATCGTGCGCGGCGCAGAACCCGCGGCCAGGATCACACCTCGGCCTTGGATCTGCGTGGAGCTGCCATCGGCGAGCCGCACGGTGACGGTGCGGTCGGCGCCGAGCGAGCCGGTGCCCACGTACGCGCTGACCTTGCGCGCCTTGATCAGACCGCCGATGCCCTTGACGAGACCGTCGACGATCTTCTGCTTGCGCGCCTGGGCGACCGCGAAGTCGATCGTCGGTGCGTTGGTCTGCACACCGAAGTCGGCCGCGTGCTGAACGTGCCGGAACGTCGCGGCCGTCTCGAGGAACGACTTCGCCGGGATGCATCCACGGTTCAGGCAGGTGCCGCCCATCGTGTCCTTCTCGACGATGGCCACGGTGAGCCCCGCAGAGGCGGCATAGAACGCTGCGCCATAGCCACCGGGGCCGCCACCAATGATCACCAGATCGAACTGCTCGGCCACTTGGACCACCACCTCCGTTGAGCCCGCGAACATGCTGCTCGCCGGGCTGGATTCCTGTCCGCAACGGTAGCCGCCCCCTCGCGAGGAGCCACCCATCCATGCCGGTGCATCCTGGTGTCGGCACCACCGCGCTCGCTTCTACGGGATCGTGTGCATGTCGCGCGCCTACGGCGCGGACACGATGTCCCAGAAGGCCTTCTCGCCACCGCGCTCGTAGCGCAGCACCCCGGCGGCCACCGACGTGTCGAACGCGAGTGCGCACGTCGTCACCGCCGCGGCGCGAGTCGCGCCACACTCGGGAACCGCCCGATCTTCGGGGACGACGGGGCGCAGCTCCTTGGCCGCGCCGACGCCGTAGAAGAAGGTCGTGGCACCGTCGGTGTCGTCGACGCCGGAGATCGTGATGTCGACGATGGTCTGATCGCCTGTTCGGTTCACCGACGCGACCCGCACCACCATCTCCCCCACGGTGGCGCTCTGTCCGACAGCGAGGTGGGGCGGCACCTTGTCGTCGGCGATGAAGAGCAACTTGATGCCTCCCGCGACCAGGATCACGAGGCCGCAGCCGACGGCGAGGAGGAGCAGCGTCCGCGTCTTCACCGGGTCAGGATAGGAGGACCGCGATATCGTCGGGGCATGGGCATACGCGACATCGCCAGGCGATTCAAGGCCGACGCATCCGATCTCGACAGCGAGCGGTTGCAGCAGCGGTTCAACGGTCTCGGCCTGACGCCCATCGGTGAGCTCGCCTGCCGTGAGCGCGCCCGCGTCGGCGGGGAGGTCAAGCGGATGACCGTCGCCCCACGCCAGGGCATCCCCTCGTTCGAGGTCGTCGTCGGAGACGGCACCGGCACGGCGGTCGCCGTGTTCACCGGTCGTCGCTCCATCGCAGGAGTCGAGAACGGTCGCGGCATCGTGATCGAAGGCGTGGCCCGCGAAGAACGCGGCCGCCGGATCATGCTCAACCCGGCCTACACGCTCATCTCCAGCTGAGGCCAGCGGGACGGTCAAGCCGGTCCGACAGCAGGTCGTCAGTCGCCGATCAGGATCCGGCGAACTTCTTCCTCACTGTCACCAGCGACGAGCACGATCACTTCGTCACCGACGCGCAGCACGGTGTCGCCACGGGGCACGACCACGCGGTCCTTGCGCAGCACTGCAACGACCGTTGCCTCACGCGGGAAGCGCAGCTCGACCACTTCCTTGTCGGCGGCCGGCGAACCCTCGGCCAGGGTGACCTCGGCCAACTTTGCCTTGCCGCCCTCGAACGAGAGCAGGCGCACGAACGAGCCCACGGCCACCGCCTCTTGGACGAGACCAGTGATGAGGTGGGGCGTCGAGACGGAGACGTCGACGCCCCACATCTCGTTGAACATCCACTCGTTGTTCGGGTTGTTGACGCGAGCCACGACGCGGGGCACGCCGAACTCCTGCTTGGACAGCAACGAGACGACGAGGTTGTCCTCGTCGTCGCCGGTGACCGCAGCAACCACGTCCGCTTCGGCGACCCCGACGGTCTTGAGCGCGCCGAGCTCGCAGCCGTCGCCCTTCACCCAGCTCACACCCGGAACGCCCAGCGCGGCGTACTGCTTCACGACGGCAGTGGAGTTGTCGAGGATGGTGACCGAATGGCCAGCGGCACCGAGCTGCTCCGCGATGAAACGGCCGACGCTGCCGCCACCGACGATCAATGCTTTCATGCGTGTCCTCCGACGACGGCCGTGTTGAGCTTGGAGTTGAGGCTGTCCACGTCGCCTGTCGCGACGGCCAGGTACATCAGGTCGCCTTCTTGGGCGACGAGCGTGGGCGTCATCAACATCGCCTTGCCGAGGCGGGCGACGGCGACGACGCGGACCTTGGCCGAGTCCTCGATGTCGGTGTACTTCCGTCCGGCGTTCGGCGACTCGATGTGCCGTTCGATCAGTGAGACGTTGGCGCTCGGGTCGACCCATTCGACGGCGGCCTCCGGCGGCAGGACCCGGCGCAGGACTCGCTCCGTCGTCCACGACACCGTCGCAACGGTCGCAATGCCGAGCCGCTGATACACGGCGGCTCGCTGGGGGTCGTAGATCCGCGCCACGACGCGCTCGATGCCGAAGTTCTCGCGGGCCACCCGGGCGATCAGGATGTTTGAGTTGTCACCACTGGTGACGGCGGCCACGGCATCGCAGTGTTGGATGCCCGCAGTAGCGAGTACGTCGCGGTCGAAACCGATGCCGACGATCTTCTGTCCCGTGAAGGAAGCGTCGAGACGGGAGAACGCCTCCTCCCGACGATCGATGATCGCGACCGTGTGATTCGCCTCGATGAGCTCTTTGGCCAAGGCTGATCCGACTCGCCCACATCCAACGATCACCACGTGCATGCCATACTCCTTCAGCAGCTTCCGACGTTCCACCGGTCGCACAAATGCGGGCCAATCGTAGGCAACACCACATGCGCTTTCGTCGGACGCGCCGTGAAGAAGTCGTGAAGGTGTTGCATTCCCGATGCCCGGGCGGTCAGGCTCGAAATTCGTATGGCCAGTTCCCTCAAGCGCATTCTGCTCGGCAAACCGCTCGCTTCCGCCGACGAGCAACATCAGCGGTTGTCGAAGAAGGTCGCGCTCCCGGTCTTCTCCAGTGACGCCATCTCCTCGACGGCATATGCCACCGAGGAGATCCTGCGCGTGTTCCTCGTCTCGAGCGCCGGCGCCGCTGCGGGCGTCGCGGCGTACACGAAGCTCGTGCCGATCTCGCTCATGGTCGTGTTCCTGCTCGCGGTCGTGGTCATCAGCTACCGGCAGACGATCTTCGCCTACCCGAGCGGTGGCGGCTCCTACGTGGTCAGTCGCGAGAACCTCGGTGAGGTTCCGTCGCTCGTCGCCGGCAGCTCACTGCTGACGGACTACATCCTGACCGTCGCCGTGTCGGTGGCCGGTGGCGTTGCGGCCATCATCTCGGCCTTCCCCAGCCTCGAGAAGTACCGGGTGCTCCTCTGCGTCGGGTTCATCCTGCTCATGACCATCGCGAACCTCCGCGGTCTCAAGGAGTCCGGCGCGGTGTTCGCGCCCCCGACGTACATCTACATCCTGTCGCTGCTGACGCTCATCCTCGTCGGCCTGTACCGGGTCTTCGTCCAGCACGTCGGCCCGATCCAGCACACGGGCGAGGCGGCCAAGCTGCTCGACAACTCCGAGCCGATCATGCTGTTCATCTTCCTCAAGGCGTTCGCCTCGGGCGCCGTCGCATTGAGCGGCGTCGAAGCCGTCTCGAACGGGGTGCCGGCGTTCAAGAAGCCGGAGTCGAAGAACGCCTCGACCACGCTGATCTGGATGGGGCTCATCCTCGGCAGCACCTTCTTCGGGCTGTCCGTCATCGCGCAGCACTTCCAGCCGGTGCCGGACCAGCCCCAGACCGTGCTGGCCCAACTGGCCGAGCACATCTACGGCGGCCGCAACATCTTCTACTTCGTCACCCAGTTCGCGACGTTTGCGATCTTGATCCTCGCTGCGAACACCGCCTACGCGGACTACCCGCGACTGTCGTCGATCATCGCCAAGGACGGCTTCCTTCCCCGCCAGTTCGGCAACCGCGGCTCGCGGCTGGTGTTCTCCAACGGCATCATCTTCCTGGCCGTCATGGCGATCGCACTGGTCGTGGCGTTCGGAGGCAAGATCGGCGCCCTGATCCCGCTCTATGCAGTGGGCGTGTTCACCGGCTTCACGCTCAGCCAGATCGGCATGTGCGTGCACCACACCAAGATCAAAGAACCGCGCTGGAAGCTCAACTTCGTGATCAACGCCATCGGCGCCTTGACCACTGGTCTGGTCGCCGCCATCGTCGTGACGACGAAGTTCCTCAGCGGCGCGTACATCAGCGTCATCGTCATCGTCCTGCTCACGGTCGCCTTCAAGGCGATCAGCCGCCACTACAAGCGGGTCAAGCTCGCAGTGACGGTCGAGCCCGGGTTCAAGACCTATCGCCACCAGCACCTCGTCGTCGTGCTCGTCGGTTCGGTCAACAAGGGCGTGCTGCTTGCCGTGCAGTACGCGCGCAGCTTGGCCCCCGACCGTCTGATCGCAGTGTCGGTCGTGTCCGATCCGGAAGAGGAGCACCACCTGCGCGAGCAGTGGGACGCGTTCTCTCTGCCAGTCGAGCTGCACACGATCAGCAGCCCGTATCGCGACCTCACCGGTCCGGTGCTCGCCTACCTCGACGAGCTGGACCAGCAAGACGCCGACGAGATGATCACCGTCGTCATCCCCGAGTTCGTCACCAACATCAGCAGCCAATGGCTGCACAACCAGTCGGCACTGTCGTTGAAGGCGAAGCTGCTCTATCGCCCGAACACCGTCGTCACCTCCGTCCCCGTCATCGTCAAGTAGCGGTCCGTCCGGCTGCCGGTCTGCGGCAGCA
>JAOBWO010000215.1 GCA_025463415.1 Acidimicrobiales bacterium | reverse complement strand
GGCTGAGCCGTACCTGTACGAGAACGAGATCGCCGGTTGGAAGAAGCCGGTCGCGTACCAGTACATCAACGACGCCGGCTGGAACAACTACGCCGAGTCGATCGCGACCAAGCCGGAGAACATCACCAAGTACGCCGACTGCCTCAAGGCCCTCGTGCCGATCATCCAGCAGTCGTCCGTCGACTACCTGACCGACCCGACCGCCGCCAACAAGATCATCCTCGACGCCGTCGCCAAGTTCGACAACGGCTGGGTGTACTCGCAGGGCACGGCGGACTACGCCGTCAAGACGATGAAGGACGATGGCCTCGTGGCCAACGGGCCTGACGGAGTCATGGGCAAGTTCGACCTCGATCGGGTCAACGACCTGATCAAGAAGGCGACCCCGGTGTACACCGCTCAGGACAGCCCGCCAAAGACGGGTCTGACGGCTGACGACATCGTGACCAACGAGTTCCTCGATCCTTCGATCGGTCTCAAGTAGCACTCGGACACCAACACATGTGAGGACGAGGGTGCCGGCTCCGGCCGGCACCCTCGTCGCGTCTTCGATGATCGTGCACAGGGTGTGCGCGACCGGCCAAGATGGGCACGTGGCCAACCCGCATCGCATCGGCAAGTACCTCGCCGAGAAGGCCCTCGGGGCGGGCAGCTTCGCGACGGTCTGGTTGGCCTTCGACGAGCTGCTCGAGGTGCAGGTCGCGATCAAGGTGCTGGCCGACAACTGGGCCCGCAACGTCGACATCCGCCGGCGGTTCATCGAGGAGGCCCGGCTGCTTCGCCGGATCGACCACGACCGCGTCGTGCGGGTCTTCGACGTCGACGAGCTGCCCGACGGCCGGCCCTACTTCGTGATGGCGGTCGCCGATCGCGGCACGCTGCACGAGAAGATCGAGGAGCTGCCCAAGGGGCAGCCGATGGAGACCGAGGTCGCGCTGCGCCTCTCGCTGGAGATCTGCGAGGCACTCTCGATCGTGCACGACTTCGGCGTGGTGCACCGCGACATCAAGCCGAGCAACATCTTGTTCCGCTCGATCCGCAACCACGAGCGGGTCTCGGCCGCGCGCGCCGGACGGATCGTCGGCGACGACGCCGTCATGATCGGCGACTTCGGGCTGGCCAAGGACCTCGCGGTCGCGAGCGGGTTCACGCTCGCGGCCGGCACGCCGGCGTACATGGCGCCTGAGCAGGCTCACGCGACGTCGGTGATCGACCGCCGCGTCGATGTCTTCGCCACCACGGCGGTGATCTACGAGATGTTGGCCGGTCATCCTGCGTTCGCGTCGGAGACGCTCTCCGGGGTGCGTCGCAGCCGTGCCGAGTCGCTGGCGCAGCCGCTGTTCGAGGTACGACCGGATCTCCCGCGAGCGCTCAGCGATGTGCTCGCCAAGGGGATGGCCCGGCTGCCGGACGACCGGTTCGATTCGTGCTTCGCGCTCGCCGATGCGCTCACCGCGTTCCTCCCCGGCGCCGCACCGGCACCGCCTCCACCGCCCGTCACGCCGGCGTCCCCCCGCACGATGATCGCGCCGACCCCCGGCACGATGTTGCCCCCGCCGCTCACCGAGACGCCCGCCGTGCAGCTGCCGTTGACGGGGGCCGCCGGGCGGGTCAACGACCTCATCACCGGGTCGCGGCTGTTGATCAACGACGAGCCCGTGGCCGTCGAGGTCACCGCCCGCCTGGTGCGTCCGTTCACCACCACGGTCGTCGGACCGCCGACACCGGAGACGTTGCTGCTGGTCGCCGGGCTGCGCAGCCGCACCGACATGGCCGCTGAGCATGCGACGGATGTGGCTGGTGGGCACCTCGCCAGCAGCGATCTGGTCGTGCTCGTGCTCAGCGCGGCGGATCCGGACCCGCTCAGCCGGGTCACGGCGCTGCTGGCCATGTTGAAGTCCGCTGAGTGCGGGCCCTACGCCGTCGAGGGTCTGGTCGTGCCGGTGCCCGGCCACGACCCGCAGCGCGTGCTCGACGTCGTCGTCAACAGCACGCCGGGCATCACGCTGTTCCCGAACCTCGCCACCGCCGACCCGGACCGCATCTCCGAGCTGCAGGCTCTCGCCTCGAACCTGGCCGACGTGCGCGGCGTGGCCTTCCGCGCCACGTCGGGTCTGCGAATCGTCCAGCAGGCGATGAAGGTCGCACCGAGCAGCCCGGGTCGCACGGAGCTGCTCGACCGGATCGAATCGTTGCAACAGGAACTACCGCTGCTGGTCGAGCTGGACCTGCTCCGTGAGATCGTCTCCGGCCGCGCCGCACTCCCGCGCTGGTTGCGCGGCGAGCTGTGTCGCTTGCTGATCCATCCCGAACCCGCACGACGCCTCGGTTTGCGCGCCGACGCGGACGCAGCGGAGCTGCAGGCCGCCGTGCAGTCGACGAGCACCGAGTGGCGCGTGCTGGAGAACACGGGCCGGATCCCGTTCAGCGCGCGCAAGGCGATGCTGGTGGCCCAGCAGGCGCTGGACCGCCTGCACGCCGAGCTCGCCTACTACGGCTGAACCCGTTCTCGTGGGGGGCAACATCCGCGCCGTCGGTGCGTAACGGTTTTGGATTCTGCATCGACCAAAATATGCCACAGTGTTGGCGAACAACGCGAGGAAGGAAGTTCCGTGTCGAACGACATGATCAGCACCCCGGCCAGCGTGCTCGGGGATGCAATGGAGGCTGCT
>JAOBWO010000194.1 GCA_025463415.1 Acidimicrobiales bacterium | reverse complement strand
CGGTCGTCGTGTTCCTAGGACTCGCAACATCCTGATCAGCCGCTGCCTCATCCCGGCACTACGCCGATGATCGCGGATGGTGCACAACAACAGCACCAAGCCACGCCGCAGATACCGCCAACAGCGAGCCCATATCGGCGCATCGGCGGTGATGCTTGGTGGGCTCGACTTCAGATCCGTCAGGCTGCGCCGATGTGTTTGAGAGCGCTGTTCGAGAGTCGAACGCGGCCGACTAGTAGGGCGGTTTAGGGATGATGAGGACGCGCTCAGTTGGGGTGGCCATGCTCCTGTTCGGCATCGCTGGAGCTCTGCTGTCGTTCGGACTCTGGTGGATGTTGTACCGGTACGGCACGAGCATCGGCGAAGCAGCGGGCGTCCCAGTGCCGTGTACTCAGCATTGCGACGGAGTCGATGGTCCGTTCCTTGCCGGCGTGATCGCCAGCGGGGGCGCGGTGCTCGTAGGTTTGGTCGTGACCGTGGCATCACTACGAACGGCTGCTCGATCGAGCTAGTTCGCCCGCCATTGCTTGCGACTGCACAGACGATGGAGCACCGAACGTCCCGTCGCCGGCTGCTGGCGGATGGCGCCGAACGGCGCCTCGGCGATCGAGACATAGCTCCTGCCGGCAATCACGAAGACCGACTTCGTTGTCATACCCCTATGCGCATGATTGCTTCGGGCCGCGAAGCACGCGGTCCACTGGAGGCTCAGATGAGCAAGGTGAGTTCGTACCACTCGAGTAATCCGTCCGATCCGGACGTCTACCACGACCAGAGCGACTGTCCGACCGGGCAGCAGATTCCGGCAGCCAACCGTGTGTCGGGAACTGGTGGTTACCGGCGCTGTAAGCAGTGCACGGACAAGAGCTAGAGGTCGGTCACTTCGTCGCCCGGGACGCGACTCATTCGCGTCCCGGGCGGCAACTGTGCACGACCCGAGTTGTTGGATCCGATTGCGAGCGCCTCGGTCTGGGTTTCCGCCAGCAGAACGCCCGTGGATCGTGCCCAACGAGAATTAGCTAGCCCCAACGTCAACTTCTCGACGCTCACGCCGGCGGCACGACGAAGCGAACTAGCCATTGCATCCGTCGATCGTCGCTTCTAGTGTCCATTCTCGGGTGTTGGGGGCAAGCGCCTGGATATGGGGCATCGATATGAATCGCTCGCGCTGGCGTGCAACCTCGATCAACGTCATCGTTGGCCTGATCGCAATGAGCGGTTGCGGAAGCGCGCCGGCCCGGTCGATTCCGGCACAGCCAGCCGCAAGGTCTGTCGCCTCGGCGAGTTCAGAATCCTCGACCACCACAACGGCCGAGCCAATCGAACCGGAAACATCGGTCGCAGCGACGGTCGATGTGGCCCAGGTTCAGGACTGCGTGGAGTACGTGCAGTACGGGGCATTCACCGGCAACGTGCTTCTCCTAGGAATTTGGAACAGCGCAAACCAGGATGCCGGCACCCTGCGCTCGAGCTGCGTCTCAATCGGCTCATCCAATCCCGCAACCCTCGCCGACATGTCCAGTCAATGGACCGACATTCAGACCTTCATCGCCGCAAGTCAGACGACCCAACCGACGACTGCGCCGACTCACCCACCGGCCACTACAGCACCACCTCCGCCGCCCGCCACGACCTCTCAAGCCCCTTCGCCAGCTGGCTGCGGCGACGACTCGTACATCGACGTCGATGGCAACTGCGTTCCTAGTCCGGTCGACGCGCCGAGCGCACCAGATGGCGCGACCGCTCAGTGCAACGACGGCACGTACTCGTTTTCGCAACACCACCAAGGCACCTGTTCGCATCATGGAGGCGTAGCTGTCTGGCTGTAGGTGGGTGTCGAAAATGGCGGGAGGCGTCTCGAACCGCCGACCACGCGCGGCACAGAACAACGCCCCCGCCGCGCCCGACAGTTGCGCCAGAACGAAGCCTCTTTGTGTCAAGGGGCGATTTCGGTGGTGGTCGGGACGCGCTGATGGCGACCCCTGGCGGGGCCGTTCTGGAGCGGGATATTGTTCGCGACGGGTCCGGGAACTGACTTGTCCGAAGTGCCGGTGTTCAGGGTTCAGCCGGCCGCGCCTGGATCGCGCAGTGCCACGCCGCAGGCCAGACACGACCCACCCCACTGATGCTGCGCTATCGAGCCGGCAACTGGAACGCACTCCACCGCGACCTTTACGGCGACCTCGTCTTCCCCCTCCAGGTCGTCGTCGGACTCGATGCACCCGGCACCGACTACACCGGCGGCGAGTTCGTCGTCGTCGAGCAACGCCCCCGTGCCCAATCACGAGCAACGACATGGGCCATCCCCCAAGGACACGGCATCGCCTTCACCACCAGAGACCGACCGATCACATCCGCCACCCGCAGATGGACAGCCGCGCCCATGCGCCACGGCGTCAGCACGCTGCACACCGGAGAACGCCACACATTGGGCCTCATCTTCCACGACGCCACCTGAGCCGGTTCCGCTGATGCGGAAGTCTGGCCCAATGGCCTTGGCCCCGCTGACGCTCCGCTTGCACGTGCGGTGGAGAGTGGGCGACGCCATCGATCACACCCGATCGACGCTGAGGAGGTATTGCCATGAACCGTGTCGTCGCCGATTGTCGTCGCTTCCCGAGCGATTCGAACTGCTCGCTCACCATCATCGGCAACGAGGACGAAGTGCTCCGCGCCGCCGCCGAGCACGCCGTCTCCGTGCACGGCCACGAGGCCGGCGCCGAACTCGACGGCGCACTGCGCGGGATGCTCGAGCCTGAGGAGTCCTACCAGCCGGGCCAGCGCACCTGAGTCCTGTCCACGGGAAGGGGACGACTCTCACCTCCGCCGCTGGAGCAGGTGAGTGCGCTCGCAAGGCGAACGTGTCGTCCCCACCCGTGCCCGGTAGGGTTCAGGCCGAAGGGGAGTAGCTCTCTTCGGTTGATCGACATGCTGGCGGATGACGCCCGGTCACCCGGTCCGGACCTGTTCGGGCGAGCGAGACCTTCGACGTGGTGCAACCCAGTTGCGCCGGTCGAAGGCTGTCTCGGCAACCTCTTCTCGGCGCTGATCCGAGGAGAAGACGATGTTGACAGCCTTCCTGGTGAGCTTTGGTGTGATCTTCGTCGCCGAGCTCGGCGACAAATCACAGCTGATGGCGCTTGCCTTCGCCACCCGGTACAAGACGGTCCCGGTTCTGATCGGGATCACGATCGCTACAGGTGTGGTGCATGCGGTCTCTGTGGTCGTGGGAGCCGTCGTTGGTGCCGCGTTGCCGACGCGGGCGATCACCATCGTGGCTGCCATCGCGTTCGTGGCGTTCGGGTTCTGGACCCTTCGCGGCGACCGGTTGAGCGACGCCGACGAGGAGCGTGCTGCTCGCCCCGCCCGTTATACGGTTCTCACGGTTGGTTCGGTGTTCTTCCTGGCCGAGCTCGGCGACAAGACGATGCTGGCGACGATCACTCTGGCGACCCGCGGCGGAGTCGTCGGGACGTGGCTCGGTTCCACGGTCGGGATGGTCGTCGCCGACGGTCTCGCGATCCTGGTCGGCCGACTCCTCGGCGCACGTCTCCCTGAGCGCGCAATCCGGATCGGTGCGTCGATCTCGTTCTTCGTGTTCGCCGCTGTCATGCTCGTCGAAGCGGTCTAACCGTCAGACGACCCTTTGCATCGTTCCGCGTGCGTTGGCCCGGACCGGTGTGCCTTGCCGACAGCGCGACACGCCACCGGCCGATGCCTGATTCGATGGACGCCCACGCCACGTCCGAGAGAGTGACCCACGATCGCGCACGGCCGACCGGCCACCTGCTCGCACGCCAACGGGGGAACGGTCTCCGCGGGTCTGGTAATTCCCGAGGTGCCCGACGTCTCGGACCGCGCCGAGTGTGTCCGGTTGCTCGGTCCCGTACAGCTGATCTCGACAAAGGGCGAAGCCATGGACGTGGCCGGAGTCGGCCAACGTCGTCTGCTCGCGTTGCTGGCACTGCAGTCGAGGCGTTCTGTTCGTGCACAGTTGATGTCCGAGGCGCTGGGGATGTCTCCGGGCGCCCTGCGCAACTCGATGTCTCGTCTGCGCAGACTCGTTGGCGAGACAGCCATCGCAACGACCTCCGTCGGCTATCGACTGGACCTCGATGTCGACAGCGACGACTTCTGCCGCAGCGTCGCGAACCTCGATGCACATCAGGATCGCGTGGCAGAACAGAGACGTGCGTTGGCGTTGTGGGTCGGACCGGCCCTCGGCGAGTTCCAGCACGAATCCTGGGCCCACGGTGAAGCGGTTCGGTTGACCGAGTTGCACGCCGCCGCGGTCGAGGAACTCGCCGCCGAGCTGATCAACCGGTGCTGCTGGACCGAGGCGATCGCAACCCTGGGTCAGCTGGTGACCGATCATCCGTTTCGCGATCGACCCCGCGGGTTGATGATCCGGGCTCTCGCCGGCGCCGGTCGCCAAGCAGAAGCGCTTCGTGCCTATCAGGACTACCGGATGCTCCTCGCCGAGGAGGTGGGCACCGAGCCGTCGGCCGACGTGCGCCAGATCGAGCGGCGCGTCGCGCAGGGCTGGGATGGCGTCGAAGTCGTTGCCCCGACCTCGGGCGCCACATCGAGGTGGTCGCCACCGGCCGTGGCGCGATGGTCGATTCCTCTGCACGGTCCACTGGCCCGGGACACCGCCGTCGTCGGTCGCGCCCGTGAACTCGGCTGGCTCGCAGCAGACCTGGCGCGAGCCCCGATCAGCGGCTTGCGGACTGTCATTCTGAGTGGCGAGGCCGGCATCGGCAAGACCACGTTGATGTCCGCGTTCGGCCGCGAGCTCCACGAATCGGGCGCAGCAACGGTGCTGTACGCGCGCTGCGATGAAGGTACGACCGTGCCCCTGCAGCCGTTCGTCAGCCTTGTCGGCCTGCTCGTCGAACACGCTCCCACCGCAATGCTCGAGGCTCACGTGGCGCGGTGTGGCGGTGATCTGATGCGCATTGCTCCGCACCTCGCTCACAGAGTGCGAGCCGTGGACAACCAAGCGCTTGACGAAGGCACTGGTCGCTTCATGCTGTTCGAAGCGGTTGGCGACATCATCCGACGCGCGTCCGAGGTCAGGCCGCTGGTGGTGCTGCTCGACGATCTCCATTGGGCTGAACCCACGGCAGCGCAGCTGCTGCGCCATCTCGGGCGGTCCCTTGTCGATGCACCCGTGCTGATGGTCGTCGCGGTTCGCGACCCGGGCGAGCAGCGAAATGACGATGTTCGCTCCGCACTCGCCGACCTGCAGATCGCACATGCCCACAACATCCCGTTGACCGGGTTCACCGATGCCGAGGTGATCGAACTGTTGGTATCGATCACAGACGCCGGTCGCGAGGGCGCCGCAGCCATCGCCAGCAGGGTCCACCTGGAGACCGCTGGTAACCCGCTGTATGCGGCGCAGCTGTTGCGGCACTGGGTGGAGTCCGACCTGCTCGCGTCGGACCCTGACGGGGTGAGGTTCGCGGGCGACGCTGACGAGTGGCCGGTGCCGCCGAGCCTGCGCGACGTGGTCTGGAGTCGTGTCCGCGCGCTCGGCCCGGACGCCCCGGCGATCTTGTCGGCGGCAGCCGTGCTCGGGGGAGAGTTCCGCACCGACGTGCTGATCGACATGCTCGATGTTGGCGAGGCCGAGATCATGGACGCGCTCGACGCCGCGCTGGACGCCGGGCTCCTCCTGGAGGTGCGCTCCGCCTCATCGACGCTGCGATTCACGCACAGCCTGGTTGCCAACGCCGCCTACGGTGAGCTCCGTGGCCTGCACCGCGGTCGGATGCACGAGCGGGCTGCACGGGCGTTGCAGAAGACAGGCGACGTGCCCTCGCAGAAGTTGATCGCGCAACTCGCCCGCCACTGCGATCTGGGTGGCCTCACGGCGGAAGCCCAAGGCTGGGCGACGGCAGCGGGTGATCACGCGATCGCCCACCTCGCGCCGAGCGAGGCAGCGGCGTGGTATCGCAAGGCCCTGGATCACGCGACTGCGTTGGGACGTTCTGATGAAGAGCTCGCTGACTTGATGGTTCGTCTCGGTGAAGCGCAGCTGCGCGCCGGCGACCCGCTCGCGCTGACCACCCTGTCAGCCGGGGCGGACATCGCGGTCCGCTGCGGGGCCGACTCGGTGCTCATCCGTGCCGCGCTCGGCAGCGATCGCGGCTTCATGCGGCTCGGCGAGTTCGCGCCGGAGCAGTTGCAGATGGTCGAGGCGGCGCTCGCCGCTGCGGACCCGTCCGACGTCGAGACGTACGCACGGCTGCTCGCGCTGTTCGGGCAGAGCCTCGTCCACACAACTCGAAACGATCTGCGGATAGCAGTGGGAAGTCAGGCGCTCGAACTCGCTGCTGCAAGTCCCGACGCGACCCTGCTCCCCCGCGTCGCTCGGGGCGTTCTGAATGCGCTGTGGGGCTCCGGCGACAACCGGCTCCGCGCCGAGATCGCGGTCCGCGCTGTCGAGCTCGCCGAGGCATCGGGCGATCCATTCCTGTGCTTCGGCGCCTTCCAGAGTGCCTACGAAGTGGCGATCGAGACCGCGAACCCGGACTGGGCGGCGAGCAACCTGTGCGGCATGAGGCGGATCGCTGACCACATCGGCGAACCGAGGATGCGATGGGTTGTCGGCCTCTGCGACACCTTCGACCTCACGATGCGTGCCGAGTTCGACGAGGCCGAGCGGATCGCTGGTGCCACCTACGAACTCGGCGCGTCGATGCATGAAGCTGATGCGTTCACGCTCTACGCCGGACAGTTCTTCGCCCTGAGAACGTTCACCGGCCGTCACGGCGAACTGTTCCCGATCGTCGAGCAAGCCACGACGTCGAGCCCCGAGCTCCTCCCGTTCCGGCTGGCCTACGGCATCATCTGCAGCGCTATCGGACGCGAGCCACAAGCGCGCGAGGTGCTCGCCGAAGGCATGTGCCAGCGCTTCGGCAACGTGCATCCCGACCTGCTGTGGATGACTTCGACGATCGGTTACGCCATCCTCGCCATAGAGCTCGAAGATCGTGACGCGGCCGAAGTGCTCATCTCGCTCATCGAGCCCTTCGCCGCCGATGTGTCCTACAACGGTGGAACCAGCCAAGGCCCGGTCTCGGCCTATGTCGGCAAGTTGGCTTCGTTGCTGGGGCGCCACGAAGCAGCCGAGCAGCACCTGCTCGCTGCGCTCTGCACCGCCACATCGTTCGGATGGGAGTACCACCGCGCGACGACCCTGATCGACCTGGCCCGCTCCAGGTATCGCCGCGACGGCGTGCTCGATTCGGACTCGTGCGCGTGGTTGGACGAAGCCGAGACGATCTGTGCCGAGCGGGGAATCGTCAATTGGGCCGGACGCATCGAGAAGCAGCGGCGCGACGCGCGCCTGACACGCTGATGACACGACCCTGAGACGGGTCGATGTGACGATGCGCTAGTCGCGTCGTATCCCGACGCCATCGTCACAAAGGGGAGTGTCATGAGCGGGAAGAATCGTGGACTGGCCATCGGCACATGCGTGTTGTCGATCGTCGTGTTGGTGCTGGGATTGATCCTCCAGAACCAGGCGAACTTCTCACGCGATTATCTGCACGATCAGCTCGCCGAGCACGGCATCACCTTCACCCCCGCCGCCAACCTGTTGCCACAGCAGCAGGCGATTCCCTGTCTCGTCGCCAATGCCGGCAAGCCGCTGCTGACCGGCAAGCAGGCGGAGTGCTATGCCAAGTACCAGATCGGCATCGACCTGACCCTCGTCGACGGCGGCAAGACGTACTTCCAGGCTCACTACAACGGCTACCTCTCACGTCAGAAGTACTTCGCAGCCCTCAAGGCGAACCCGAACGATCCGGGCAACGCGGCACTGCAGGCTCAAGCCGCTCAGGCCGATCAGATCGCCAACGATCTCCTCGCCGGTGAGGCCACCAAGGGTCTGCTGCTCACCGGGTACGCCTTCAGCGTGATGGGCGACCGGCTCGCCCAGGCGGCCGTGGCCGCGTTCCTCATCGCCGGCCTGCTCCTCGTGGCCGGCCTCGCCCTCGTGTTGCGCTCCTTCCGCAGGACATCGGCCCCGAAGCCGGTGGTGGAACTCGGCGCAGCCGGGCTGGTGACGGCGGGCGCTCGCTCGGTCGCCTGATTCGGGCTACGTGCTTCGGGCCGCAGCCACGGACATCGGACTGATCAGCCACCTAAGGTCGGGCGATGAGCAGACAGGTCCTCACCACGCCCGCAGTGCCGAGTTCGCCGTTGTACAGCCAAGGAGTACGAGTCGGCTCGACGATCTACGTCTCCGGCATGACGGGTACGGACGTGACGACCATGCAGCTCGCGGGTCCGAGCATCGGGGAGCAGACTCGCCAGGCCTTGCGAAACTGCATCGCCGTCGTCGAGGCAGGAGGAGGAACCGTTGACGACGTCGTACACGTCACAGTGCTCCTTGCCAACCCCGAGGACTTCGCCGGCATGAACGAGGAATACGCGACGGTCTTCGTGACGGCGCCGCCGGCACGAGCGGTCGTCAAGCTCGGGGTCGAGATCCCCAACGTTCTGGTGTCGATCACGATGACGGCCCACGTCGACGACTGACGTCGCTCGAGCCGTCGCGTACCGCCCGGAAACGCGCAACGCAGAGACTCCCCTGCCGCGTCGCCAAGCGACGCGCCAGAACCCGCCTACGGCTTCGACGGGTTGGCTTGAGAGGAGCTGAATCCTTGCGGAAGCTCGAGATCGAACCTCTTGCACAGGCGGCCGACGTCGTGGAAGTCCACTGGTCGCGGCGGATAGCCGGTGTGCCACCGAAGCGACCATGCCGGCGCCTCACAGCGAACGTCGACGCCGTTGATGGATCCGTGTCCCTCCAGAGCTTCCGGCGGATATGTGCCGCCGATCTCGTAACCGCCGTAGTGGATCGACCCGTCACGAAGTCGCTCATACGCGTGAAGATCGACACGACGCCGTGCACCGTCGTGGACGACGAAGTTCCACGGCCGATCGTCGCCCCACGGGTACAGGCGGTCCACCCCTAGCTGGGCGAGAACGGTGATCACCTGCTCGAACTGTGTCGCCTCCAGCCAGAGGTCGAGATCCGAATGGACTCGAGTCTGCTCCCCGAGCAGTGCGTCGACCGCCCATCCGCCGCAGAGGCGTACGTCGACCCCTCCGTCGCCGAGCGCAGTCAGCAGGTCGACCGCCGACTCGGCATCCATCACGTGGTCATGCATCAGCTCGAAGATACAGAGCCGGCACCGATCAGAATCCGACGTTTCGCCTCGATGGACTGGGAACAGCTACGAAGGAGGAGCGACGCCCGCGCGTCGGGCAGCCTGACCTCGGCGATGTCGGGCGATCGGTCGTCCGGGAGCGGCGCCTCAAGCACTCCCGAAAGGTTCACCCGTGAACTTCGACTTCGATGCACATCAACTCGACGACGGCGTGCTCGAGCGCGACTTCCGCATGGGCGACGTACCCGGCATCCTGTGGACACCGACGTCCGCCTCCGCGATCTCTCCCGTACCACTGATTCTGCTCGGGCATCCAGGCCGGATTCAATCGATGCGGCCGCGCCTGTCGGGACGCGCCCGACGGGCGGCGGCAGACGGCTACGCCAGCGTGACCATCGAACTGCCGTGGACCGGCGACCGCCCACCATCGTCCGCGACCGCAGAGGCGCGTGCTGATCTGCGTGCCGCACTCGCGGCCGGCGGAGCGGTTCCACCGGACGTCGTGGACCGGCTCATCCTCCCCCTCGTGGACGCGTCCGTCCCGGAATGGCAGGCGGTCATGGACGCTGCGCTCGCCCACCCCGAGATCGGCGGGCCCGTCGCGTACTCGGGCGGGATCATCTCCATCGGCGTTCGCCTGGCAGCGACCGACCCGCGGATCGTTGCCGCCGGCCTGTTCGCCGGAAGTTTCGTCCCCGCGGCGATCCTGCGTGAGGCTGCGCGCGTGACGATCCCGCTTCACGTCCTCCTGCAATGGGACGACGAAGGCAACGACCGGCAGATGGCACTCGAGCTGTTCGATGCGTTCGCCTCAACGGAGAAGACCTTGCAGGCGAACCTGGGCGGTCACACCGGCGTTCCAGCGTTCGCCGCAGAGGACGCGGCCCGCTTCTTCGCGCGGCACCTCCACGTTGATCCGGAATTCCGTCGCCGTCACGAGTGATATGTTGGTGCTCGTCGGGGCGTTTGGAGAGCCACGCTCACGGGGCGATTCAGATCGTCGTGGCGCCACGCTCTCGAGCGCCGACTCGGTCAGGTCAGCAGGGTGGCACCTTCGGACCGGAGCCGGGCGCGCATGCCGAAGCGTCGGTCATCGTGGCCGACCGCTGCGCGGGCGTGCTCGCACCGCGCCGTGTAGCACCACCCGAACAGGATCGACGCCTTCGCGGTGCACCACTCGGTCGCAGTGAGGTCAGCACCGCGTACGTCCTCGGCGGCGCGGACGAACTCGACGCACTCGGACGCCGTCGCGAAGTACGGATCGGCCGGGCCGGACCAGTCGACGGAGTGCATCGTCGCAATGGTCCCGAGCGCGTGCACCTCCTGATCGATGGCGAGCGAATCCCAGTCGAACACCGCCGCCACCGCGGTGCCGTCGTCGGTGAGGCGGATGTTGTCGGCACGCCAATCGTTGTGGACGACCATGAGGACGCCGGCATGACCGTCGATGACCTCGCGTGCGGCACGCGCCAAGGCATCGATCCACTCGGCACCGTTCGTCGTCGCAGGGAAGTCGAACGCCGGTGAGTGCGGCGGTGGATACAGCGTCGGATGAGCGGACGACGCCGTCCGGTCAGCGACCAGATGCTCGCGCCCGGCAAACGCCCGGCTCAACGCATACCAGCCACGTGCCGCTGTGCGGCGGTCGGGCTCCCGGGTGAAGTCGGCCGGCCGGCCGACGCGCAGGGCAGCCTCTGCCGTTGCCAGGCCGAGTGCCAAAGGAAGCGGCCCGATGATCGGTTGCGCCGCAGGGATCCCGGCTGTCGCCGCGTGCCGCTGTGCGTCGAGCACGCGTGCGATCCGGTCTGCGGACCGGTCGGAGGAGTACACCTTGATGACGACATCGCGGCCGTCGTCGAGATGCACCCCGGAGACGCATCCGACACTCACCCGCCACATCCACGCATCCACCACATCGGCCGCGAGGTTCACGCGGCACCACGTAAAGATGGACGCAGCGATCTCGTCCGGGACCACGCTGCCGTGGATGCCGTGCAGCACGGCGAGGTCAGCGTCGGCGCCCACCTCCGCCTCGATGAGCGCCCTCAGCTCTGCCATGGACGTTCGTGCGCGTCGTCGGTCATCGAGCTCTGGGGATCGGCAGCTCGACCGCAACGACGTCCGATGTGGTCGAGCACGCGTTCGCGCGTCGGCGTCGGCGAGTCAGGAACAGGGCCAAGCCGGCTGCCCCGACGAGCAGTCCGGCGGCGCCGAACAGGAGGACACTGCCGACGGTGCCGAGTCCGATCGCCCCGAGGACCCCGACGATCGGTCCTGCACAGCAAGCCGCGCAGGCGGCGGCCCCGACCGCGACGATCGTCGCGCCGTCCTTCCTCGACCTCATACCGTTGCTCCGAAGAGCGAGTCGATGATCGCCTGCGCATCGGCCGGAGCGGTGACTTCGAGGCCGATGCCTCGTGTGTCCACGGTGATCGAGAAGCGCAGGAACTGACAGCAGTCCTGCTCCGCTGCGGTCAAGCGGATCAGGTCGTCCAGTGGCACGGTGGACGTGAAGACCGCGCGGACGCCGTCGACGATCGGCTCGCGTCCAGCGACGTGCCCGAGAAGGCGTTGCCAGTCCGCGATGCGGCCCTTCAACGCGAGCGACCCGAGCGTGCACGCAATCGGAGCCGACTCCACGCAGGCGGCCGGATTCGGGCCGAGGCTGACCAACTGCGGTTCCGGGGTGTCACCCGGTGCGGCGGGAACACCGATGCAGCCGCAGCTGTCATCACACGCGCCATCCGGGCGATGCGCTTCGAGCGTTGCAGCCGCGAGGCGCAGCTCTGAGGACAACGTCATCAGTTCGACGATCTGCTCCTGAGCGGTGACCAGCTTGTCGGCGACAGCGGTGCGGAGTCGGTCTTGCACCGGACCGCACGAGCCGCCGTCCCATGCCAGGGTGAGCTCGGCGATCTCGTCGAGAGTGCAGCCGAGTTGCTTGGCTCTGGCGATGAACGCGAGACGCTCCAGGGTTCGGTCGTCGTAGGTGCGGTAGCCGGCCGGGGTCCGCAGCGACGTGGGCAGGAGTCCGATCTCCTCGTAGTAGCGCAGCGTCGCTGCCGAGAACCCGCTTCGATCGGCGACGTCTTTGATCCTGTAGGCCGTGGTCACTTGAGGAGCGTAAACCTTCACGTCTACTTGAAGGTCAAGGCACTTCTCCAGCATGGTGTGGGACGCCGCGATCGGCTCGGACTGGAGCAGCTACGTCGCTGCACGCGCCGCGCCATCGAACGCCACCGCTCGAGCGTCTGAGGCGGCGGTCACGTGACGCGCTGGTTTGGGGGGTCTGCGTCGCGGGTAGGTGCGCTGCCGCCCCGATGCCCTGCCGTCGAGTTGGCGACGATGTGGAGGGTCCGATGTTCGACGGTTCCGAGATCACGGCTGCAGCAGTTCTGTCCCGTGTGCCCGCTGCGCTGCTCTCTGCGCCGGCGGCGTCATGAGGATCTGGCCCGGCGCCGCCCTCCCGCTCGGTGCCACGTTCGATGGCCTCGGCACGAACATCGCGCTGTTCTCCGAGGTGGCGGACATGGTCGAGCTGTGCATCTTCGACGACGACGGAGTCGAGGAGCGGTACGCGCTGCCGGAACGGTCCGGTTCCGTCTGGCACGGCTACTTTCCCGACATGGACGCCGGCACCCGGTACGGGTTTCGGGTGCACGGTCCTTGGGATCCCGCCAACGGGCACCGCTGCAACCCGTCGAAGCTGCTGCTCGACCCGTACGCGCGCGCCATCGAAGGGTCGTTCGAGTGGGGTCAGGAGATGTTCTCGTACAACTTCGAGGACCACGACCAGATCGACACGAGCGACAACGTCGCGCAGACGCCACGCAGCGTCGTCGTCAACCCGTTCTTCGATTGGGCCACCGACCAGCCACTGCTGCTGCCGTGGGCGGAGACGATCATCTACGAGACCCACGTGCGGGGCGCGACGATGTTGCACCCGGGCGTTGACGAGGAGCT
>JAOBWO010000185.1 GCA_025463415.1 Acidimicrobiales bacterium | reverse complement strand
GGTTCTGTTGGAGGCACGGTCCGGAGGTCGAGTGGCCGAGCGTGCGGTGCTTGCCCTTGCTGCGGATCTGGTCGGCGGCCTCGGCGATGCGCACGAGTCCGGTGGCCATCACCGGGTTGGCGGCCAGTGGGCCGCCCGATGGGTTGATCGGCACGTCGGCACCGAGGCCGAGGGCCTCGACGAGCAACGGCTCCTCGTGGGTGAACGCGGTCTGCAGCTCCGCGACCTCGATCGGCGCGTCGCCGATGCCGGCAGCCTTCGCCGCCAGTGTCGTCGAGTTCGACGTGCGCAGGTCGCGCATGCCGACGTAGTGCGACTCGGTGTAGTGCGCGAAGCCGGTGATCCAGATCGGGTTCTCGCACAGCTCGCGCGCCTTGGCTGCGGTGGCGATCACCATCGCGACCGAGCCGTCGGTGATCGGCGGGAGGTCGTGACGGCGCAGCGGGTTGCGGACGTACGGTGCCTTGAGCAGCTCATCGGCATCGAAGTCACCGGTGACCTGCGAGTACGGCGAGTCCTTGCCGTCCCTGCGGGTGCGCACGGCGATCTCGGCCATCTGCCGCTCGGTGACCTTGCCGGCCTCGATCAGCGACCGGGCCTGCATCGCGGCGAAGCTGATCGCATCGGCGCCGAGCGGGGCCAGGTAGTACGGGTCCATCTCCATCGAGTACAGGAGCTCGGGATCGCTCGTGCTGGAACGGCCGGAGCCCATCGCGACGGCGACGTCGATGTCGCCGATCTGCAGCCGCAGCCATGCCTCGTACAGCGCCCACGCGCCGTCCATCTCGACGTGCGAGTCGCGCTTGGGCGGCCACGCGCCGACGGCGTCGATGTTCTGCACGAACGAGAACGCCTGGCCGGCCACGTAGTCGCAGCTGCCGGCACACGTGAAGTCGACGTCGTCGCGTGTGATGCCGGCGTCCTTCACGGCCCCGGTGACGACGTCGAGGAGCATGCGCGCCTCGGTGTACTCGATGTTGCGCACCATCGGCGAGATGCTCCAGCCGATGATCGCGATGTCGTTTTCGTGTGGATCCGTGCTGCTTCCGTTCGGCATCTCAGTTCAACCTGTTCACGAGGCCGGGCGTGGTGTCGTCCGGCTCACCAGTAGGGACCCAACCGACGAAGTTGCTCATCGGATCGTTCTCGTCGCGCTCGGCGGGCGAGGCCCACACCGCAGCGACCTTCATGCCGACGCGCACGCTGTCGTTCGGCGTGTCGACCATCCCCTGGTAGCCGAGCACGATCTCGGCACCGTCGAGCAGCACGTGGACGCGGGCGAACGGCTCGGTCTCGGTCTGGCCGGGGTACGGCGTCGGCGTGATGATCGTGTAGTTGGTGATCACGCCGGTCTCGGGAAGGGTGATCTCGTGCTCGGGGGTGAGCTCGACGCAGTCGATCGGGCAGAAGCCTTTGCCCTGCGTGTAGAGCCGGCCACAGCCGGGACACTGCAGACCGAGGAGACGACCCTCGCCCGTCGCCTGCTCGTAGCGGACGAGGTTGGTCGGCACGGGCGTGGTGTAGGTGATCGTGGCGTTGTAGTCCATCATCGTCACCGGCTCGGCGAGGGCCGAACCATCGTTGGTCTCCGCGGTCTCACCGGGGATGAACGCGTCGAGATCCGTGATGTGGCCGTGGCGCTCCTGCTTCCAGCGCGGGGCGACGCGCATGCCAGTGCTCATCGCGTCGGCAGAACCGGCGTCGACGGCGTGCATGATCGCGGTGTCGGCCCCGTCGAGCTTGACGAGCGCCCAGGCGAACGCGTGTTGGAGCGGATGCTGCGACGTCGGCTTGTCCACCCAGCACCACGTCTCCACCGTTCCGGCCGGGCCGACCTCCACGAGGTCGACGGCGAGTTCGACGCCGGTGTCGGGATCCCATTCGTGTGGCGGGACGATCACCCGGTCACCGCTGCGGATGCCGAGGAAGCGCTGATCGGCGAGGGCCGTCATGAACGCGCCCATCACCGGGCCCAGCGATCGCCGATAGGGGAAGCGAATGGTCGCTTCGGTTGTCACAGTCACAGGTTGTACCCCCAGATTTAGACTCTGGTTCTATGATGTCGAGGGCTGCTGCGGCGAGTCAACTCGGACGGATCGGCGGCGGGGTGTAGCGGCCCGGATCCGAGACGACGGTGACCTCGCGGAGCCACACCGGAGACGTCAGCGTGAGCAGCACGACCTCGGCCGCCTGTTCGGCTGTCATCGGCGCGCCGGGTCCGTTGTCGTGCACGTAGCCGAGCTGCTGCCACGTCGAGGACAGCTCGACGAGCAGCTCGCGGTCCCACTGATCGGTCACGCCGGTGCCCAGCGCGGAGCCGACCCGCACCGTGGCGAACGCCAGGTCGGGGTGCTCGCCGCGCCAGCCACGCACCATCTCCTCGAGCGCGGCCTTGCTCGACGCGTACACGCTCATCCCCGGCAGCGGCCGGCCGACCGACGACGCCGAGATGAAGACGGCGCGACCCCGTGACGCGGTGAGGTGGGGCAGGGCTGCGCGGCAGACCAGGGCCGCTCCGATCACGTTCGTCTCGTAGGTGTCGCGCCAGACATCGGCGTCGGCGTCGGCCAGTCGCACCAACCGATCGACCGCTGTCGAGTAGACGATGTCGTCCAAACCACCGAACGCGTCGACCACTTCCGCGACCGCTTGCACGCACGAGTCCGGGTCGCGGACGTCGAGGACGAGGCCGATGCTGTGCTGGCCGGCCTGGAGCGCAGCCTCCTGGACGAGGCTGGCGCGCCGGGCCGCGAAGGCCACGGTCGCGCCGTGGCTGGCGGCGAGCAGACCCAGGTGGCGACCGATCCCGGACGACGCGCCGACGACCAGGATCCGCCGACCTTCGAGCTCACGTGAGGGCACTGCGCTGGACATGCACGTACCTTCGCGCATCGGCGACTCGACTCGCCACACGCCCGTAGCGTGGCTCACATGGTCCCCTTCTCCGTCCTCGATCTCGTGGCAGTGGCCGAGGGTGCCACTCCGCTCGATGCGCTGCGCGACAGCCTCGATCTCGCCCGGCACGCCGAACGCCTCGGCTTCACGCGGTTCTGGGTGGCCGAGCACCACAACATGCCGGGCATCGCCAGCGCTGCGACTGCGGTCGTGATCGGACACCTCGCGGCCGGCACCCGCACGATCCGCGTCGGCGCCGGCGGGGTGATGCTGCCCAACCACTCCCCCCTCGTGATCGCCGAGCAGTTCGGCACGCTCGAGTCGCTCCACCCCGGACGGATCGACCTCGGGCTCGGACGTGCGCCCGGTGCCGACATGCGCACGTTCGCCGCGATGCGCCGCGACCCGAACGCCAGCGAGGAGTTCCCGCGCGACGTGCAGGAGCTGCAGGCGCTGCTCGCCCCCGTGCGCCCCAACCAGGTGCTGCAAGCCGTCCCGAGCGGCGGCACCGAGGTGCCGCTGTGGATCCTCGGTTCCAGCCTGTTCGGCGCCCAACTCGCCGGTCTGCTCGGCCTTCCCTACGCCTTCGCCTCGCACTTCGCACCTGCCGCGCTGATGCAGGCCCTGGAGACGTACCGCTCCACGTTCCGTCCGTCAGCCCAGCTCGAGCGGCCGCATGCGATGGTGGCGGTCAACGTGTTCGCCGCAGACACCGACGCCGAAGCCCGGCGCCTGTTCACGACACTGCAGCAGGCGTTCACCAACCTGCGCCGCGGTCGCCCCGGCAAGTACCAGCCACCGATCGACGACATCGACCAGTTCTGGTCGCCGATGGAGAAGGCGCAGGCCGAGCAGATGCTGGCGCTGTCGGTGGTCGGTTCACGCGAGACCGTCGACGCCGGCCTCCGCGAGGTCGTCGAGGCCACCCGTGCCGACGAGCTGATGATCGTCTCGGCGATCCACGATCACGCCGCCCGCGTGCACTCGTATGAGATCGTCGCCGAGATCGCCGAGTCGTGGCAGCGCGAGTCCGCGCTCTGCGACCAGACCCACTGACGAGGTCGTTCCGACCGTCAGGCGGGCACGGTCTCGTAGCGGATCGGGGCTCGGCCGCGGCCGTTGTGCGTCGGGTCCGGGCCGAGGCGGCGGACCTTCCGCTCGGCCACGAGTTGATCGACCGCCTTGCGCACCGTCATCGGGCTGCCGCCGATCGAGTCGGCGAGATCGGTCAGCACGAACGGCTCGGTGAGCGTGGCGACGTGGGCGGAGATCTGGCCGATCGAGACGCTGGCGGCCTTCGCGCGTGGCGCAGCGGCGGGGCGCGGGGAAGAGGCCCGGACCGTCGCGCGGTTGCCGGTGACTCCCGCTTCGCGCAGGACTTCCGGCGGCACACCCAGGCGGATCCACGACGCCGGACTGATCTGGTTCGCGTCGCCCCACGCCTTGGCGTGCTCGAGGAAGGCCGAGCGCACGGCCGTGCTGTCGCCGGCGCGCAGCTGCTCGACCCGGCTCAGCGCCTTGAGCTTGGCGATCACGTCCGTGGTGTCGCGGACGACGGCTTCGGCTGCATCGATGGCATCGGTGTCGACGATGCTGGCGGGATCGCCCAACCACTGGAGGTACCTGCGGATCGCCTGCTCGGCGACATCGTCTTCGGACATGGCCAGCAGGCTACCGATCTATCCTGAACTCATGGAGCACGGCCACCCGAACCGGCACCGCGTCGTCGTCATCGGTGCGGGCTTCGGCGGGCTGGCGGTGGTGCGAGGTCTGCGCCACGTGGATGTCGACATCACGGTCGTCGATGCCAACAACTTCCACACGTTCCAGCCGCTGCTGTACCAGGTCGCCACCGCGGGTCTCGGCAGTGACGACATCGCCTACGCGGTGCGCGGGATCTTCCGTCGCCAACGCAACGTCTCGTTCCGAATGGCGCGCGTCAGCGCGATCGATCTCGCCGCGCGCACCGTCACACTCAGCGCCGGTCCGCCGCTGATCTACGACACGTTGGTCGTGGCTGCCGGCGCGGTCAGCAACTCCTTCGGCGTTCCCGGCGTAGACGAGCATGCCTTCCCGCTGAAGTCCGTGGAGGACGCAGTGGCGCTGCGCAACCACGTGCTCGGCAAGTTCGAGACGGCAGGTGCGGACCCCACGTCCGCGCATCCAGGCGCGCTCAGCGTGGTGGTGTGCGGGGGCGGTCCGACCGGCGTCGAGATGGCCGGCGGGTTGATGGAGCTCTTCGGCCACGTGCTGGCCAAGGACTTCCCGCAGCTCGACGTCGGCTCCGCTCGGGTCGTGCTGGTCGAGGCTGCAGATCGGCTGCTCGGTACGTTCCATTCCCGCAGCAGCGCGCGTGCCCGGCGCACGCTGACAGACCGCGGCGTCGAGGTGATCACCGGTGTCGGCGTCCGCGAGATCGACCCGTCGGCGGTGGTGCTCGCCGACGGACGTCGGATCGACGCGGACACCGTCGTGTGGGCCGCCGGCGTTCGGGCGAGCCCGCTCGCGGAGATGCTTGGGGTGCCGCTGGCCCGGGGACGGATCGTCGTCGGCACCGACCTGTCGGTGCCCGATCATCCCGAGGTGTTCGCGATCGGCGACATCGCGGCCGACGCGCTGCAGCCCTTGCCGCAGGTCGCCCAGCCGGCGATCCAGGGTGGCCACCACGTCGCCTGTCAGATCGGCCGGCGCCTGTGCGGGCAGCCGACGAACCCGTTCGGCTACCGCGACAAGGGGTCGATGGCCACGATCGGCCGTCACGACGCCGTCGCCGAGCTGCCGATCGGCCTGCGACTGGCCGGCCCGCTCGGCTGGCTGGCGTGGCTCGGGCTGCACATCGTGTACCTGATGGGCTTCCGCAACCGCGCCAACGTGCTCGTCAACTGGACCTGGAACTACTTCACCTACGACCGCGCCGCGCGTCTGCTGACCGAGGACGACCTGAGCGAAACCAGGCCGACGGACATGTCGTGATCGACGGCGAGCTCGATGCCCAGCTCGGACGGATCGCCGTCGTCGGGAACGGGCGGATGGGCAACGCACTGGTGTCGGCACTTCGATCGCGCGCTGCTGTCAGCGGACCGTTCGGCCACGGGTTCGACGGTGCAGGCTTCGTCGTTGCAGGGTTCGACCGTGCAGGGTTCGGCACGGTGATCCTCGCCGTGCCGGATGGGCAGATCGCGTCCGCTGCCGCGTGCGTGCGGGACGGGCCGGTGATCGGCCACTGCGCCGGTTCGCTCGGATTGGCCGTGCTCGGTGATCGACCGTGCTTCGCCATCCATCCGCTGATGACCGTGACCCCTGCGGGCGCGAACTTCACGGGCGCCGGCGCCGCAGTTGCGGGCAGCACGCCCGACACGCTGGCGATCGCGCGTCGACTGGCGGACCTCCTCGGCCTCCATGCAGTGGAGATCGGCGACGCCGACCGCGCGGCCTACCACGCCGCGGCGTCGATCGCCTCCAACTTCCTCGTCACGCTCGAGGACGCGGCGGAGGCACTCCTCGCGACGACGGGCATCGAGCGTGCGCTGCTGGTGCCTCTCGTGCGTGCCGCGGTGGAGACGTGGGCCGACCTCGGCGGGCCAGCAGCGCTGACCGGTCCGGTCGCCCGCGGCGACGAGGCCACGATCGCCCGCCAGCGCGCTGCTGTCGCCGAACGTGTGCCCGCTCTGCTCGAGTTGTTCGACACGATGACGACCGCCACCCGCGCGCTTGCGGCGCGTTCCGGCGCTACTTCGTCGCGATCGGGTTCACCGGTGATCCCACCGCACCCGTGAACGGTTGCGGCGAGGCGGAGAGCAGGAACTCGTAGACGCCGTCGTCGGCGCAATCCGCGGACAGTGCCTCGAGGTTCCAGTTCTGACCCTGCATCATCCCCATGTACGTGAGGTGCAGGATGTGCACGGGCAGGAGCGCACCGTCGGGCAGGCACGGCCAGACCTCGAACGTGAGGTTGTCGGTGGCCGCCGCGGCAACGTCGTGATCGCGGAACCAACGCACGCTGTGGATCGACGGTCCGGGCGACGGCACGCCGTAGGCGACCTTGTCGGGCAGGAGCCGGATGTGCCCGGTGCGCACCAGCACGACATCGCCCGGCTGGACCGAGACCTTGCCGAGTTCGGCAGCCGCGTCCAGGTCGTCGCCCGTGATCGCGTAACCGCCCTCGAGCTGATCGACGCCCTTCGCCGCGGCGACATCGAGCAGCACGCCGCGGGTCACGATGGAGCCGACCCGGTGGATGCCGCACTGCGATGCCCCGAAGCACGTGATCCCGGCGGCCGGGTAGCCGTTGTACAGCACGCCCTGGTAGCTGACGTGGCCGAGGCCGTCCCAGTGGGTGGCGCACTGCAGGCCCATCGTGACGACGTCGTCGTTGACGCACGGACCGGTGGGATCGCCCGTCATCGGCACGTTCAGCTGGGTCATCGCGCGGAGCGGGTTGACCCGTCCGGGGATGAAGCCGGCCTGGATACCTTCGGCCTCGGACAGCGGCAGCGCCAGCGAGAAGTTGCGCCCGGTGCGCACCGCGGTGACCCCGCGACGCACTGCCTCGGGGGTGATCAGGTTCATCGTGCCGATCTCGTCGTCGGCTCCCCATCGGCCCCAGTTCGAGACCTGCGCGGCGAGCTCCTCGAACTCCGGACCGTAGGAGAAGCTCATCGGGCGGCCTGCGCGATCGCGGCCTGGCGCATGGTCGTGGTGCGGTGGACGGGCTCGGTGTCGACCTTGGGGATGACGTGCTCGCCGAGCAGGCGGATCGTCTCGAGCGTCTGCTCGCGGGTGGCCGGGCCGATGCCGAACGTGAGTTGATCGACTCCCGTCGACGCCCAGCGTTGGCACTGCGCGAGCGCGTCGTCGGGGTTGCCGATGATCAGCTGGCCGGAGTCCGCCATGTACTTGACGTCGTCGATCGTCGCGTCCGGGATGAGGTCCGGCCACTGCGGAACGCCCTCGGGATGAGCGAACGTGTCGTGGTAGCGGAACACGTTGCTGACGAGGTAGTTGGGCCGTGCATCGACGGCCTGCTGGTACAACACGTCCCTGTCCTCACCGACGTAGGCGGCGACGACGCACATCAGGTTGTCGTTGACGAAGGCGCCGATCGGCTCGGCCTCGGCGATGGCAGCCTTGTACTCCTTGGCCGCCGCCTCCGCGGCCGCGAGGTCTCCGATCGAGAAACCCAGCACGCCGAGGCCCTTGCGTGCGGCCATGGTGTAGCTCGACGCGTTGCCGGCCGCGTACCACATCGCCGGATGCGCACCGCCGTACGGCTTCGGCAGGATCTTGCGCGGCGGCAGCGACCAGAACTTGCCCTGGTAGCCCTCGTAGGTGTCCTGCAGCCACATCTTCGGGAACTCGCCGATGACGTCCTCCCAGATCTCGCGGGTGCCGGTCAGGTCCTCCATGCCCGGCAGGAACCCGAGGATCTCGTGGCTGCCCGCTCCGCGGCCGGTCCCGAACTCGAACCGGCCGTTCGACAGGTGATCGAGCATCGCCACCCGCTCGGCGACCTTGGCCGGATGGTTGACCGCCGGAAGCGGGTTGAAGATCCCCGATCCGATGTGGATCCGCTCCGTCGCGTGAGCGAGGTAGCCGAGGACGACATCGTTCGCCGACAGGTGTGAGTACTCGTCCAGGAAGTGATGCTCGGTGACCCACACGTACTTGAACCCCGCTCGGTCCGCGGCCTCGACCGCAGCGAGCTCGTCCTCGAACGCGTGATGCTCGGCGTCCGGATCCCGCGACTGGCGGAAGCCCGGCGTGTAGCCCTGGATGAAGATTCCGAACTCCATGAGTGGCCCCCCGGTCCCCATTTTCCGACCAGCGTCGCTGACGACGCTGCTCGCTCGGAGGCTCACTGTACGGTCCGCCGAACCTGCGGACAAGAAGTATCTGACGACCCGTCAGATTCTGATATGGTCGCGGCCGTCGTTCGATCCGGGGGGATTTTCATGAACAGGACAAGACCACTACGTCTTTCTGCCGCACTCATCTCAGTTGCGCTCGTCGCCGCGTCATGTGGCAGCGATCGCAAGGCCGACAGCTCAACCACTGTCGCGTCGACCACCGCCAGCACCGTGGCCTCGACCGAGGCACCGGCGGGCAGCACCGCCGAGACGACGGCCGAGACGACCGCAGCGACAACGGCCGAGTCGACGGCGGGATCGACGGTGGACACCACCGCCGAGACGACAGCCGCCACGGAGGCTGCGCCGACGACGGAAGCGGCACCGGACGTGCCGATGTTCGGCGACGCACCGTGGCCCTGCGGCCCGGCCGTCGGGACGAACACCGACAGCGGTAGCGAGGTCGGCGTGACGGCCGATTCGGTCACCATCGCCGGAGGCGACGACGCCGGCTACGCCGGTTCGCCAGGGCTCAACCACGAGATGACCGATGCCATGAAGGCACTGATCGCCAAGTGCAACGAGCTCGGCGGCATCAACGGTCGCCAGATCACGTTCAACTACTACGACGCCCAGCTGCTCAACGTGGGGCCGGCGATCCAGGGTGCGTGCGACAACAAGAACTTCTTCCTCGTCGGCGAGGGTTGGGCATTCGACTCCAACCAGGAGGAGATCCGCCTCGGCTGCGGCCTCCCGGCCGTTCCGACCTACACCGTCAGCGCAGCGTTCGCGATGGGCAAGGACGTGTTCAACTCCGTGCCGAACCCCGCTGACGAGACGCCGGCCGGTGCGTTCGCGCAGACCACGAAGTTGCTCGGAGCCGCCGTCCAGAACGTCGGCGCGCTGGTCGCCAACTACTCGGCCACGCAGGAGACCCGCGACAAGGCGGTAGCCGTAGCGACGAACTACGGCTGGAAGTTCGCCGAGACCAACCTCGAGTACAACGTGACCGGCGAGGCCGACTGGACGCCGTTCGTGAAGCAGTTGCAGGACGCCGGTGCGACCGCTGTGTTCTGGTCGGGCTCGTGCCTGCCGAACCTGCAGCTGTACGCGCAGGCCGCGAAGGCGAACGGGTTCGACGTGCCGATCATCACCGACACCAACCACTACGAGGCCAAGTGCGCAGCGGCGAACACCGACGGTGCGCTCGACAACCTCTACATCCGGATGGCGTACATCCCCTTCGAGGAAGCTGACGTCAACCCAGCGACGAAGGATTACCTCGACCTGCTCGCGGCATCCGGTGGCGACACGTCGCAGCTCGGCATGCAGGCCACCTCGTCGTTCCTCCTCTGGGCGACGGCAGCGTCGGCGTGCGGCAATGAACTGACCCGGGCCTGCACGCTGACCAACCTGGCGAACACGCATTCCTGGACCGGACACGGCCTCCACGCCGAGGACGATCCCGGTGGCAACCACCCGCCGTCCTGCACCGTGCTGATCCGCCTCCAGGGCACCACCTACAAGCGGGTCGCTCCGGAGAAGCCGGGCACCTACGACTGCGATCCGTCCTGGATCGCACCGGTCACGGGCGTGCCCGCACTCGAGGCGGCCAAGCTCGACGCCAACCGCATCTCCCAGCAGTTCGCCACCGGCGGCTGATCACGTTCAGGTTGGAGGGTCTGCGGCACGGCATTCGGTCCGCAGACCCTCCAACGCCGAAGTAGTGCAGCTCACGCACGTCGGTCGAGGTAGGCGCGAGCGAGCTCGCGGAGGCGATCACGACCGAAGCTCGGGTCGTGCCCGGCGTGGACGACGGTGACGGGCAGCGTGAGCAAGCGCTCCATCGTGCGGCAGTAGGCGGCGATGTCCGACTCGGGCAGTTCGTCCAGCAGTGCGCCGTCGTAGATCGCGTCGCCGGAGAACAACGTGCCGGTCGCTGCCTCCCAGAGGCCGATCGAGCCCGGTGAGTGGCCCGGCAAGTGGAGCACCTCGAAGCGGCGATCGCCGATGTCGACCACGTCACCTTCGTCGATGTGCCCGGTCACACGTGCGGGGCGCTGCCGGTACGTCTCGACGGCGAACCCGGCAGGCAGCGCGGTGACGAAGTACGGCTCGCGCATCGGATACCCCATCCGGCGGAGGTCTTCCACACCATCGCTGCCCCACGCCTCGACCGGATCGAGGGTGCACAACGGCGGGTCCTCGAGCAGCGCCGCCTCGAGCGGATGTGCGATGCAGTCGGCGAACTCGTGGTGGTTGCCGATGTGATCGTCATGCCCATGGGTCGCGACGGCCGTCACCGGACCGCCGAACAGATCGGCGGCGGCGTCGACCAGGCTGACGAGTCCCATGCCGGTGTCGATCACCAGTGACCGGTCGCGGCCGCGCACGTGCCAGATGTTGCAGCGCATCAGATCGACGACGTGCGGCTCCCATAGCAACGTGATGGCATCATCGACGGTTCGGCGCTCGAACCATCGCTCGACGATCGGCAGCTCGTGGACGGTCTCGCTCACGCTCGCAGCTTCCCAGATGGTTACCGTGACCGGATGAAGTTCTCGCTCTGGACATCGAACGCTCGACCGTGGTCGGAGATGGTCGACCTCGCCACCTACGCCGACGGCAGTGGCTGGCACAGCCTCTGGTACGCCGACCACTTCATGTCGCAGACGCCGGACGACACGCCCGGCGACGGCCCGGCGCTCGAGTGCTGGAGCATGCTGGCAGCGATCGCGGCGACGGTGCCGCGCCTGCGGTTGACCTCGATGGTGTCACCGGTGACGATCCACCATCCGGTGGTGCTCGCCAAGCGCGCGGCAACCGTCGATCAGATCAGCGGCGGCCGTGTCGTGCTCGGCCTCGGTGCCGGCTGGCAGGTCAACGAGCACGCCGCATATGGCTTCCGCCTGCCCGAGCCGAAGGAGCGGGTCACCCACTTCATCGAGTCGCTGCAGGTCATCCGCCACCTGCTCGACGACGCCCGGGCCAGCTTCACCGGCCAGTGGTACTCGCTCACCGACGCGCCGTTCGAGCCCAAGCCGGTGCAGTCACCGCTCCCGATCCTCGTCGGCACCAGCGGTCCGCGGATGATGCGGGCCACCGCCCGCTACGCGACCGAGTGGAACACGTGGGGCGACCCCGACACGGTGCGGGCCAAGACCGCCGAGTTCGAGACCGCATGCGCGGCAGTCGACGCCGACTTCTCGGCCGTGCGCCGCTCGGCGCAGGCGCTCGTGTTCTTCACCGACGACGAAGCCACGCGCGCCAAGCTCACGGCTGCCGTGCCGGCCGGGCGCTCGCTGGTCGGCAGCAGCGCGCGGCTCGTCGATTTGGTCGGCGAGTATGCCGCAGCCGGCGTCGACGAGTTCGCCCTGCCCGACTTCACG
>JAOBWO010000166.1 GCA_025463415.1 Acidimicrobiales bacterium | reverse complement strand
CGTGCCGGCCATGTCGGAGGTCGTCATGAATGTTGTGGTCGTCAGTGGGCGCTTGTCGAGCAGTCCAGTCGTGCGTGAGCTCCAGTCGGGATCGGTGCTCGTGACCTACGAGGTCACGACCAAGATCGACGATGTGTCGATCTCGGTCCCGCTGGTGTGGTTCGATCCGCCGAAGCAGGTCGCCGTGGACGCCGGCGACGAGGTCGCTGCGGTCGGCTACGCGCGCCGGCGGTTCTTCCGTGCGGGTGGCGCAACGCAGAGCCGCACCGAGGTCGTCGTCGCGCACCTCGGTCTGCTGACCGACAAGAAGTCGCGCACGGCCCGGCAACGCTGGCTCACGGCTGCCATGGGAGCGGACAGCCTGGGCGAGCTACGCTCGTCGTAGTTCGTGGCACGCCGTCACGGCATGATCCTCCAGGAGACCGAAGATCGTGGACCTCCACGCGCTGCTCGGCGACGACGCCGAATCCCTGCTGTCACACACGTGTGCCGGAGTGCCGAAGGATCTCATCCATCTGCCGGGACCTGATTTCATGGACCGGGTCATGGTCCAGACGGACCGCAGCCCGCAGGTCTTGCGCAACCTCGGTTCGCTGTACAACCACGGCCGTCTCTCCGGCACGGGCTACGTGTCGATCCTCCCCGTCGATCAGGGGATCGAGCACTCGGCGGCTGCGTCGTTCGCGCCGAATCCGATCTACATGGATCCGTCGAACATCGTCGAGCTGGCCATCGAGGGTGGGTGCAACGCGGTTGCCACCACCTTCGGTGTGCTCGGCTCGGTGAGCCGCCGCTACGCGCACCGCATCCCATTCATCGTCAAGCTCAACCACAACGAGCTGCTGACCTTCCCGAACCGGTTCGACCAGGTCATGTTCGGTTCCGTGCAGCAGGCCTACGACCTCGGTGCGGCAGGCGTCGGCGCGACGATCTACTTCGGCTCAGCAGAATCCACCCGCCAGCTGCAGGAGGTCGCCACCGCGTTCAAGGCGGCGCACGACCTGGGCATGTTCACCGTGCTCTGGTGCTACCTGCGCAACGACGCGTTCAAGAAGGACGGCGTGGACTACGGGTTGGCAGCGGATCTCACCGGTCAGGCCAACCACCTCGGCGTCACGATCGAGGCCGACATCATCAAGCAGAAGCTGCCGGAGAACAACGGTGGCTTCAACGTGCTCAGCTACGGCAAGACCAGCCCGCTCGTCTACGACAAGCTCACCACCGACAACCCGATCGACCTCACCCGCTGGCAGGTCGCCAACTGCTACCTCGGCCGGATCGGCCTGATCAACAGCGGCGGCGAGAGCAAGGGCGCGGGTGACCTCGCCGCTGCGGTCAAGACCGCCGTCGTCAACAAGCGCGCCGGCGGCCAGGGGCTGATCTCGGGTCGCAAGGCGTTCCAGCGGCCGATGGATGAGGGCATCGGGCTGCTCAACGCGATCCAGGACGTCTACCTCGACGCGTCGATCACCATCGCCTGATCCACGCTCGGCCAGAGCTGGGGAGTGGGCGGAGGACCTTCACACGTCGAGGGTGCGGATGACCAGACCGGTTCGCAGCTTGGGCGAGAAGAACGTGCTCTTCGGCGGCATCAACAGTCCCTCGTCGGCGGTGCGTCGGATCTCGGCGATGCCGACCGGGCGCAGCAGCACCCCGGCGCGGGCGCTGCCGGATGTGACGGCGCTCACGACGTTCGCGACACCGTGCTGATAGGTGACCTCGACATCGGCCAGGTGAGCGAGGGCGTGCTCGAGTCTGGCGCTGTCCAGGTCGCGCACGCCCTCGAACGCGCCTGGGAGCGGGGTCAGGTACGTGCCATGGCCGTTGGCGTGCACCGCGCACAGTGCGCCGCGCTCCACCACCTCACGGGCGAATTCGGGCCCGACCTGACCCGCCGGCTCGAGATCGAAGAAGGGCTCGATCCCCTCCATCAGCTGGGCATCCGTGATGCCGTCGATCAACCGATGGATCGCTGCGACGCTGAGCTGCTCGGCGACGAGCTCACCGACGTACGTCATGGTCAGCTCGGACTCGAGGTCGGTCCGTCCGCTGGCGGCGCGCTGTTGGTCACGGTAGGTACGACTGATCGCGTACCGGTGATGACCGTCGGCGATCACGACGGGCGCTGCGGACACCGCGGCCGAGATGGCGGCGAGGCGCGAGGCTTCGGTGACCCGCTCGACGATGTGCATCACGCCGTGCTCGTCGGTGGTGCTGCCCATCGGTTCGCCCGGTTCGACCAGCAGCTCGGTGAGGCCGGCGGCGAGCGAGAGGCCCCACACCGGCGAGAGGTTCGTCCGGGTGGCGATCGTCAGATCGAGGCGGTCGGTCTTGGCCTTCGGCGTCGTGCGCTCGTGGGGCAGCACGCCTCCGGCGCCCTCGTCGACGACCTCCAGCCCGCCGACCACGCCCACGGTCTCCCGCGCGGTGCCGGCTTCGTCGACGAATCGCATCCGGTACAGCGTGAAGCTCGGGGCAGGGTCGGTGACGAGCACGCCCTCGCGGATCCATGCCTGCATCGTCTGCGCGGCCAAGGCATATCGGTCCTCGCCCTCGGACAGGCCCTGCGCGTCGCGGGGCACGTCGAGCACGACGATGTTGTGCGGATCGAGTGCTCGCAGCTCGTCGACGTCGGCGTCGGAGAGGACGTCGTACGGCGGCGCGGCGACGCGATCGAGCGGCTCGGCGGGGGAGTAGCGCAGGGCAGGGAACGGTTCGAAGCGGGGCACCCCCACAGGTTGCCATCTCAGCTGCCAGACTCCGGTCATGGATCCCAGACACTTCCGTGATGAGTGACGCGCCCCCCGCTGCCAACGTGACGCCATTCCCCGTGCTGTGTGACCTCGACGGCGTCGTCTGGCTCTCGCACCAACCGATCCACGGTTCGGTGGACGCGATCGCCCGCTTGCGCGCTCGTGGCCACCGCGTGCTCTTCGTCACCAACAACTCTGCGTCCCGCATCGCCGAACAAGAAGCCGCGCTGGCAGCCATCGGGATCCCTGCGACGGGTGATGTGCTGAGCTCCTCCGACGCCGCGGCCCTCCTGGTCGAGCCCGGCGAACGCGTGATGGTGTGCGGTGGTCCGGGCATCATCGAGGCGATCACGGCTCGGGGAGCCCTCGCCGTCGAGGAGGGTCCGTACGACGTCGTGATGGTCGGCTTCCACCGCACCTTCGACTACGCCGAGATGAGCCGGTCCTCGGCCGCTGTGCGCGGCGGCGCGCGTCTGATCGGCACCAACGACGACGCCACGTATCCGACACCGGATGGCCCCATTCCGGGCGGCGGTTCGATCCTGGTCGGGATCGCGACCGCCAGCGGGGTCGCGCCCATCGTTGCGGGGAAGCCCTATGCGCCGATGGCCACGCTCGTCCGCACGATCACCGGGATCACCGACCTGCGCGATGCCGTGATGGTCGGTGACCGCCCGGACACCGACGGCCGTTTCGCCACCACGCTCGGCTGCCGGTACGCCCAGGTCTGGTCGGGGGTGACCGTGGCCGGCACCCTCGTGCAGCCGACGCCGTGGATCGAGGGCGCCGACCTCGCCGCGATCGCCGATCAACTGTTGGCCTGACGCGGCCGGCGCCACTATGCAGCGCGAACGGAACCCCTGCTCAGCAGGAGTACCCTGAGCGGATGGCACAGAACGTGGTACGCAAGCTCATCGAGTCGGGGATGCACTTCACCGAGGATTCTCAGGTCAAGGCCGAGAAGCTCGTCAAGGATCTCGTCAAGGCCGGTGAGGTTCGCCGCAGGGACGCCGAAGAGACGGTCCAGGCGCTCATCGCTCGCGGGAAGCAGACCAGCGAGCACGTGATCGGCCTCGTCCAGGCCGAGGTCGCCAAGCAGAGCGGTCCGTTCCGTGAGCGCTTCGACGAGCTCGAGTCCCGCCTGTCGGAGATCGCCGAGCGTGTCGGCCTGACCGGCAGGGACGTCGCTGCTGACGTCCAGCGCGCGCCGAGTGCTGCCGCCCCGGTGAAGAAGGCGCCGACCAAGACCGCTTCGCCGGCGAAGAAGGCCCCCGCCAAGACGACGGCAACACCCGCCAAGAAGGCTGCGCCGGCGAAAAAGGCTACGCCGGCCACGAAGGCCCCCGCCAAGAAGTCTGCGCCGGCCAAGACGGCTGCCCCGGCGAAGAAGGCTGCCCCGGCGAAGAAGGCTGCGCCGGCGACGAAGGCTCCCGCCAAGAAAGCCACGGCCAAGAAGGCTCCGGCGAAGAAGGCTGCGGGCTGAGTCGTTGACCCGTCGACGCCGGCTCGATGCCGAACTGGTGCGGCGCGGTCTGTCCGAGAGCCGCACCCAGGCCGGCGAGGCGATCGATGCCAAGCGGGTGCTCGTCAACGGCGCCTTGGCCGACAAGGCCTCTCGTCAGGTCGACCCAGCCGACGCGATCGTCATCGAGGGACCTCCGGCACGGTTCGTGTCACGAGGCGGCGAGAAACTGGACGGCGCGTTGACGACCTTCGCGATCGACGTGTCCGGCCTGCGCGTCCTCGACGCCGGCGCGTCCACGGGTGGGTTCACGGACTGCCTGCTCCAACGAGGTGCTCGTGAGGTGGTCGCCCTCGACGTCGGTCACGGCCAGCTGCATCCCAAGATCCGCAACGACGACCGGGTGCTCGTCCTCGAGCGCTACAACGTGCGCGAACTGACCCTCGTCGACATCGGCGGAGAGGTCGATGCCGTCGTGGCCGACCTCTCGTTCATCTCGCTGCGTCGTGTGATCGCTCCGCTCGTGACGGCATGTCGCCCCGGCGGTTCCATGGTCCTGCTCGTCAAGCCGCAGTTCGAGGCGGGTCGTCAGGAGGTCTCCAGGGGCAAGGGCGTGATCAGCGACCCGGCAGTCCACGACCGCGTGGTCGGCGAGATCGAGGAAGCACTGATCGGACACGGCTGCGCGATCGTCGCCTGGACCGGGTCATCGCTGACCGGGGCGGACGGCAACCGCGAATTCCTTGTACACGCGCGCACCCCTGGACAAGGATCGCACCCGTGACATCCGTGTTCATCGTCGCCCATCACGAGCGCACCGAGGCTGCGGCGCTGGCCCAGACGGCCGCGACGTGGTTGCGGGCCCACGGCCACGACGCCTGGCTGTCGACGGGCGATGCCGCGGCGCTGTCGCTGCGCGAGCTCGGCAGCGACCGTTCGCCGAACGAGGCAGGACTGGCCGTGTGCCTCGGCGGGGACGGCACGATGCTGCGCACGATCAAGCTGCTCGACGGCGCCCCTGTGCCGATCATCGGCGTCAACGTCGGCGTCCTCGGCTACCTCACCGAGATCGAGCCGCCTGCGCTGATCCCGGCGCTCGAGCGCTGGTTCGCAGGCGACGAACCGGCGGGTGACCAGACATCGCCGGCGTGGCACATCGAAGAGCGGATGATGCTCCAGATCACCGTTGCCCGGGTCGGCGGCGATGACCCCACCGAGACCTGGCGGGCGATGAACGAGGTCGGGCTCGAGAAGGGCGAGTCCGGCCACACCGTGCACCTCCTCGTCAGCATCGACGGCGCGCTCTTCACGTCGTACGCCGCCGACGGCTTGATCGTCGCCACCCCCACCGGCTCGACCGCGTACTCGCTGTCGGCCCGGGGCCCGGTCGTGTCTCCGCAGCATCGTGCGATGCTGCTGACGCCCGTCTCCCCGCACATGCTGTTCGATCGCTCCCTGGTGCTGGATCCGGGCGAGCCGATCGTGATCGAGGTGACCGGCTACCGCGCGGTGGAGGTGTCGGTCGACGGCCAGCGCGTCGTCACCTTGCACGAGGGCGATACCCTCACGTGCGTTCCCGCGGCGCAGACCGCATGCTTCGTGCGATTCGGCCCACGCCGGTTCCACCAGATCCTGAAGGCCAAGTTCGGTCTCACAGACCGCTGAGCCGTCCGGCGCGAGCCCGTCCCACGAAAGCCCATTCATGCTCACGGAACTGCACATCGAGGACCTCGGCGTCATCGCTCGACTCGACCTCGTCTTCGGCGACGGCCTGACGGCGCTCACCGGCGAGACCGGCGCCGGCAAGACGATGTTGGTCGAGGCGATCAACCTCCTTGTCGGAGGTCGAGCCGATGCGACGATCGTGCGACCGGGTGCTGTCGAGGCGCGCATCGAGGGCCGGTTCGTCGTCGACGCGGCGGATCGAGCGGGCGCCGCAGCCGGACCGGACGCGGAGACCGAGTACGTGCTGGCGCGGGTCGTACCCGTCGAGGGGCGCTCGCGTGCCTACGTCAACGGCCGCCTGGCGACGGTCGCGACGCTGGCCGAGATCGGCGCGCGGTTGGTCGATCTCCACGGACAGCATGCCCATCAGAGCCTGCTCGGCGCCGGCACGCAGCGTGCTGCGCTGGATCACTTCGGGTCGGTCGACCTCGCGCCGCTTCGCGCCGCGCGAGCCCGACTGACCGAGATCGATGCCTCCCTCGCCGCGCTGGGCGGAGACGCGCGCTCGCGAGCTCGAGAGATCGATCTGCTCCGGTTCCAGGTCGCTGAGATCGACGCGGCAGCGCTGGAGCGCGACGACGAGGAGGAGCAGCTGACCGAGCTGGAGGATCTGCTGGCGGGTGCGGTGGCGCATCGCGAATCGGCGCAGACCGCTCTGACGGTGATCGCCGACGACGACGGTGCGCTGGACACGATCGGTGCTGCCATCGCTGCGCTGGGGACCCGTACCCCGTTCGTCCAGGTTGCCGAGCGGCTGCGCTCGGCCGCTGCCGACCTCGGCGACATCGCCAGTGACCTGCGCGATCTCGCCGAGGGCATCGAGGAGGATCCGCAGCGTCTGCTCGAGGTGCGTGAGCGTCGGCAGATGCTGCGCGATCTGCGCCGCAAGTACGGCGACACCCTTGCCGAGGTGATCGAGTTCCAGGCCGCGATCAGCGAGCGCCTGGCCGAGCTGGAGAGCTACGACGCACGTGCCGAAGCGCTGGAGCACGAGAAGACGGCCGCGTTGGCTGCGGAGGCGTCCGCAGCGGCGGTCGTGGGACGTCATCGGCGCCGGAGCGCCCCCCAGCTCGCCTCCGCCGTGCAGGCCAACCTGCGCGAGCTGGCGATGCCCAACGCACGGATCGAGGTCCAGGTCGGCGAGGATCCGGGCGACGACGTCGGCTTCTTGCTGGCGGCGAACCCGGGATCGCCACCGTTGCCGCTCAACCGGGTGGCCAGTGGCGGAGAGCTGGCCCGCAGCATGCTGGCCCTGCGCCTGGTGTTGTCCGAGGAGCCGAGCACCCTCGTGTTCGACGAGGTCGACGCCGGGGTGGGCGGCAGTGCCGCGGTCGCGATCGGTGACGCCCTCGCCAAGCTGGGTACGCAGCACCAGGTCCTCGTCGTCACCCACCTCCCGCAGGTCGCCGCGTGCGCCTCGACCCAGATCGTCGTCACCAAGCACGTGCAT
>JAOBWO010000160.1 GCA_025463415.1 Acidimicrobiales bacterium | reverse complement strand
CGTTCGCTGTCCGAGCCGTCGGGGCTGGCGCTTGTTGCCGGTGATTGCCATGAATGCCACATTCGTGGAGACGAAGTCGTCGCACGGGGACATCACGGACTGCCAGCCATAGCCAAGGGTGAGCTGGGCGACGCCGGCATGGGCACGGACGCGCGCCGCAGCGGCGTGGCCGGCTGCGTTGGGTGCGTACATCGTGCTGCTCATTGGGCGTGTCTTTCGCGACGGAGGACGGCGGGGTGCCGAATCGAGTCCAAGGAAACCACAGATGCTGCGCGCGCGCAACTGATTTAATTGCACGCGTGTCACTCGACTCCGGCGGACCCCCTGAAGGCGCTGTTGCGGCGGAAGAGTCCTTCCGCCTGGTTCCTCGACCCCAGCAGGGCCGCTTGTTCGAAGCCCGCCGTCGGGTGCGTCTGGGCGACTCCTCGCCCGGTGGTCGGCTCCGGCTCGATTCCTGCGCTCGTTACCTCCAGGACATCGCCAACGACGACTCTCGGGAGGCCGGCAGTCCCAACCCCACGGCGTGGGTCGCTCGGCGCACCACGATCAGGGTGGATCGGTTCCCCGAGTACCTCCAGATGACCACGCTGTCGACGTGGTGCAGCGGCCTCGGACCACGGTGGGCAGAGCGTCGCTACTCGATCGTCGCCGATGCGCCCGACGCTGGTCGCGTCGAGGCGGCGACGCTGTGGGTGCACGTCGACATGGCCACGATGAAGCCGATCCCGGTACCCGTGGGCTTCGCCGAACAGTTCGCCGAGGCGGCGAACGGCCGCACCGTCAAGGCACGTTTGCACCTCCCGAGCCGGCCCGGCGATCCGCCGGACGACGCCGTGCCGGATCGCACGTCGGCGTGGCCGCTGCGCTTCACCGACTTCGACATCCTCGGCCACGTGAACAACGCCGTGTACTGGTCGATGGTCGAGGAGGAGGTCGCAGCTCAACGCGCTGGAGGCCGCACGACGACGGCGCCGCTCATCGTGACGTTGGAGCACCACGACGGGATCGACCGTGCCGACGCCGTCGTGCTCACGGTCCGCGACACGGCGCTCGGTTTCGACCTCTGGGTCACCACCGACGCCGGCAAGGTGGCGGCGGTGGTGCGCGCCGTGGGCCTCAGCGGTGACGCAGCGAGCGGTTGATCGCGTCGACGATGCGCTGCGTGCGCTTGGAGTCGAACGCTGCGAACCGCTCGCCGAACTCTGTCCGGGTCTGCGCGCCGATCCGTTCGAGGCGTGCGATCAACTGACCGAGCGCGATGAGCGCGTCCGGTGTCGCGCCCTCGCTGGCCAACTCCCTGGCCACGTCCTCGAGCAGTTCTGAGTGCACCCGGGCGTCCTGGTGCTCTCCGAGGTTGTCCTGGAGTCCCTTCAGCTGGCCCAGGAACGCGGTTCGGGCCTTGCGCGGCATCAGGCTGCCGAAGCACTCGACGAGGTAGCGCAGCTTCTTCGCGTCCTTACGGAGATCGTGCAGTGCGTCAGCGGGCGACTCGTCACCGATCGCTCGTCCGGCGCGCAGGACGCGTTCGTGCGCCTGCTCGAAGCGCTTGGCAAGCTGCCGTCCGACCGGGCGCCGGGCGTGCGCTGCTGCAAGCTGAGGGAACTCAGCGAGGGCCAGCCGCCAGGAGGACAGCACCTCGCCGGCCCGCGCCGACTGGAGCGTCGCGACCATGGCGGCACGCGCTGCGCGCCGGCGTCGTTCGATGTGCGTGAGGACCTGGTTCGCCGCGACTGCTCGTTCTGGGCGCAGACCGGAGGCGAAGTCCGACCAACCGAGGACCATCACATCGAGGTCCCGAGTCGGCCCCGTGGCTGCGGCGAGCCGCGAGAAGTCGCCGCGGAACTGCCCTCGCATCGACTCCGGCAGCACGCCCTTGGCCTGACCGATCACGGACCGGGTTCGCCGCAGCGCCACACGGAGGTCGTGCACGCTCTCCGGGTCGATGCCGATCGTCGCGCCGCGCCAGTTGTCGTCGATCGCCGCGGCGAGGTTGTCCAGCACGGCTCGGAACGCATCGGACGCCAGCGTGGCTCGGTGCAGAGCCACGTCGGTCGGATCGTGGTGGCAGGTGTCCGGAATCGTCATGAGGGTGGTCCAGTCTACGGGCGCATACTGAGACGGTGAGCGAGGAGGTGGAGCGCAAGTTCGTCGTGGCCGACCTGGCCGGGATGCGGGAGCGGCTGGCTGTCGCGAACCCAGTGCCCGCCCCGGTCAGCATTCGCCAGGGATACCTGGCAGAAGAGCACGACGTGGAGCTGCGTCTGCGGATCACCGACGTCGGCTCGGTGATCACGATCAAGGCCGGCTCGGGTCTGCACCGCACCGAGGTCGAGTGCACGATCACCGATGCGGACGCTCGATCGCTGTGGCCGAGGACTGTCGGCCGGCGATTGGAGAAGGTCCGCCATCGGGTCGATCTCGGCGACCTCACCGCCGAGGTCGACGTCTACGGCGGCGCGCTCGACGGACTCGTGGTGGTCGAGGTGGAGTTCACATCGGCCGCGACGGCTGATGCCTTCACGCCACCCGACTGGTTCGGCGACGAGGTCACCGGAATGCGTGAGTGGTCCAACGCAGCCCTCGCTCGGCACGGCCGTCCGAGATCCTGAGCGCACGGAGATTCACACGCGCGACCCGACATCGCTGGTGACGGGCTCTAGGCTGCTTGGAGCGGGCGGAGGCGCGGCAACGCGTTGTCCAAGGAAAGATCATCATGCGCTCTTCGCGTTCTCATCTTCTCGTCCTCGCCGCGGGTCCGTTGCTCGTGGCCGGGCTCACCGCGTGCGTGCAGCCCGCCGAAAAGTCCACGTCGACGGACACCATCGCTCCGCTGGTGCTCCCGACCGTGACGTACGTGACCGCGCCGCCGTCGAGCACCATCGCCCCCGTCGCCGTTGACACCACCCCCACGGTGTTGATCACCGCCGGTACCGTCGCGCCCGGCACCCCGGCCACGAGCGGTCTCGGCACCGACGTCGGATCGACGATCACGATCGCCCCGACGGGCACGACCTTGCCGGTCGGAAATGACTCGTCCGCGAAGTACACGGTCGTCGCCAACGACACCATGTTCGGCATCGCCCGCCGTTGCTCGATCACGGCCACCGCACTGGCCGCGTACAACTCGTGGTCCGACGGCGACAAGCACGTGATCTACCCCGGCCAGGTGATCAAGCTTCCCTGCACGCCGAAGCCGACCGCAACGACGGGCACCGCGACCACGGTCCCCGGGAGTTCCGGTGCCACCACCACGACCGCAGCCGGCGGCACCGACTCGGCGACCAGCACCACGTTCGATGCCTCCACCGGGGGCACCTACACCGTTGTCGCCGGCGACTACCTCGCAGGCATCGCCGCGAAGATCGGCACCACCGTGCAGGCGATCGTCACGGCGAACGGCTGGGCCAACGACAAGCACGTGATCTACCCCGGCCAGAAGATCAAGGTGCCGGTCAAGCAGTGACGCCATCGCGGCGGCCGGTACTGTGCGGTCGATGAGCGAGCGGCGATGAGCGCGAAGGCGGCAGGTTCGGTCGCACTGGTGACGGGTGGCAACCGCGGCATCGGCCGCGCCTTCGTCGACGAACTGCTCGCTCGCGGGGCGTCCAGGGTGTACATGGGTTCGCGGCATCCCGTCGACGACCTTCCCGACGGAGTCGAACTGGTGCGGCTCGACGTCACCGATCCCGCCTCGGTCGCCGCGGCTGCGCAGGCGTGCCCGGACGTGACGGTGCTCGTCAACAACGCCGGACTCCACGCACGGACCCGTCTCGTCCTCATCGACGATCCCGACGCTGCGCGCCGCGAGATGGAGGTCAACTTCTTCGGTGTGCTGAGCATGATCCGTGCATTTGCACCGATCCTCGCGGCCAACGGTGGGGGCGCGATCGTCAACGTGTCCTCGATCGCCGGAGCGATCCCGACTGCGTTCATGGGTGGCTACTCGCCGTCCAAGGCCGCCGGCATGTTCCTCAGCTGCATCGCCCGCGCCGAGCTGGAGCCGAACGGCACCACGGTGACCTCGCTGGTGGTCGGCTCGGTCGAGACGCGCATGTCCGATCACGTGGAGGGCGAGAAGGAGCAGCCCGCGACGATCGCGAAGATCGGGCTGTCGGCGATGGGGCGTGGTGAGCGCACCGTGGACACCGACCAGATGGCCGTCGCGGCGCGGGCTTCCTACGCCCTCGATCCGGTGCGCTTCGAACAGGCGATGGCGAAGATGCTCGGCGCCCCGCTCGACACCGGCCGCTGACGCCGAAGCGCTGACTCCGGTCGTACCGGGCGTCAGCCGATGTGCAGGAAGGTGGCCCCGAGGCGGGCTGTGTCCGCCGGTCGCTCGCCGACCGATCGCAGGGTCACGCTCTGGATGCCGCCGGACGCGGGAGGAACGAACGTCACTCGCGTGCCGAGGTCCACGGAGGTGGCGGTCGGCTGCTCGACGTTGAGCAGGTAGGCCCACATCGCTGCCGTGGCGCTGGGGTCGGCGACGCCGATCTCGATCTCGACGACGCTGTCGATCCGCGCGCGCGACGACGGTCCCGGCGTGATGTCGTCCCAGAACCACGTCTTCCGGTCCGGCATCTCGTCCAGGTCGAGCAGCGTCCCGCACTGGCGCGGGTTGAGCTGCATGATCGGGTGGCCGAAGGCGAGCTCCTCGATCAGGATCTTGACGCCACGCTCGACGGCGCGTGCTCGGATGGGGGCCATCTCGGGCACCTGCACGGCGATGCCGTAGCCCCCGGGTCCGCCGCGCTTGCCCAGCCAGTGGTTCAGCGGTGACGCTTCGCCGGCAGGGCTCAACAGCTCGAGGTACTGCTCCGTGCCGACGGGGATCGTCTCGTCGGCGATGCCGTGATCGAGCAGCATCGGATCGGTGAAGCCGGCCGGCAGCCCGTAGGCGCTGCGCAGCGCGGCGCTGTCCGCTGCCGGATCTGCGGTGGCGAAGATGACCTGCCGCACGAACGCCCAGGATGTGCCCATCGGGTCAGTGTGCACCCATCCGCCGAGACGCTGTCGCCGCGAACGCGAACGGGAGAACACGCAGTCGACTCCGTGTGCTCAGTCGGTGAGCACGTACTCCAGCACGCCGTCGTGGTTGACGCGCTCCATCTCGCCGGCGAGGCGGAGGTGTTCGAGGTGCGCGAAGGTCTCGCTGTCGGCCATTGCGCCCTGGACCCGTGGCGAGAACAGGTGGGTCGACATCTCCATCACCGACGCCGGACGGGACAGCTCGACCGACGTGTCGCGGAGCTTCTGCAGGCGACCCGCGTGGTGCTCCTTGATCTCCTGGGCTCGGCCGGCGAGGTCGGCGAAGGGCTTGCCGTGCGCGGGCAGCGCGAGCTTCACCTGGGGGCCGTAGGAGCCGACTTTGTCGAGCGAATCGAAGAACGTGCCGAGCGGATCGCGGAACGATCCGAGGCCGCCGATGTGCGGGGTGATCGTGGGCAGCACGTGATCGCCGCAGAGCATGCAGCCCTCGACCGGATCGAACAGGCAGAGGTGATCGTCGGTGTGGCCGGGGGTGTGCACGGCCACCCAGTCGCGGCCGGCGAGCTTGATCGTGTCGGCCTCCTCGAGCCGCACCGACGGCACCGGCATCTTGCGCATCCGCGGGAACGCGCGAGCGGCGCGGAACCACATCTTGCGGCGAAACGGGATGTCGATGCCAGGGCCGCCCCACGGCGTCGGCTGCCAGGGGAAGCGTTTGCCACGATCGACCTCGTCGTCGGCGGCGTCGGGTGTGTGCGCGACACCGGGCATGTCCTCGATGTCGACGTCGGGCGCCTCGCTCGAATCCCACATCAGGTGGAACGAGCTGTGCGTCACGATGTCGGCGCCGGACTGCGCCCGCAGCCAACCTGCCCCACCGAAGTGATCGGGATGGCTGTGGGTGACGATGGCCGTGTGCACCCGCTTCAGCGGGTACCCGGCGGACTTCAGCCGTGCTTCGAGTGCGACGTAGGAGTCCTTGCTGGGCAGGCCGGGATCGACGACGGCGACGCCACGCTCGTCCTCGAGGAGGTAGCAGTTGACGTGGCCGAGGCCGGGCATCGAGATGGGCAGCTCGCTGCGCAAGACCCCGGGTGCGAGCTCGGTGATGTCGGTGGTGGCCGGCTCCTGCTCCTGCTTGCGCGGACGGGCTACCTGGTCAGTCATGACCGCACGGTACAAGCACGCTCCGGCGTTCGGCGAGGCATGCAGCAGACGTCACGTGGAGTCGCGCCGCTCAGGCGGGGCCGCGAACGGCGTCCGTCGCTCCCGGCGCAGGCATGAACGCGCGCTCGCGGTAGAACTGCAGCTCGTTGATGCTGGCCCGGATGTCGTCGAGCGCCCGGTGCGATCCGTTCTTGTGCGGCAGGTCGTTCTTCACCTGTGGGTACCAGCGACGGACGAGCTCCTTGATGCTGGAGACGTCGATGCTGCGGTAGTGCAGCCAGTTCTCGATGTCGGGCAGGTACGCCGTCAGGAAGCGCCGATCCATGCCGATCGAGTTGCCGCACAGCGGCACGGTGCGCTGCACCGGCACGTGCTCCTTGATGAACGCCAGGGTTGCCGCGCCGGCTTCTTCGAGCGAGATCGTGCTGGCCTTGATCGCCTGCAGCAGCCCGCTGCGGGTGTGCATGTCGAACACGAACTTGTCCATGATCGCCAGAGTCTCGTCGCTCTGGTGGACGACGAGATCGGGGCCCTCGGCGACGATGTTCAGCTCGTCGTCGGTGACGATGGTGGCGATCTCGACGATCACGTCCTTGGTGGCATCGAGGCCGGTCATCTCCAAGTCCATCCACACGAGCATCGGGACAGACTACGACGCCAGGACTTGGGCGAGCGTCCGTTCTCCCATCAGTCCCATGACGGAATCGGTGCCGGCGGAGTCGAGGTAGAACACGGCGAAGCTCAGCGCCCACGCCTGTGCGCGGGTCCACGTGGCCTCGTCGCGATCGACGAGGCGGCGGAAGTGGCCCCGCGCCGGCTCGTCCAGCACGATCCATGCGACGGCGAGATCGGTGGCGGGATCGCCGCTCGTGATGTCGCCGAAGTCGATGACTGCGCTGAGCCGGCCGTTCCGGGTCAGCAGGTTCGAGGCGTGCAGATCGCCGTGCAACCAGACCGCCGGGCCCAGCCACTCCGGAGCTGAGGCGAGCGCTCGATAGCGGACGACGAGACCGGCTGCGTCGTGGCCGAGCAGGCGGCCGGCGGCACCGACGTCGACGATGCGCTTCGTGATCCGCTCGATTCGGTCGGATTGAGGTCCGCCGCGGACGGCGTTCACGGGCGCGTCGTCGGGCGCCGGGACGTGCAGCGCGTTGACGAACGCAGCCAGCGTCTCGGCCGCCTCGTGCAGGTCGGCCGGCGGGCTGGCGGACGCCCGTTCTCCATCGAACCACTGGCAGATGCTCCACGGCCACGGGTAGCCCGCGCCCGGTCGACCGGCGTGGATCGGCACCGGCACCGGAAGCGGGAGGCGCGGTGCCAGCAACGTGAGGCAGCGCTGCTCGTTGCGGATCAGTTGCGCAGCCACCTCTCGGCGGGGCAGGCGGATCGAGAACTGCCGATCGAGCCGGTAGATGACGTTGTCCCAACCCTCGCCGACCAGCTCGAGGGAACCCGACGCGTGCTCCGGGAACTGCTCGGCCAGCAGCCCGCGGACGAGCACTTCGTCGATCGCGATCTCGGCGGGCGGATGACCGAGGCTCACCGCCGCGACGCTACCGGAGGCTCTTCGCGCGCGGCGGTTGCATCACAGGGCCTCCCGTTCACTGCGCCAGTAGCCTGGCCCCGATGCCGACCGAATCGCTCGCGTTGCTCAACCCCGCCACCGAGGAGCTGATCCTCGACCAGTCGCTCGCCACAGCGGCGGACGCTGATGCCGAGATCGCGAAGGCCGCGGCGGCACTGCCGGGTTGGCGGGCGATGGCACCGATCGACCGGATCCAGCTGATGCGCCGCTTCGCCGAGTCGATCGCCAATCACGCCGAGGAGCTGGCCCAGCTGGAGACGGCGAACATGGGCATGCCGATCGGCAACAGCCGCTGGTGCGCGAACACCGCAGCCGAAGTCATCCACTACTACGCGGGCTGCATCGACAAGCACACCGGCAGCACGATCCCCGTCGCGGGCGGCGTGACGATGACGTTCCACGAGCCGCTCGGCGTCGTCGGCGTGATCACGCCGTGGAACTTCCCGATGCTGATCGCGACGTGGAAGATCGGGCCGGCGCTGGCGTGCGGGAACACCGTCGTGATCAAGCCCTCGGAGCTGACGCCGTTGACCACGATCCGGCTCGGCGAGCTGGCGTTGGAGTCTGGGTTCCCCGAGGGTGTGCTCAACGTGATCGTCGGCACCGGAGCCGAAGTCGGCTGGCGCTTCGTCACGAACCCGACGGTGCGCAAGGTCGGCTTCACCGGTTCCACAGCGGTCGGCAAGCGGATCATGGCGGGCGCGGCAGATCAGGTGAAGCGGGTGACGCTGGAGCTCGGCGGCAAGAGCGCCAACATCGTGTTCGCCGACGCTGATCTCGAAGCGGCTGCGGCCTCGGCACCCAGCGCGGTCTTCGACAACAGCGGGCAGGACTGCTGCTCGCGCAGTCGGGTGCTTGTCCAGCGCGAGGCCTACGACCGCTTCGTCGAGTTGTTCATCGACGCGTCGAAGGCGTTCACCGTCGGCGATCCCACGGCGTCCGACACGGCGATGGGACCTCTCGTCACCGCTGCGCACAAGGCGAAGGTCGAGGGCTTCCTCGACGGGGCCGACGTGCTCTGGTCCGGCGCGGCGCCCGCCGGTGCAGGCTGGTGGATGCCGTGCAACATCGTCGCTCCCGGTGCAGATTCGCAGCTCGCGCGCGACGAGATCTTCGGGCCGGTGGCCGCCGTCATCCCGTTCGACGACGAGGCAGATGCGATCGCGATCGCCAACGACAGCGTGTACGGACTGTCCGGATCGGTCTGGACTCGCGACGCGAACCGCGCAATGCGCATGGCCCGTGGCGTCGACACCGGCACGCTGTCCATCAACAGCAACTCGTCGGTGCGCTTCAGCACGCCGTTCGGCGGGTTCAAGCAGAGTGGCCTCGGGCGTGAGCTGTCGATGGCCGCGCTCGACCACTACAGCGAGCTGAAGACGGTGTTTTGGGCGAGCTGATGACTCTGTTCCTCGTCTTCGTCGTCGCCCCGCTGGTGGAGCTGTACGTGCTGATCAAGACCGGTCAGGCGATCGGTGCGCTCAACACGGTGGCGCTGCTGGTCGTCTCGGCGTTCGTCGGCATGGCGTTGGTGCGGCGTGAGGGCGTGCGGGTCTGGGGCCGCTTCGTGCAGACGGTGCAGGCGGGACAGACCCCGTCGAAGGAGATCGCCGACGGTGTGTGCGTGCTGCTCGCCGGCGCACTGTTCATCGCGCCAGGGCTGGTCAGCGACGCGCTCGCGCTGTTGCTGCTCCTCCCACCGACGCGGGCGATCTTCCGTCGGTTCCTGCTGCGCCGCAAGAGCTTCGGCGGCCTCGGCGGCACGCGCGTGATCAGAGCCACCTACGGCGGACGGATCAGCGACGCCGGCGACGTCACCGACACGACCTCGCGGGAGACCAAGGGCGAGCTCGACCCGTGAGCGACACCGATCCTGGAGCGGTGCCCGTCCGTCCAGCGGCGACGGTGATGCTCATCCGCGACGGCGCCGATGGCATCGAGGTGTTCATGCTCCGCCGCACGCTGCGGGCTGCGTTCGCGGGCGGCATGTACGTGTTCCCCGGTGGCCGGGTCGACGTCGCCGACGCTGCGATCGCGCTCGAGTCGGTGTGCGACGGGCTCACCGACGCACGCGCCAGCGAGATGCTGCAGATCGACTCCGGCGGCCTCGCATTCTGGTTGGCCGCGATCCGCGAGTGCTTCGAGGAAGCCGGCGTGCTGCTGGCTCGGTCCACGACCACCGGCCAAGTCGTGCGCTTCGACGACGACGCGACCGCGGCGCGCTTCAGCGCTGCCCGGCCGGCCATCCACGACAGCACCCTCGGGCTCGTCGAGCTCTGCGCGGCCGAGGGACTGCGGCTCGCCACCGATCAGATCTTCTACATCGCTCACTGGGTCACGCCGCTCGGCGAGAACCGCCGGTTCGACACCCGGTTCTTCCTCGCCCGCGCACCCGCCGCACAGGAGCCGTTGCACGACGACGGCGAGACCATCGCAAGCCTCTGGGTGCACCCGACGGAAGCGCTGGCGCGCGAACGTGCCGGCGAGCTGATGATGCTGCCGCCCACCATCGCCTGCCTCGAGTTCCTCGAGCCACACCTCACGGCCGATGCTGCGTTGGCCGCCGGTGCAGCCGTCCTGGCGCCGCCACGCGTGTTGCCGAAGATCGCCACGATGTCCGCAGACGGCAAGCCGACGATGCTGTACCCCGGCGACGCCGGCTACGACGACCTGCCGTAGCGCGCCGTTCTCGCTGCCGCTGCGGCTGACGTTCGGCTGACGTTCGGCCTGACGGTGTCACGAAATCTCATCGGGGCGATGGGCGGAATCAAGGGGTGAGTGCAATGCCTTTCTGATTTGGGGGTGTTGTCGTGGGGCGTAGTCGTGACGGTTTTGGTGGTCGTGGGAATGGACTGCCGTTGTTGGTGCGATGTGAGGTGTTCG
>JAOBWO010000143.1 GCA_025463415.1 Acidimicrobiales bacterium | reverse complement strand
GCGATCCGACGATCGAGGTGGCGCTTCTCCATCTTGAACTCGGGGATGCCGTAGCGGAGCAGACCGCCGATGCGATCCGCGCGTTCGAGCACGAGCACGTCGTGCCCGGCGCGCGTCAACTGCTGCGCTGCGGCGAGGCCGGCGGGACCGGAGCCGATGACCACGACCCGCTTGCCGGTCTTGGTCGACGGCGTCTGCGGCACGACCCAGCCTTCGTCCCAGGCGCGGTTGATGATCTCGACCTCCACCTGCTTGATCGTCACTGCATCGGAGTTGATCCCGAGCACGCACGCCGATTCGCACGGCGCTGGGCACAGCCGCCCGGTGAACTCGGGGAAGTTGTTCGTCGCGTGCAGGCGATCGATGGCGTCACGCCAGTGATCGCGATAGACGAGGTCGTTCCAGTCAGGGATCAGGTTGCCGAGTGGGCAACCGTTGTTGCAGAACGGGATGCCGCAGTCCATGCAGCGCCCGGCCTGGATCTGGACCTTGTCGTGATCGAAGGGCTCGTAGACCTCCTTCCAGTCACGCAGCCGCACCGGCACGGCGCGACGCGTCGGCGTCTCGCGCTGCCACTTCAAGAAGCCCGTTGCCTCGCCCATCAGACGCTCGCCATGATTCGCACGTTGGTCGACTCCTCGTCGAGGCCCTCGCTCTGGGCCTGCTTGATGACACCCATGACCCGTTTGAAGTCGCGGGGCATGACCTTGCGGAACTTGTCGGACTCGACGGTCCACTCATTGATGATCCGGTCCGCGACCGCGGATTCGGTGAGGTCGCGGTGGCGCGACACCATGGCCAGCACCGACGCTCGATCATCGTCGTCCAACGGCTCGAGCGCGACCATCTCGTAGTTGACGAGTGATGCAAAGGTCTCGGCCGGGTCGTACACATAGGCGACGCCGCCGCTCATGCCGGCCGCGAAGTTGCGCCCGGTGGGGCCCAGCACCACGACTCGTCCTCCGGTCATGTACTCGCAGCCGTGGTCACCCACGCCCTCGACGACTGCGGTGGCGCCGGAGTTGCGCACGCAGAACCGCTCTCCGACGATGCCGCGCAAGTAGAGCTCGCCGCCGGTGGCGCCGTAGCCGATGACGTTGCCGGCGATCACGTTCTGCTCGGCGACGAGCGTGGCTCGCCGGTCCGGATGGATGATGATCCGACCACCGCTGAGCCCCTTGCCGACGTAGTCGTTGCCGTCGCCTTCGAGACGCAGCTCGATGCCGCTCGGCACGAACGCACCGAAGCTCTGACCGGCCGAACCACGGAAGTGGATCGAGATCGATCCATCCGGCAGACCGGCGCCACCCCACTTCGTCGTGACCGCGTTGCCGAGGAGGGTGCCGACCGTGCGGTTGACGTTGCGGACGACCGACTCGAACGCCACCGGGGGGCCGCCGTCGATCGTCTCGCGCGCCTTCGCGATCAGCTGCTGATCGAGCGCGACATCGAGCCCGTGGTCCTGTCCGACCGACTGGTGCAGCGTCTGGTCGTAGGCGTTCTGCGGCTGGGCGAGGATCGGGCTGATGTCGAGGCCGGCAGCCTTCCAGTGCGTGATCGCGGCCTTGGTGTCGAGCATCTCGACGTGGCCGATCATCTCCGCCATCGTCCGAAAGCCCAGCTGAGCCATCTGCTCACGGACCTCGGTGGCGATGAACTCGAAGAAGTTGACGACGAACTCCGGCTTGCCGCTGAACCGCTTGCGCAGCTCCGGGTTCTGCGTCGCAACGCCGACTGGGCACGTGTCCAGGTGGCAGACGCGCATCATCACGCATCCGCTGACCACGAGCGGTGCGGTCGCGAATCCGAACTCCTCGGCACCGAGCAGCGCTGCCACGACCACGTCGCGGCCGGTCTTGAGCTGACCGTCGGCCTGCACCACGATGCGGTCGCGCAGCCCGTTGAGCAGCAGCGTCTGCTGGGTCTCGGCGAGGCCGAGCTCCCACGGACCACCGGCGTGCTTCAGCGATGTCAGCGGCGAGGCTCCGGTGCCACCGTCGTGACCCGAGATGAGCACGACATCCGCCTTGGCCTTGCTGACACCCGCAGCCACGGTGCCGACGCCCACCTCGGCGACGAGCTTGACGTGCACGCGGGCCAACGGGTTGGCGTTCTTGAGGTCGTGGATCAGCTGCTTGAGATCCTCGATCGAGTAGATGTCGTGGTGCGGCGGCGGGCTGATCAGTCCAACACCCGGCGTGCTGTGGCGTGTCTTGGCGATCCACGGATACACCTTGTGGCCAGGCAGCTGGCCGCCCTCGCCCGGCTTGGCGCCCTGCGCCATCTTGATCTGGATGTCATCGGCGTTGACGAGGTACTCGCTGGTCACCCCGAAGCGGCCACTGGCGACCTGCTTGATGCTGCTCCGCCGCATCGGATCGTGGAGACGGTCCGCGTCCTCGCCACCCTCGCCGGTGTTGCTCTTCGCTCCGATCGAGTTCATTGCAATTGCAAGCGTCTCGTGCGCCTCGGCACTGATGCTGCCGTAGCTCATCGCGCCCGTGGAGAAGCGCTTGAGGATCGCCTCCGTCGGCTCGACGTCGTCGAGCGCGATCGGCTCGCGGACACCGTCAGCGAAGGCGAACAACCCGCGCAACGTCG
>JAOBWO010000123.1 GCA_025463415.1 Acidimicrobiales bacterium | reverse complement strand
GACTCCACCCGAGGTGAGGTCGGAGTTGCTCACACTGCGATCGCGCCACTGCGCAGCGATCAACTGGCCGGGGTTCGACGGATCCTGCGCCGTCGCGACGGCGAAGTCGGGCGTGATCACGACCTGGGTCAGCGGCGCGCCGGCGAGCACGAAGGACATCTGCTCCACGACCGCTCGGGGAGCACTGCCGTCGTAGAGCGTTGCGGCGCCGTCGGGGAAGTCGGTCGGCGGCGGAGTCGGCAGGGTCGTCGCGAGGCCGTCGGTGGCCGGTGTCGGTTGCAGGATGACGGCGGGACCGAACGTCGTCGGCGTGAACTGGACCGGCGGCAGGACAGACGTCGCGTTCGGGTGCACGTTCTCCGTCGTGTGTGGTGTCGTCGTCGGACCCTGGGGGAAGTTCGGGAGCTGCTGGGCGAAGTCGTCGGCCGCACGCGAGGCCACGAACGCGATCGCGCCCGCTCCGACGGTGGACACCAGCACGATCACGAGCACGAGGATCTTCAGTCCGGAGCGGCTCGACGTACCGGCGTCGATGCCGGCAAAGCCCGCGTTGAACGGCGCGTTCACGTTCGGTCCGGGCTGGGGCGTCCACGGCACGCTCGGCTGCTCACCGAGGTACTGCGCCGCGGTCGGTGGCGGCATCGAGAACCCGCCGCCGTCGGCATCCGGGATCGGCGTCGAGCGTGGCCGCGCAGGGCCGCCGAGCGGACCTCTCGTCTGCGGATCGTTGGCCCCCGGATCGAACGACATCACGCCATCCTTGCCGCTCAGCTGGTCGTGACGAGCGACTGCCGATCTAAGTCCAGCGCGTCGACCGCGGCCGCAACTCGGCGCACACCTTCGAGGAGCTGGTCGGCCCCCAAGGTGGCGTAGCTGAGCCGCAGCCAGGATCGCAGTGAGGGTCCGCCGGCTTCGAACTCCGCGCCGGGCACGAAGCAGACACCGTTGGTCAGCGCACCTGCCAGCAGCGCCGAGGTGTCGACGTCCTCCAGCTGCCCCCACGCGAACATCCCACCGCTCGGCGGCGTGAAGTGGAACCGTGACCCGAACGTGGTGTGGAGCGCGTCAGCGATCGCGTCGCGGCGCGATGCGTAGAGGGCGCGCAACGAATCGGTGTGCGACGCGAACCAGCCACGGGTGTCGAGCAGGTCTGCGATCAGCGCCTGCGACAACGCCGGCGTGTGCAGGTCGGCGGCCTGCTTGAGTCGCACCAACGCTCCGCGGGCGTCCCCCTCGGCCACGATCCAGCCGACCCGCAGACCGGGCGCGATCGTCTTCGAGAAGCTGCCGAGGCTGAGCGTGTTCGCGGTGTGGCTGCCCAGCGCAGGCACCGGTGCGTCGTCGAACCACAGCTCGCGGTACGGGTCGTCCTCCAGCAGCCAGAACCCGAAGCGCTCCGCCAGTGCGGCAAGACGACGGTTGGTCGCGTCGCCCAGGCGGGTGCCATCCGGGTTGCCGTGGTTGGCGACGACGTACATCGCCTTGATCGAGAGGCCGCCGGTGAGCTCGGCCTCCAGCCGGTCGAGGTCGAGTTGACCGTCGCGAGTTCCGACCGGATGGATCACCAGCCCGGCAGCACCGAACGTCTGCAGCGCACCGAGGTAGCAGGGGTGCGGGACGGCGATCGTGTCCCCTGCATCGGCCACCACACCGGCCGCCATGGACAGTGCCTGCTGGCTGCCGGTGGTGACCAGCACGTGCTCGGGGTCGACGACGCGCGCCTGCCGCGCCGACTCGTAGGCGGCGATGTGCTCGCGCAAGCGCGGATCGCCTTCGGTCGGGGCGTACTGGAGCACGTCGCGGTGCTCGAGCACCTGCCGACGCGCGGCCTCGGCCAACAGCTCCACCGGAAAGGTGCTCGGCTCGGGGAGGCCACCGGCCAGTGAGAGCATGCCCGGCACTCGTGCGTTGGCGAGGAGGTCGCGGATCGCCGAGGAACGCACGTTGGCGGCACGGTCGGACACGGCAGGGGTCGCGGGCGTTGGCAGTCGCATGAGTCAGGACCGTACGGCGCCGCGCAGCCGACGACCACGCGGCCGGCCCGACCAGCGTGGTGGTGTGCATACCAGCATCGGATGACCGTCAGCCGGTCGCGACGAGGTCCACCCAGGGCCAGCCCCACACCTCGAACGGGTGCACCTTGCACGCGACGGCCCAGCGATCGGCCTCGAAGGAGGTCAGCCCGCTGTGGTACGCCGCCCGAGCGGTCTCGACCGGCACGCCGACGGCATCGGCCACCGATTGCAGCGACCGGCGCGGCAGCAGGCCGAGCGGACCGCCGGCCAGCAGCAACGACACGCTGAAGACCCGCGGCCCTGCTTCGCGCCCGGGCTCACGCCGCCGCTCCGCGGACAGCCCGAACTCGTCCACCATCGCCGCCAGCAGCTGATGGGCCTCGTGCTCGGTGTCCACGGTGCGGACGACCTGCCGACGGCGTCCGTCGGCGTGGGTGCCGGCGCTGACCACCACCCGCCAACGCTGCCGTGACCGTTGGATGCTCCCGATCGACATGTAACCCTTTATAGCGGTTACGTCGACTGCGATGCAAACAGCTCAGGATGCAAACAGGTCAGGATGCAAACAGGTCAGTCGCCGGCGCGTGCCCGGAAGGCGCGGATCTTGCTGCGGTTGCCGCACAGCTCCATCGAGCACCATCGCCGGTTGTTCGGTCGCGAGGTGTCGAGGATGAAGAGGCCGCAGTCGTCGGCGGCGCAGACCCGCAACCGGCACGGACGTGCTGCGGACTGCCGCTCCGCACCCGCGCGCTGCGGATCGAGCTCGGCCGCGAACAGGTCGATCGCGTCACGGGCGATCGTCGACAACGCCTGCACTGCTGTGCCCGACTGCAGGTGCACCTCACCGCTGCTGGACAGCACCGAGACGAGCGGGGGTGCCTCGGCACAGGCGTTGATCACCGTCAGGTGCTCGGCCTGAAGGGCGACGCCGGCCACGACATCGAGTGCCGTCAGGCGGATCGCCTCGCGCAGTTGCTTGGCCCGCTCGAGATCGCCTCGGCGCACGCGAACGGTCGGCGCGTCGGTGACGATGGCCAGCCACGTCGCCAGATCGGCGGCGTCGTGGACGAGCTCGCGCATGTGCTCGTCCGTGCCACTGTGGACGAAGTCCAAGCAGCTCCTCCCGCTCCGGAACCGAGCGATGTGCTCCGGCGGGACGACGTGGTGACGCGGCACGACACCAGGTTAACCGGTTTCAGAGGTGGGCGCGGGGCTCGTCCAGGAGCGAGGCAGTGGTGCCCGTGAATCGGGCGGCGAGCAGCGCGTGCTGGGCACGGCTGAGGAACTGGTTGAGCGCTGCACCACGTCCTGCGGGAGACGTGCCAGCAGCCGAACCGGTGGGGGATGGCGACGACGAGCTCATGCAGAGCACTCAAGCACAGCGACATAAGAGGACGCTGAGTGGGCGTACACACTTACCCTGGCCTTACGCGACGCCTGCGAGACTGCCCGGATGCGCGTGCTGGTGGTGGAGGACGAGGTCTCGATGGCCGCCTCCTTGCGCCTCGGCCTCGAAGCCGAGGGCTACGTGGTCGATGTCGTCCACGACGGCGCCGAAGGCCTCGCCCGCGCCCTGGAGTTCTCGTTCGACGCGATGGTGCTCGACATCATGCTGCCCGGGCTGAACGGGTTCTTGGTCGCCCGTCGGCTTCGGGCCGCCGGCGAGACCGTGCCGATCCTGATGCTGACGGCCAAGGACGGCGACCTCGACCAAGCCGAGGCATTGGACACCGGCGCGGACGACTTCCTCTCCAAGCCCTTCTCGTACCCGGTGCTGCTGGCACGGCTGCGGGCGCTGATCCGACGAGGCTCCACGAGCCAGTCGGCTCTGTTCACGATCGGCGACCTGCGGATCGACATGTCCAAGCACCGCTGCTGGCGCGGCGAGGACGAGATCGTCCTGACGGCCAAGGAGTTCTCACTGCTGGCCTACCTCGCCCATCGTGAGGGACGCATCGTCACCCGCGACGAGCTGCTGTTCCACGTGTGGGACGGCATGGACGGCTTCGCCACGAACGTGGTCGAGGTCTACATCGGCTACCTCCGCCGCAAGATCGACGGGCCCTTCGGTCGCAGCTCGATCGAGACCGTCCGCGGCAGCGGCTATCGACTGGTCGCCTCCGATGGTTGAGCCGTCGATCTCCCGCCGGCGCCGGGGCTCGATGCGCACACGGATCACGATCCTTGCCACCGCGGTCGTCCTGGTCGCGCTTCTGCTCGGATCGTTCGCGCTGCTCGGCCTGTTCCGCCGCTCGCTCCTGCACGCCCAGTCGGGCGAGGTCGAGGCGCGCGCCCAGGCAGTCGCTGCGCTCGCGGTGGACGGCACCCTGCCCGACCCGTTGCCCTCGCTCGACACACCCCACCTCACGCTGATCCAGGTCCTCGCCGCGGACGGCACCGTGATCGCCTCCAGCAGCCAGCTCGCCGGCACGCCGGCGCTGCGCGAGCCCGGCCCCCAGCGACGCCGGGTGATGGATGAGATCGACGGCCTGAGCGGTGGCCCGTGGTTGACCGAAGTGGCCGTGGTCCCCATCGGCGGACAGGACCGCACCGTCGTGGTGATCACATCGCTCAGCGGCTACGCCCGCGGCGCGGACCTCCTGCGCACCTCGCTGCTCGTGATCGTGCCGATCCTGCTGCTCATCGTCGCCGTCACCGTGTGGCTCGTGGTCGGCCGCGCCCTGCGCCCGGTCGAGGCGATGCGCACGGAAGCGGAGTCGATCACCGGCCGGCAGCTCGATCGGCGGGTGCCCATCCCACCGACCGGAGACGAGATCGCGCGCTTGGCCGTGACGCTCAACGACATGCTCGACCGGCTGCAGGCGTCCAGCGACGCGCAACGGCGCTTCGTCGCCGATGCGTCGCACGAGCTGCGCACGCCCATCGCCAACATCAGGATGGCGATCGAGGTCGCGGCAGCGCATCCCGATCGCGCCGACTGGGCGACCGTCGCCGATGACGTGCTGCTCCAGGACCAGCGGATGCAGCACCTCACCGACGATTTGCTGACGCTCGCCCGCGCCGACGCGGGGTCACCCGTGCTGCGCATCGCCAGCGTCGACCTGACGGCGCTGCTGCACGAGCAGCTCGCTCGCCCCGTGCCGCCCGGCCGCCGCCTCGTCACCGACGGAACCCTGCCGGCGATCCAGCTGCCGGGCGACGGCGAGCAGCTCCGCCGGGTCATTTCCAACCTGGTCGAGAACGCACTGCGCCACGCCGAGCAGACGGTCACGATCGGCCTCCGCGCCGTGCCGGTCGCCGGTCACGCGATGGTCGAGATCAGGGTCAGCGACGACGGCCCGGGCGTGCCGCTGGCCGACCGCGACAAAGTGTTCGACCCCTTCGTGCGGCTCGATCAACATCGCGCACGCGGCCAGGGTGGCACCGGCCTCGGGCTCTCGATCGTCAGCCGCGTCGTGCAGGCCCATCACGGGAGCGTGTCGATCACCGGCGCCGGAGTGGGCAACGGCGGTGGGGCGACCTTCGTGGTCCTGCTGCCCGCCGTCGCGCCCTCGAGCTGAGCCGAGCCGTCGGCCCGATCAATCTGGCGTCACCGCGGCAGCACACGCGTGGCAGCGAGGGCCACACCCGCGACGAGCACCCACGAGATCAGCCCCAGGACGAGTGGGCGGCCGCCGACGCGGCGCAACCGGGCAACGCTCACGCCGCATCCGAGCCCGAACAACGCCGCGGCAAGGAGGGCCGCCTGCACGTCCTTGATCGCCGTCAGCGTGGCGGCGGGAACGATCCCGGAGGAACGCACCGCGACTGCAGCCAGGAAGCCGACCACGAACAACGGGATCATCGGTGGACGGCGATGAACGGTCGTGCCGCTCGGCGTGTTGGTCGGCGTTTCTGCTGCGACGCCAGCGCACGCCTGCCGCTCGCGACGGCGGCGAGCGATGCTCAGGCCGGCAACCAGCGGAGCCAGCAGCACGACCCGGGTCAACTTGACGATCACGGCGGTCTGCACGGCGAGGGATCCACCGGGCGTCGCGGCGGCAACGACCTGACCGACGTCGTGCACGCTCGCTCCGACCCAACTCCCGAAGGCTGCGCCGTGGAGACCGAGCACATCAGCCAGCGCCGGCAGCACGAGGATCGACAACGTCCCGCACAGGGTCACGAGAGCGATCGAGAACGCGACCTCCTCCTCGTCGGCGCCGGCGATGTCCTCGACCGCCGCGATCGCTGACGCTCCACAGATGGAGTAACCGGTCGCCACGAGCAACGACATCGCGTCGGAGAGACCGAGCCGACGGCCGGCCCACCTGGTGCCGAAGAACGTGACGGCCACCGTGAGCGCGACGACGCCGAGCCCCGGGCCGCCGAGGGTTCGCAGCTGACCGAGCGAGAGCTGGAAGCCCAGGAGGACCACGCCGACCCTCAGCAGTCGCTTGGCTGCGAACCGCACGCCCGGCATCAGTCGTTCACCGATGCCGACGGTGTTGGCGACGACCGCGCCGAGCGCGACGCCGACGACGAGTGGCGACACGGCATCGATCCACGTGTGCACCCCGAACCCGACGGCGACAGCGGCAGCGGTCAACGCGAGGCCGGGCAGGATCGAGTGCGATCCGACCGCCGGCGCCGTCTTCGGACGATGGAGCAGCGCGGTCACGATCCCATCGTGCGCCGCCGCTACCGACGCAGCTAGACGGCCCCGGCGCGGGACGGTATAAGGTTTGCTGATGGCAGTCACGCCCGGCCTCGACGATCTCGATGCGCTTGCGTTGCTCGTCAGCGTGGTGGAGCTCGGCAGCCTGTCGCAGGCAGGCGCTCGACACGGGGTCAGCCAGCCCGCTGCGTCGATGCGCATCGCTCGGCTGGAGTCCCGTCTGGGCCTGCGCCTGGTCGAGCGATCGACGACCGGTTGCACCCCCACGCCGGCCGGAGCAGCGATGGTCGAGTGGTCGCGCGACATCCTGGCCCACGCCGAGCGGATGGGTCGGGCGGTGCAGTCGCTCAAGGACTCGACCGCGGGGATGTCGATGGCCGCCAGCCTGACCATCGCCGAGCAACTGCTGCCGGGGTGGCTGGCGGTGGTACACGCTCGACATCCGCAGATGCGGATCAAGGTCTCGGTGGCGAACTCGGCCGCCGTGATCGACATGGTCCGCGATGGCGCCGTCGGCCTCGGGTTCGTGGAGACCCCCGAGGAGATCCATGGCCTGCACACGCGAGTCGTCGCCCACGACCGGTTGGTCGTGGTGGTCTCGCCCGATCACCCGTGGCGTCGTCGCCGCTCGATGCTGCTCCCCCGCTACCTCGCCGAGACGCCACTCGTGCTGCGCGAGGAGGGTTCCGGGACGCGCGTGACGCTGGAGCGTGCACTCGCCCGTGTCGGGCTGCGGATGGTCGAACCGGTGCTCGAGCTGGCATCCACGGCAGCAGTTCGCAACGCTGTGGCGGCGGGCGTCGCTCCGACGGTGATGAGCGAGCTCGCGGTCGGCGACGACATCGCGAGCGGACGGCTGGCTGTCGTCGCACTCGATGGGCTCGACCTCGCCCGGCCGCTCACCGCGCTCTGGCGGGGAGCAGCACCCGCTGTGCTCAGCCTGCTGGAGCAGGCCGCGGCGGCAACCTCAACCTGACGCCCGTCAACCGGAACGTCCTGTCCAGCATCGAATCGGCCGATGTCTCGAACGGGTGCGACGCGCCGACGATGTTGCTGAGCCCACGCCGCGCCGACACGACCTCCGCGAGACATCGCCCGTGCTGCAACGCCTCGAACCATGCCAGCGCGGCCGGATCGAGCGACCACTCCGGGCGTGCCGCCTCGTAGCGGCGGACGAACGACTCGGCCAGCCATGCGGTCAGCCTCCGGATGACGGGTCGCAGCAGGCACGGCGCCGCGATCGGGGCGCAGCGCAGCAGCCCGGCGGTGCAGCCGAGATCGAACTCCGCCGGCAGCAGGTTGGCGTTGGTCCAGTCGAGCACCGTGACGTCTCCATCGTGAGCGCCGTCGTGAGCGCCATCGTTGCCGCCGTCGACGAGCAGGTTGAACGGATGGAGATCACCGTGCGACGCCACTCGCGGGTCCATCGCCGGGGTGTGATCGTCGAACCATCGATCGAGCGCGTCGAACCCATCGGCGGCGGTCTGCGCAGCGGCACGGATCTGGTGACGGCGGAGATCCGTGCCGGGCACACCGCCCGACGCGGCGAACGCCTCCGCCACCGGGCCGACCGCCAGAGCATGCAGCTCAGCGGCCACCCACGCGAGCTGGCGGGGCAGCCGGCGGAGAGTGCGTGGCAACCCGACGAGGCCCGAGATCCCGAGATCGAGACCTCCCAGCGGCGTGGTACCGGCGGCCTTCGTCATCACCATGAACGCGCCGCCGAGGGCATCGTCCTCGCCGTCGAACAGCACCCGCGGCGTCCGGAAACCGAGCTCGCCCACGGCGCGCTGCACAGCGATCTCGCGGCGAGCAACGACCGCATCCGGCATCACGCGCAGGACCAATGGTCCGTCCCACGCCGACGGCCCGCCGGTGATCTGGAACGACCAGATCGCCGCCCAGAAGCCGCCGGACAGCGGCACGGGTGGACTGGAGAAGGCCAACTGAGCGCCGAGGTGCTCGGTGAGGATCCGCAAGAGATCGTCGTCGAACATCGTCGCACAATAACAGTGAACACTGTAACGGTCAACGTGGTCAGTTTGGGTAGGCTGACGACGTGGACCCGCGCACCATCGACCAGCTCAGCGTCGACGAGCTCACCATCGACCAGCTGACGGCTGCGTCGGGCGTCCCCTCGCGCACCATCCGCCAGTACCAGACCGAGGGGCTCCTCGCGCCGCCCGTCCGTCACGGACGCGTCGGCCACTACGGCTCGGCACACCTCGACCGGCTCGCGCTCATCGCACGCCTCCAGGATCGTGGCTACTCCCTGGCTGGGATGCGCGACCTGTTCGCGGCGTGGGAGGCGGGCGGCGGGCTGCACAGCGTGCTCGGCACGGACGCAGCGATCGTGCCGGTCGACGAACCGAGCGTGCTCTGCACCGAGGAGCAGCTCGTCGAACAGCTCGCGCCACTGGCTCGGCCGGCATTGCGCAGAGCCGCGACTGCGGCCCGCTTGATCGACCGAATTCCCGATCGCCCCGGCGAGTGGCGGGTGCGTTCGCCCGCTGCGCTCGAGTTGATCGCCGATCTCGTCGCAGCCGGCGCTCGACCCGCCGACGCGATCGCGATGTTCCAGCGCCTTCACGATTCGTTCGACGTGATGGCGGCAGACCTCGCCCGCCTGACCGCCGCCCTCGACCGAGCCGAAGTCACCGAGTTGCTCCGCCGCCACCGCGGCAGCATCAGCCGCTCGGTGGCCACCCTCGCCGTCGGCGCCGTGGCCGACACCCTCGACGACGAACAGCGCGACGCAGTCCGCATCGGAGCGATCGACGACCGCCGCCCGTGACCGCCCGACCTCGCGTAGGCGCGCCGGCGTTGGCGAGGCTTGCGGAGCAGCGACCCAGCAGGGGGCGAACCCCTCTCGTGAATCTCCACATGATGAAACCCGGCGGTACCCCGACCACGTCCGCCTGCACCCCCTTGCGAATCTCCACGTGATGAAACCCGGCGGTACCCCGACCACGTCCGCCCGCACCCCCTTGCGTATCTCCACGTGATGAAACTCGCCGAAGCACCCCGACCACCTCCGCACCGCGCCTTCCGAATCTCCACGTGATGAAACTTCGACGGCCGGGTCGCGAGCAGCGTTCGCCGGCTCGCCCCCGGTGACGTGCGAATGACGCGCCCGTCGAACCCTGTCGGATTCACCAGTCGACGTGCGGCAGATGCGACGGCGTTCCAACGGTGGCCGGGGTTTCGTCACGTGGAGATTCACGGAGCGGCATGCGACCAGTCAGGTCCGGTGGGCGGGAGCGCCCCTCGAACCCTGTCGGATTCACCGGTCGACCTGCGGCACATGCGAGAGCGTTCCGATCCACCACCCGCACAGGGTTTCGTCACGTGGAGATTCGCAAAGGCGGAATGCGACCAGCGACGTAGTGAGCAGCGCGCTGGTCGAACCCTGTCGGATTCACCGCTCGACGTGCGGCAGATGCGACGGAGTTCCAACGGTGGCCGGGGGTTTCATCACGTGGAGATTCGGGACGGGGCGAGGTCTGGCGAGGGGGTCAGGAGTCGGCGGCGTTGTGGTCGGCCATCGCGTCGGCGCACGCTGTGGGGTGGTCGATGACCCACTGCTCGATCTCGCCGACGGGACTCAGTTGCTCGCCCTTGCGCCACGAGTCGAGGTACTTCCACGGCCAGATCACGCCTCGCCGCACCGCCCACTCCTGGCCGGGGCATGGCGGCGAGATCGCGAAGTGCACGTGACAGGCACCGGCCTTGCCGCTCATGCCCATCTGCCCGAGTGACTGGCCGATCTCGACGCGCACGCCGGGCTCGATGCCGTCGGTGATCGCCTGGAAGTGGGCGAGGTAGTAGCGCACGCCGTCGTCGCCGAGGATCGCCACCGACCGCCCTCCCCGCGTCGCCGGGTTGTCGACCGAAGCGACCCAGCTGTCCGTACGCCGCGCCTCGAGGATCACACCGTTGACGGGGGAGATGATCGGCGAGCCGCAACCTCCGGCGAACACGTCGCTGGCCGGGTAGTCGTGGTGCTCGTGCGCGTAGCCGATCGGTCCCCCGGCGGGCACCGGCAGTCCGTATGGCGTGGTGGTCGGGGCGACCACCGGCGCAATCGTCGTGGTCGGCGCGATCGTCGTCGTGGCGATCACCGGGGCGATGGTCGCCGGCGCGATCGCCGGCGCGATCGTGCTCGGAACGACGGTCGTGGGTGCGACCGCCGGGATCGTCGGAACGGGTGGGATCGTCGTCGGGGCAGTCGTTCCCACCGGCGCGGCGATCGTCGTGATGACATCGGTGGCAGCCGGCACCGCAGTGGTGGGTGCGACGACGACCGACGTCGCAGGCAGCGCAACGGCAGTCGTACCCGCTGCATCGCGCGATCCGGACGAGCACCCGGCCAGCAGGCAGCCGACACCCAGGCATCCGACACCCACGAGGCCGAGCATCGCGCCACGCGTCAGGCGCGCATTCGTCACGTCAGCACCTTCGCGAGGCGCAAGGAGGCGAGTTGATCCGGCTTGGCCAGGGCGGCCATCGCGATCTCGTAATCGGGCAACCCGTAGACCTCTCCGTCATCCGTGATCATCAAGAACCGGTCGAACGTCGACAGGAACGTGCGGTCGTGGCTGACCGCGACCACGGTGCCCTGGAACCCGTCGAGCGCCTGCTCCAGCGCCTCGGAGGACTCGATGTCGAGGTTGTCCGTCGGCTCGTCGAGCAGGAGCACGTTGTGGCCCTCGAGCTCGAGGCAGAGGATCTCGAGTCGGGCCTTCTGACCGCCGGACAACGTCTGGAACTCCTGGCGGGCGTTGTTGACGAGTCCGTAGCGGGCGAGCGACTTCATCGACCGCTCGTCGTCGTGCAGGCGGTCGCGCGCGATCTCGAAGCACGTGCGGTTGCGGAAGTCTGGTCGATCGTTGATCTGGGTGAACACACCGACCGACGTGCGCGGCCCGAAGCTGATCGTGCCATGGTCGGGGACCGCGGTGCCGGCCAGCGCGCCGAGCAGATGGCTCTTGCCGGTGCCGTTGGGCCCGATCAGACCGAGCCGTTCGCCGAAGTGGATCTCGTCGGAGAACGGCAGGAAGAGGTCGCCGATCGAGACGTCCTGGATCTGGGCGACACGTCGGGCTGAATCCGCACCGCGCAGGCGAACGTGGATCTGCTGGTTCGGCACGGGCGGTGGTGGCGGGCCGGCAGCGACGAACTTCTCCCAGCGCGTCTCCGCGGCGTTCGCCTTGGTGGCGTTCTTGAAGTTCTGCGCCGCACGCTGCTTCATGATCTTCATGTGCTGGAAGAGACGACGCTCCTCGTCGTTCCACCGCTTGACGGCATCGCCGAGCAGCTCCTGCCGTCTGGCTCGCGCGTCCGGGAAGCTGGCGTACGAGCCGCCGTGCACCCAGCAGCCGGAGCCTTCGATCACCACGATCTTTGTGGCCACCCGTTCGAGCAGGGTGCGATCGTGGCTGACCATCAGGATCGTCGACTTGCTCGCCCGGATCTGTTCCTCGAGCCAACCGCGGGTCGGTATGTCGAGGTAGTTGTCCGGCTCGTCGAGCTGCAGGACATCGGCGTTCGACGTCAGCAGCAGGTCGAGCACGAGCCGCTTGCGCTCGCCGCCGGACAGCTCGGAGACGAGTCGTGTCGAGAAGTCGTCGATCGGGGACTTCACGCTGCGCCGAGCGGCCGCCTCCCATCGCATCTCCAGTTCGTAGCCGCCCAGGTCACCCCAGTCGGTGAGCGCCGTGGCGTACCCCATGCCGTCGTCGGTGCCGTCGAGCAGCCCGCGCTCGGCCGCCACCAACGCCCGTCCCGCAGTGCGCAGCGCGCCGGGGGCCACCTCGATCAACATCTCGCGCAGCGTGTCCTCGGGACGCGACATGCCGACGTCCTGCGTCATCGACAGCATCGAACCGCCGACGGCGAACTCGCCGTCATCGGCGTCGAGCACACCGCTGAGGATGCGCAGGATCGTGCTCTTGCCGACGCCGTTGGCGCCGACCAACGCCGCGTGCTCACCCGGCGCGACGCCGAAGCTGACGTCGAAGAACAGCGAATCGGCCCCCGGCGGTGCGTACTCGAGATCGGACACGATCACACTGCTCATGGCACGCTGCTCATGTCACGCTGCTCATGTCACGCTGCTCATGGGCCGAGATTGTACGCGGACGAGCCCCGGCCGAGGCCGGGGCTCGTCACTCCGCGCAGCTGCAGGGAGGTCAGCTGCTGAGAGGTCAGCTGATGAGTGCGCCGTCGATGCCGGCCAACGGGTTGTCACCGGGGAAGAACGCCCGCTTGTCGGGGAACACGTCGAACGGAGTCTGGGCGAGGGCCACCATGCGCAGCACGGCTGCGTGGCGAGCCTCGACGCCGCCGATCGTCATGATCGTCGAGCGCAGCTCCGGCGTGGAGAGCGCACCGCCGGCGAAGGCGTAGGTCTGCGCCGCAGCCTCTTCCAGGGCCACCGCGATCATCAGTGCATCGGACTCGGTCTTGGCCTTGTCCAGTGACGGCTTGATGAGGGCGTTGAACACGGCCTTGTTCTGCTCGGTGACGGCCGTGCCACCTGCACCGGTGATGACGCCGTTGAGGGCATCGAGGTGCATCTGGTGGTGCCCGGCGAACAGCTTCGCTGCGTCGAGCACGGCCGGCGTGGTGAGCAGCGCCGCAGCGGTGCCGTAGACGTCGACGGCCAGCTTCTCCAGCGACGCTGCCGTCTTGGCCAGCGTCAGGTCCATGCTGCCTCCGCCGTCGGTCGTGGCCGTGGAGCCCTCGGTCGCTGCCGTGGAACCCTCCGTGGCGGGCGTCGTCGCACCCGTGGTCGCCGGCGTGGTCGCTGC
>JAOBWO010000116.1 GCA_025463415.1 Acidimicrobiales bacterium | reverse complement strand
AGGCGATCACGTCAGCCAGGTAGGCGGGCTCGTAGAGCACGATCGGTCTGCCGGTCCCACCTGTCGTATTCGTGTCGATCTCGTGCACCTTCGCCAACGCGCCGCGGAAGTCGTACAGCCGCGGGTTGGCGCCGTTGAGCTGTTGATCGACGAGGCCCGCAGCCATCGTCGCGGTGAGGACTCCGGCCGCCGTGATGCCGGCGACACGCCGACGGGTGGTCGAGGTGACGAGGCGCGCACCGAGCAGGAGCATCGCCGGCACAGCACCCGAGAAGTACCGCAGCTCGAACAGGTCACGCTTGATCGAGCCGATCACGAACAGCATCGCCATCGGCACCACGACCAGCCCGAGCAGGAGCACGCTCGGGCCAGACCGGCCGCGGCCGAGGAGCAGAAGCCCGAGCAGCATCACCAGTGGCCACAGCGCAGCGATCTGCACCATCACGCCGTCCGCGTGGTAGCCCCAGATGCCCCAGATCAGGTTGGCACCCACGGCGTAGATCGAGATCGCGCCGCCGATCGTCGAGCTGTTCGCGCCGGCCTGGCCGGGCACCAGGCCGTCGCTGCGGTTGGTGTAGGCGGCGAACTGGCCGTGCAGGATCGGCAGGAGGGGGATCAGCGTCACGGCGATCAGCACCGTCGCCATGAGCCAGCCGCGCACGAGCGCGCGGCGCCGATCACGGGCGACCGGATCCTGCGGTGCCCGGTCGCGCCAGACCACCCAGGCGAAGCCGACCTGCTGGACCAACACGGGCAGGAAGGCGAAGTACTGGGTCCAGATCAGCGCTGCCGTGCAGACCGCGTAGATCAGCCAGTCGCGTCGCAACCCGCGGCGGATCGCGACGACCTGCGCTCCCGTCGCGAGCGCGGCGAAGAGCATGAACAGCGCGTACATGCGCGCCTCTTGCGAATACCACACGCAGAACGGGGCAACGGCCGCCAGACCCGCGGCCACCCAGCCGGTGCGACGGTCATAGATCACCCTGCCGGTCCACGCCATCGCCGGCACGAGCGCCACGCCGGCGATCAAGGAGGGCAGGCGCACGGCAAGCTCCGACGTGCCGAAGATGCGCACGGTGATCCAGAGCAGCGTGTGGTGCAGCGGCGGGTGCACATCGGTGTTCCGCATGTCTGCCAACATCTGGCCGAACGGCAGTTGGGCCTGGCGAACGCTGATCGCTTCATCGACCCAGAGGCCACGGTTGGTCGCGAGGCGGAGGTCCGCGGCGATGAGGCAGAGTGCGAACATGGCGAGGGCTCCCGTGCGGTACCGCCAGGGCACCCACACCCGGAGGCGACGCGGCGGTGAGAGGACGCGCACCGGAGCGAACGACAGCACGGTCGCCATCGCTGTGCTCGTCAGCAGGGTGATCGTGGCCACCGAGCGGACGCTGGATGCGAACGTCAACAGCGCGGCGATGTCGAGCACGAGCGCGACACCCACGACCGTCATCGCGAACCGCCCGTCACCGGTGGCGCATCGGTGGGCCACCAACACCCGGGCCACGCCGAGTGATGCCATCGCGAAGAGGTAGAAGCCGACGAGCCCGGCGGATGGAGCGATGGCGGCATCGAACAGACGAGCGCCCAACGGCCCGGCCAGCAGCGTGCCGATCGCGGCGATCACCAGGCCCACCGCGACCGTCAGCCAGATCGCCCCGGACGCGGCGCGCTCGCCACCACCGGTGAGCACCGGCATCAGCACCATGGGGATGGTCGCGGTAGCGAAGACAGCCGCACCGCCCAGCGTCGAGAGCACTGCGAACTGCGCTGCGGCGTGGCTGTCGAGGACGCGGTTGGCGATGATCAGGTCGACGCTCTGGATGACAGCCACCATCACGAACGACACGGCCACCACGACCGGGGCCCGACGGTCGACGACCAGCGCACGTGGTCCGGGAGGAGCAATCGCGCGCGCGGCGAAGCCCTCGCTGCAGACCCAGAGCGCGCCATAGCCGGCGAGCACCGTGCCGATCGCCGCGCCGACCGGACCGATCGTCGCGGTGAGCACAATGCCGACGGTGATGCGCACCGCCGGCTCGGTCATCAGGCTGCGGATCAAGGGTCGTTGGCGAAGGTGCCCGTAGGCGAGTCCCCGTTCGAGGCCCAGGAGGCCGGCTCCTGGCGCAGCGACGGCAAGCGCGAGCACGAGCCCGATCGGTAGTCCGAGGGTGTGACTGATCGGTCCGCTGAGCGCGGCGACGCAGGCACCGACGACGAGGCCGACCCTCAGCACGGTGCGGTGCGCCGAAGCGATCCGGTCGGGAGCCAGCGACCCAGCGGCGCTCAACGCCGAGGCCGGCACGTGCAGGAGGAGGTACAGCGCGAGGAACGAGACGACGTCCGCATAGTCGCCGGCACCGAGGATCTTCGCCGCGCCGACGGCGAACACGAGGTTGCCGGCACCGGCGATCGCCTGCCCGGCCAGCACGGGACCGTGCGGACGCATGGACTGCGTCGTGCGGGCGCGAGAACCCACCTCGACGTCGACGGCCGCGTGCGTCGCTGCGTCGAGTGCGGTCACCACGCACCTCGACCATTGGACAAGGGCAGCGCCGCGAGCTGATCGGGACGCTCGAAGGCGCCGCCGTCGAGCAGCAGATCGAGAAGCTGGAACTGCTCGGTCGCAGCCACGATCTCTGCACCGACCGCCGCAGCCGAGGACGGTTCGCCGGCGAGCGCCCATGCGATGATCCCGGCCATCACCTCAGGGGTTGCGTGTACGGGCACCGAGGCCTGGCCGAGCCGACGGGCGAGTCCCGCCAGCTTCGGCTCGTGGGCGATCGCGACGAAGCGGCTCCCGGCGGCAGCTGCGGCGACGAGTGCGTGGAAGCGCATCCCGATGACGAGGTCGTCACCGGAGAAGATCTGCGCGGCGTGTGGCAGATCGATCGGTGGTCCGATGATCTCGGCGCCGCCCAGTCGCTCGCGGAGATCCTCGGCGAGTCGCTGGTCGAGGCTGTTCTCGCCGACCTGCCATGGCTGCAGCCGGATCGTCCAGTCGCCGGCGAGAGGCTGCAACCCGGCCACAATCGCATCGATGCTGGAACGGCCGATCCCGTGATGGCTGAGCGCGACCGTGATCCGCCGTTGATCGGCGACACCGCGGCCGTATCCGTCGGGTTGGTCGAACAGCGCCCATGCCGGATCGGAGCCGATCCAGAACGGTGGGTTCACGCCGGCGTCGGCGAGCACCCCTGCCGACTCCTCGTCGCGCAGCACCACGAGGTCCGCGCGCGGCAGGATCCAACGACACATCGCCCGTGCCGAAGGCCCGCGCAGCAGGCCGGCACCTACCCCGATCATCGCCACGCTGGTGCCGCTGGCGCGCGCCCCGGCCAGCAACGCCGACGTGTTCGCGAGCAGCGAGTTGGCGCGACGGCCGGACGAGCGACCGAGCTGTTTGAAGACCGTGCCCCCGCCGACGACAACGGCATCCGCGCGCCGAACGGCCCGACCGACCGCACGCGCTGACGACGCGAGCGCCGGCCGACCGTGCTGCAGCGTCGTCGACTCCGGATCGGCGCTGACGACGGTTACGTCGTGGTCGCCGAGCGCCGCGCAGAAGGCGGCGCAGAGGGCTTCGTCGCCCGGATTACCCTGCCCGAAGGCTCCAACGAGGATGACGTTCGACATCGAGTACCTCCTGGTACAGATC
>JAOBWO010000099.1 GCA_025463415.1 Acidimicrobiales bacterium | reverse complement strand
CGAACCACGTCTACGACCTCCAGACGGCGCTCGTCGCGGCCGGCATCGCCGTGCGCTCGGCGGAGAGCACGATGGTGTCCTCGATCGACGTCGAGGTCACCGACGTCGGCGACGCGAAGAAGATCCTCCGGATCATGGATGCGCTCGAGGACGATGACGACGTGCAGGACGTGTACAGCAACTTCGACATCTCCGATGAGTTGATGGAAGTTGCCGGGGAGTGAGCGTCGGCGTCGGCGATCGCGCCCCTGACTTCACGCTCCCGGGCAGTGGCGGGGCCTCGTACTCGCTTTCTGCGTATCGCGGCCAGCCGGTGGTCATCGTCTTCTACCCGGGCGACGACACACCGGTCTGCACCAAGCAGCTGAACAGCTACAACGACGAGCTCGACGAGTTCGAGGGCGTCGGCGCGCAGATCCTCGCGATCTCCGCGCAAGACGTCGCGAGCCACGACCGGTTCGCGGGCAAGCACGGGTTCGGCTTCCCGTTGCTGAGCGACAGCGACAAGGCCGTCGCAGCCCTCTACGGCACGCTCGGCCCGATCGGCTTCCCGCGGCGCAGCGTGTTCGTCGTCGACGCCGAAGGGATCATCCGTTACGCACATCGGGCCATCGCCGGTCTCACCTTCCGGCCGGTCAGCGAGCTGATCCAAGCGGTGAAGAGCTCCTCGACCTGAAGTTCTTTGTCACAGGCACCGAGTTCGGGTCGTCAGGATCAGTGGAGGTGCACGACATGACGCACGGATCAGGACCAGACGACCGCTCACCTGACGGCTACGACATCGTGGTGATCGGGGCCGGCATCGCCGGGCTCGTCGCGGCGGTCACAGCAGTGGAGGGAGGCGCCCGCGTGGCGCTGCTCGACGCCGTGTCACCCGGGGGCCGGGCCAAGACGACGCTCCGCAACGGCTACCACCTCAACACCGGGCCACACGCTCTCTACCTGGCGGGCCACCTGCGCCCGTTCCTGGCCGCCCGTGGCATCGAACCCACCGGCGGGCCGGCAGATGCGAAGTCGGTCCGCCTCCTCCGTGACGGAGCGCTGTGGCCGCTCTCCGCCAGCGTCGGCTCGGTCGCCCGGACGAAGCTGCTCACCCCACGGAGTCGATTGCGGATCCTGTCGCTGATGGCACGCCTGCCGCGGATGGACACGGCACCGTTCGTCGGCCGCACCTGGGCGGACTGGTTGGCCGACGAGCCCGACGACGTCGCAGGGGTCCTCGCGATGTTCGTCCGCACCGGCACCTACGTCAACGCCGCCGCGTCCTTCGACGCCGGCGCCGCGCTCGACCAGTTCAAGCTGGCCATGCTCGGTGTCCGGTACATCGACAACGGCTGGCAGACGATGGTCGATGCGCTGGCGGTGCGGTTCACCGCCAAAGGCGGCACCCTCTTCGCAGGCCGATCGGTGACGGCGGTCCGCTCCGAGGGAGACGTGCACCTCGAAACCGAGGCCGGCGCGATCGTCGCCCGCTCGGTCGTGCTGGCAGGGATCGGGCCGGACGCAGTCGAGCTGATCACCTCGGCGTCTGTCCGCGGTCGCGGTGACGCCGGCGGTCCGGTGCACGCATCGGCGCTCGACCTCGCGCTGCGCCGGGTGCACTCCGGCCTCGTGTTCGGCATCGATCGGCCGCTCTACCTCTCGCCGCACGCGCCGACCGCGCGCCTCGCCCCGGATGGATGCGGTCTCGTATCGCTGTTGCGCTACACGCCCGACGGCGAGGTCGGAGGACCTTCCCCGACCGAGGTGAAGGAGCAGTTGCACGGCCTCGCACGGCAAGCGGGCATCGACGCGACCGATGTGGTCGAGGAGAGGTACCTGCACCGCCTCGTCGTGGCCAACAGCTTCCCCGCCGCTCACGGTGGTGGCCTCGGCGGTCGGCCCGCGATCGACGCCGTGGACCTGCCTGGAGTGTTCATCGCCGGCGACTGGGTCGGACCACGGTTCCAGCTCGCCGATGCCGCGTCGAGCAGCGGAGAGGCTGCGTCGAAGCGCGCACTGGCGCACGTGTCGGGGCGGCGTCGTGTCGCGATCTGACGACGTCTTCGCCGCCGAGCGGCCGCGCCTGGTCGGGCTGGCCTACCGGCTGCTCGGCTCGCTCACCGACGCCGAGGACGTCGTGCAGGAGGCGTGGGTGCGCTGGCATCGCACCGACACCGCGCTGCTCGACAGTCCGCAGGCCTGGTTGACCACCGTCGTCAGCCGGCTGGGGATCGACCGGCTGCGCGCCCGGCAGCGCGATCAGTCCACCTACGTCGGCCCGTGGTTGCCCGAGCCACTCGTCGCCGTCGACGATGACCCGGCTTCGGCCGCGGAGCTGAGCGACTCGCTGACGACGGCGTTCCTGGTGATGCTGGAGCGCCTCTCGGCGAACGAGCGGCTCGTGCTGCTGTTGGCCGACGTGTTCCAGCAGCCCTTCTCGGCGGTCGCCGAAGTGGTCGGCAAGAGCGAGGAAGCCACCCGTCAGCTCGCCGTGCGCGCTCGACGCAAGGTTCGCGCCGAGCAGGATCTCCGGCCTTCGGCGGCGGCACCGAGCCGGGTCGATCAACTGGCCGTCGCCAACGAGTTCGTCGCCGCGCTCGTCGCCGGTGACGAACGTCGGGTTCGCGAGCTGCTCGGCGCCGACGTGGTCCTCGTCTCCGACGGCGGCGCCAACCGGCATGCGGCTCGTCGGCCGGTGGTCGGCCCCGATCGCGTTGGCCGGTTCCTGCTGAACATCGCTCGTCGCTACCTCACGATGCAAGGCCACGAGATCAGCGCGTCCTCGCGTTGGGTCAACGGGTCGCCGGGCATCGTGATCTCGATCGACGGCGCGCCGTACTGGGTCGGCGCGTTCGACGTGCGCGACGGCCGTGTGGACCGGTTCTTCGCCACCCTCAACCCGGACAAGCTCGGACTGGTCGATCGAGAGATCGAGCTGCGCTGATCCGCGTCCACACGATCGCGGCCCGCTACCATTCGAACCTGTGTTCGTGAAGCGATCAGTGACGGACGGTCTGGTGGTGCTCGGGATCGATCCCGGACTGACCCGTTGCGGGTATGCCGCGCTGCAGTCGGCGGGTCCCGGCGCGGTCGTCGCGCTCAGCATGGGCGTGATCAAGACGCCGGCCACGGACCCGTTGCCGAAGCGGCTGGCCGAGCTGAAGCACGAGCTGGCCGAGTTGATCGACGAGTTCCGGCCCCACGTCGTGGCCGTGGAGACGGTGTTCTTCCAGACCAACGTGCGCACGGCGATGAGCGTCGGTCAGGCCAGCGGGTTGGCGCTGGCCGAGGCGTGGGCCTGCGGGTGCGAGGTGGTGCAGTACACGCCGAACCAGGTCAAGGGCGCGGTGGCCGGCTGGGGTGCCGCCGACAAGATCCAGGTCCAGAAGATGGTCCAGGCCCGTCTCGGGCTCAGCACCCTGCCGCGGCCGGCAGATGCTGCCGACGCTGCGGCTCTTGCGCTCTGCCACCTCGCGATGGCACCGATGCGGCAGCGAGTGTCCGACGTGCTGGCGGCCCGGCCGTGATCGGCATCACGTCGTGATCGGCTCGCTGCGGGGCTCCGTGCTCGAGCGCAACACCGACAGCGAGGTCCTGCTCGAGGTCGGTGGTGTCGGCTACCTCGTCACCGTCACGCCGCGCACCCTGGCCGAGCTCGAACCCGGCGCGTCGGTGTTCCTGCACGTGCACCACCACATCCGCGAGGACGCACAGACGCTGTTCGGCTTCCTGCGCCGCGAGGAGCGCACGACGTTCCAGGTGCTCGTCGCCACGCATGGCGTCGGCCCGGCACTGGCCATGTCGATCCTGGCCACCCACACGCCGGTCGCGCTGGTCGACATCGTTGCCGGCAGTGATGTCGCCTCGCTCACCCTCGTGCCCGGCGTCGGCAAGAAGACGGCCGAGCGGTTGCTGATCGAGCTGAAGAGCCGGCTCGACCTGCCGATCCTCGATCCCGTCGGCGCCAGCCTGGCGGGGGAGTCCAGCGGTGGTTCGGCGCTGTCCGACGTGCGCGAGGCGCTGTACGGGCTCGGCTACGGCCCCGAAGAAGTGCGCGACACGTTGCGCGACATGCAGGGTGGGCGCGACGCTGCGACGATGCTGCGCGAGGCATTGCAACTGCTGGGAGCACGACGTGCGTGAGGAGTTCACCGATCCGGGCATCGGCGATGCCGGCCTCACCAGTCCCGCGCTGACGAGCTCGATCGAAGAGGTCGACGAGCTCGGCCTGCGACCCCGTCGGCTTGCCGACTTCGTCGGCCAGCGCGAGCTCAAGGAGCACCTGACGATCATGCTCGAAGCCGCCTCGATGCGGAACCAGCCGGTCGACCACGTGCTGCTCGCCGGCCCGCCCGGGCTGGGCAAGACCACGTTGGCGGGCATCGTCGCGGCCGAGATGGGCGTGCACATGCACATCACGTCCGGTCCGACGCTGGAGCGGGCGGGCGACCTGGCGGCCATCCTCACCAAGCTCGGCGAGGGCGACGTGCTCTTCATCGACGAGATCCACCGGCTGTCGCGCACGGTGGAGGAGATCCTCTACCCAGCGATGGAGGACTTCCAGCTCGACATCGTCGTCGGCAAGGGCCCCGCCGCATCCTCGATCCGCCTCCCGCTCCCGCCGTTCACGCTCGTCGGTGCCACCACGCGCACGGGCATGATCACCGGTCCGCTGCGCGACCGGTTCGGCTTTGTCGCCCGGCTCGACTTCTACGAGGACGACGAGCTGGAGGCCATCGTCCGCCGTGCCGCCGGCATCCTCGACGTCACCATCGCTCCCGAGGGGGCGTGGGAGATCGCCCGTCGCAGCCGCGGCACGCCGCGCATCGCCAACCGCCTGCTGCGCCGGGTCCGCGACTACGCCCAGGTGCGCGGTGACGGAACGATCAATGAAGACACGGCGCGCACAGGGCTCGCCGTGTTCGGCGTCGACGACCGAGGCCTCGACAAGGTCGACCGCGCGATCCTGACCGCGATCTGCCAGCAGTTCCGCGGTGGGCCGGTGGGGCTCTCGACCTTGGCGATCAGCGTCGGCGAGCAGACCGAGACGGTGGAGGACATGTACGAGCCGTTCCTCATCCAGCAGGGGCTGCTCGCGCGCACCCCTCGCGGACGGATCGCGATGCCGTCGGCGTGGGAGCACCTCGGACTGGCGATGCCGACGATCACGGGCGACAGGCAGCCCGGCCTCTTCGGCTGAGACCGAACCTCAGACGGTGGACGGCACCGGCAGGTAGAGACCGAGGAAGGCCATCGTCTTGGCCCAGGCCGCGTTCGCTGCTGCCTCGTTGTAGAAGATGTCCGCCTCGTGGTTGTCGAACGCATGCCCGGCGATCTCGACGTTCACTGCGAACCCGGGCTTGCCGGCCACGGCCGCGCTGACGGCTTCGACGCCTTCACTCGGCAGGTACGGGTCGTCGTTGCCGAAGTGCAGCAACGTCGGGCAGTGGATCTGGTCGATCATGCCGATCATGCTCGGCACCCCGGAGCCGTAGTAGCTGACGCACACTGATGGCTCGGCCTCGGCAGCGACGCCCCACGCCAAGGTTCCGCCGAGGCAGAACCCGAGCACGCCTGGAGCGCGCTCGACGCCGTCCAGCGATGCCAGGTGGGCGAGCGCGGTGGCGCAGTCGGCGATGGCCTGCGGCATGTCGAGCTGCTGCACCATGCCGAACGACGCCCCGAGCCCGGCCTCGTCGTGGGCTGCCTCCCAGTTGCGCGCGAACCGCCAGAAGACGTCCGGCGCACCGACGACGTAACCGGCAGCGGCCAACCGCTCGGCCACGGCGCGGATGTAGGAACCGACGCCGAAGATCTCCTGGATCAGCAGGACCGCGGGCCGTGGTTCGACCGCGCCGTCGGGTGTCCAGACGTGCATGTCCATCGAGCCGGCATCGCCGCAGGCCACCGACTCGGTTCGCAGAGTGCTCATGGCCTCATCGTTGCACAGCGACCCCCCGTTAGCCTGCCTGCTCGTGCTGTTGGCCGACTTCGACTACGACCTCCCCGAGGAGC
>JAOBWO010000040.1 GCA_025463415.1 Acidimicrobiales bacterium | reverse complement strand
TACTTCTGGAACGACATCCTCGACGTCGAGGCCGATCGGGTACATCCCAAGAAGCGCTTCCGGCCGATCGCCAGCGGCGCGGTGCCGTTGCACGTCGCTCGCATCGTGGGCACGGTGCTCCTCGTTGGTGGACCGGCCCTGGCGTTCGTCACCCGCTGGCAGGCGGGCGTCGCGTGTGTCGTGTACGTCGTCGTCACCACGTCGTACAGCAAGATCTGGAAGCACATCGCGGTCGTCGACCTCGTTGCGGTCGCCAGCGGCTTCGTCGTCCGCGCCGTCGGCGGCGCAGCCGCCACCGGTGTGCCGATGAGCTCGTGGTTCGTGCTGGCCACCACGTTCGGCTCGTTGTTCATCGTCACCGGCAAGCGCTACGCCGAGCTGCGTGAGCTCGGCGACAGCCCGTCCACGGCACGCGCCACGCTCGACGACTACTCGCTCGGGTTCTTGCGGATCGTGCTCTCGATCAGCTGCTGCGCGACCTTGGTGTCGTACTGCATCTGGGCCTTCGAGGGCAAGGCCGGGCACAGCGTCGCCGCGGTCGGCGGATCGACGATCAGCACCGTCGCCCACTCTCATTCGCTGCTCTTCTACCAGCTCTCGATCGTGCCGATGCTGACGGCCCTGCTCCGCTACCTGCTCATCCTCGAGCAGGGGCACGGCGCCGCACCGGAAGAGATCTTCGCCGCCGACCGCACGCTCCAGATCCTCGGTCTGGTGTGGGTCGCCATCTTCGCCACAGGGGTGTACATCTCATGACCGTCAAGCCGTTTGCCGAGGTGCTGCGCGCCGTGGAGGGGGTCGATGGCTGGATGTCGCCGGACCAGGCCGAAGCGCTCTACGCGGCCGCATCGTCCTGCCACGCCGGCGACCAGATCGTCGAGATCGGCAGCTTCCGCGGACGGAGCACCATCGTGCTCGCCTCCGCAGCCGCAGAAGGTGTCGACATCGTCGCGATCGACCCGCACGCCGGCAACGACCGTGGCCCCAACGAGATCGACGGGTTCGCCGACGAGGCCTCCGTCGACCATCAGGTGTTCGTCGCCAACCTGATCGATGCCGGTGTGGCTGATCGGGTGCGGCACGTGCGCGAGATGAGCGACGCGGCGCACAGCCATGTGCAGGGCGGCATCGCCGTGCTCTACATCGACGGTGCTCACCGCTACACGCCGGCACGCCAGGACATCGAGCAGTGGGGTGCCCGCGTCCGCAACGGCGGCACGCTGTTGATCCACGACTCGTTCTCGTCGGTCGGCGTCACTGCGGCGATCGCGAAGGAGCTGATGTTCGGGAAGCGCTTCCGGTACGCCGGTCGGGCACGCTCGCTCACCACGTACCACGCCGACCTCGACGGGGGTTGGCGCTCACGCGTGCTCAACTCGTTGCGGCAGCTGGCGCAGCTGCCGTGGTTCGCCAAGAACCTCGGCCTCAAGCTGCTGCTCTCGCTGAAGTTGGGCAAGCTGCTGGAGCGGATCGGCCGCCAAGCACCGGAGTGGCCGTACTGAATGGCTGAGCACGCGATGCGACGCACCCCGCTGACGGGTTGGGGACGGACCGCGCCGAGCGCCGCCGACCTCGTCGACGTCGACGCCGACTCGGTGGCCGCGACGCTGAAGTCGGATGTCACGGTCGAGCGTGGGGCGCTCGTCCGTGGCCTCGGCCGTTCCTACGGCGACGCCGCACAGAACGGTGGCGGACTCGTGTTGCGCCTCGCTGGGCTCGCGGCCGACGCGGTGATCGACGAGGCCCGCCACGAGGTCACCGTCGGCGGCGGGGTCAGCATCGACGACTTGCTCCGCGTCATCGTGCCGCGTGGGTTCTTCGTGCCCGTCACCGCGGGCACCCGGTTCGTGACGATCGGGGGTGCCATCGCCAGCGACATCCACGGCAAGAACCACCACGGCGACGGCTCGTTCGGCAACCACGTGCGCGAGATGACGCTGCTCCTGGCCGATGGCAGCACGACCACGGTCAGCCCCACCGTGCGACCGGAGCTGTTCTGGGCCACGATCGGCGGGATGGGCCTGACGGGCATCGTGCTCGAGGCAACCATCCATGTGTGGCCGGTGGAGACGAGTCGCTGCATCGTCGACACCCAGCAGGCGAAGAACCTCGACCACATCCTCTCGTTGATGGAGGAGGGTGATCACCGCTACCGCTACGCGGTCGCGTGGATCGACCTGATGGCCAAGGGTCGGCACCTCGGGCGCAGCATCCTCTCGCGAGGCGACCATGCCCGTCTCGATCAACTGCCAGCGCGGGATCGCGCCTCGGCGCTCGACTACCACGCCGGGCTGATCGTCACGGTGCCGCCGATCGTGCCGATGAGTGCGATGAACCGGACGACGATCAAGGTCTTCAACGAGCTCTGGTTCCGCAAGTCGCCCAAGCACCGCGACGGCGAGCTGCAGTCGATCCCGCAGTACTTCCATCCGCTCGACATGATCGGCGAGTGGAACCGGGCGTACGGCCCGCACGGGTTCGTGCAGTACCAGATCCTCGTTCCGTTCGGTGAGGAGCACGCCCTCCGTCAGGTGATCGAGCGGTTGGCCGGCTCGGGAGCTGCGAGCTTCGTGACCGTGCTGAAACGGTTCGGTGCCGCCAACCCGGCGCCGCTCAGCTTCCCCGCGCCTGGATGGACGCTGACCCTCGACATCCCCGCCGGCACGCATGGCCTGAGCGCGATGCTGCACGAGCTGGATCACGTCGTGCTCGACGCCGGCGGACGGCACTACATGGCGAAGGACTCACACACCACGCCCCACGCGATCCGGCGCGGATACCCGCGCCTGGCCGAGTGGCAGGCCGTGCGCGACTCAGTCGACCCGGACGGCGTGTGGCAGAGCGATCTCGGCCGGCGCCTCGGCCTGCTCGGCTGAACCATCTCAGACAGGAAGCGCAGCATGCAGAACTCGTTCGGCGAACCACAGACCATCCTCCTGCTCGGGGGCACCAGCGACATCGGACTGGCCATCGTCCGCCGACTGGCCTCTCCGACGCTGCGCCACGTCGTCCTGGCATGCCGGGATCCGCACTCGGCGGGAGCGACGGCGTCGATCACCGAGCTCGGCGCGGGCGGCGTGCACGTCCGGGCGGTCGCGTTCGACGCCGTCGACACGGCCAGCCACGCCGCGTTGATCGAGTCGGTGGTCGCGGACGTCGGTGACCTCGACGTGGTGATCAGCGCGTTCGGTGTCCTCGGATCGCAGCGCGACTTCGACGACGATCCAGCTGCCGCGGCCGCGGCCGTCACCGTCAACTACACCGGCGCGGTCAGCTCCGGCCTCGCAGTCGCGAAGCAGCTCCGGTCGCAGGGGCACGGGCATCTCGTGTTCCTGTCCAGCGTTGCCGGCGAGCGCGTCCGCGCCTCGAACTTCGTGTACGGCTCGTCCAAGGCTGGGCTCGACGGCTTCGCCCAGGGGCTGGGTGACTCGTTGGTCGGCAGCGGCGCGTCGGTGCTCGTCGTCCGTCCCGGCTTCGTGAAGTCCTCGATGACCGAGGGCATGCAGGCCGCACCGCTGTCGACGACGCCCGAGGCGGTGGCTGAGGTCGTTGCCGCCGGGCTGCGCTCGGGCAGGCGCACCGTCTGGGCGCCCGGCATCCTCCGCTTCGTGTTCATGACGTTCCGCCACCTGCCCGGCGCCGTCTTCCGCCGACTGCCCCTCGGCTGATCGCCCTCGTCAGGCGGTGTACAGGCGGGGCGTCAAGGTCGCGTCGGGCGACACGTGCAGCTCGGGTTTGACGATCTGGTTGAACGTGATCGGGCGGCGATGACGGCGGTGATCGATCGCAGCTGCCGCGCCCGTGAGCACCGTGGCGACCAGCGCTGTCTTGTCGTCGTGGCTCACCGTGGCGGCAGCCGCCTGGGCGAGCATGCCGGGATCGACCGGGCCACGGACGTGGTACGGCACCGATCCCGACCAGCGCAGCGAGACCACCCGGTGATCGAAGCGACCGTTGAGCACGCGCTCGATCGGGTGCTCGAGGCCGCTGCGGGCCAGGTAGGACGCGATCTCCGGATCGAACTCCCGCGCCGTCTTCGGCTCGAAGTCGAGCACGCCGTCGATCAGGCGCACCCACCACAGATGGGTGGGGAAGTCGACGATCTTCGCGCTCGCGGCCTCGGGCACCTCGATGTAGCCGGCCTTGGCGACGCGCACCATCTCGTCGATCACGGCTGCCGGATCGTGGACGTGCTCGAGCAGGTGCGAGCAGATCACGTAGTCGAACGCGTCGTCGGCGAACGGCATCGCCGCAGCATCACCGTGGAACAGCGGCCGGCTGATCCGCGCCTGCGCGGCCCCGGACCGCTGCGCGCCGCTGCCTTCGTCCGGCATCCAGTCCAGCAGCACGTCGGCGCGCCAGTGGGGCTTGTCGCCGCTGCCGACGTCGAGCACGAGCGCGTCGCCGTTGACCGGGATCTGGATGCGTCGGTTCCAGAAGCTGCGGAGCTCGGTGACGGCCGACATCAGAAGCGAGATGCTAGCGGCCTCCCGCCGACGGGCCCTCGAGAGTTGCCCGGCGCGCGTGCGGGCCTCTTATGCTCTGGGACTGTGCCCGCCCGCCCTGGTCAGCGATGACCGCTGAACTCTCGTTTGCGGAGACCGCAGACGACCTGCTGCGGCGGGGCATTCGCCGGATCCACGTGCTCGGTTGGCGTGACTTCGCCGACCGCGACGCGGGCGGCTCCGAGCGGCACGCCCACGAGTTCATGTCGCGCTTCGCCGCGGCCGGCCTCGACGTCACCCACCGCACCAGCGCTGCGGTCGGCATCCCGGCCACCGAGGACCGCGCCGGATACCACGTGGTCCGCCGGGGGAGCCGCTACAGCGTGTTTCCGAGAGCGGTCGCGTCGGAGCTCGTCCACCGGATGGGTCCTTACGACGCGCTGATCGAGATCTGGAACGCGGTCCCGTTCATGAGCCCGGTGTGGTGCCGCAAGCCGCGCATCGGCTTTCTTCACCACGTGCACGGCCCGATGTGGGGGCAGATCCTGCCCGAGCCATTCGCGCGGCTCGGCGCGATCATGGAGAGCCGGCTGGCACCGCCGTTCTACCGACGCACGACGATGCTGACCCCGTCGGACGCGACGCGCGACGAGTTGCTTGCGCTCGGGTTCCGCAGTGCCAAGGTGACCGCGGTGCCCAACGGCGTCGAGCCGTTCTTCCGACCCGGCGGCGAGCGCTCGCCGCATCCTCTGGTCGCCGCCGTCGGCCGGCTGGCACCCGTCAAGCGCTTCGACCGGATGATCGAGGCCGCCGCCGTCGCCCATGCGCGGGTGCCTTCGATGCGGCTGGTGATCGTCGGCGAAGGCCCCGAGCTGGCGCGCCTGGAGCGCATCGTGGCTGAGCACGGCGCGCAGGACTGGATCTCCTTTGCCGGGCGCCTCGTCAACGAAGCCCTGCTCTCGCTGTATCAACAGGCGTGGGTGGTGGCCAGCGCGTCCTTGGCAGAGGGCTGGGGA
>JAOBWO010000035.1 GCA_025463415.1 Acidimicrobiales bacterium | reverse complement strand
ACGAGCCGTCGATGGGCCTGGCGCCGGTGTTGGTCGAAGTCGTGTTCGAGATCATCGAGCGCGTCAACAAGCAGGGACCCACGATCCTGCTGGTCGAGCAGAACGCGCTTGCCGCGCTCAACATCGGCGACTACGCGTACGTGCTGGAGACCGGGCACATCGGCCTCGAGGGTCCCGCCGCTGACCTGGCCGACAACGAAGAGGTCCGCAACGCGTACCTCGGCCTTGCCTGAGCCAGCCGAGCTGCCTCGCCTAACATCGACCCCATGACCACGGAACTTCCACGCGCCAGCGTCGTCATCATCGGCGGTGGCGTGATCGGGCTCAGTGCCGCGTTCCACCTCGCCGAGGAGGGGTACACGGACGTCGTCGTGGTCGAGGCCGACCAACTCGGTTGCGGCTCGACGTCGAAGGCAGCGGGCGGGGTCCGACTGCAGTTCTCTGACGCGGTCAACATCGAGCTCGCGTTGCGCTCGATGGATGCGTGGGAGCGCTTCGGCGAACGACCCGGGTTCGACGTCGACCTGCGCCAGGTGGGTTACCTGTTCCTGCTCACCGAGCAGTCCGACGTCGACACCTTCGAGCGCAGCGTGGCGATGCAGAACTCGCTCGGTGTGCCGAGCCGGATGATGTCCGCTGTGGAAGCCGGAGCCCTTGCCCCGCTGGCGAACGTCGACGACGTGCTGGCTGCGACCATCTGCATGCGCGATGGACATGCCAACACCGGCGCAGCGGTCGAAGGCTACGCCCAGGGTGCACGCGCCCTCGGCGTGCGGATCATCACGGGCTGCCCGGTGACGGCGATCGAACGCGATGGTGACGTCATCACCGGTGTGGTGACGGCGAAGGGTCGGATTCCCACGGACACCGTCGTGTGCGCCGCCGGTCCGTGGTCGCGCCTCATCGGTGAGATGGCCGGCGTCGACCTGCCGGTCGATCCCGTGCGACGCCCGGTGTGGTTCACCGAGCCGATGGTCGACCTGCCCCACGACCATCCGTTCACGATCGACTTCTCGACCGGGTTCTACTTCCACGACGAGGGCAAGGGCCTGCTGTTCGGCATGGCCGACCCCGATCAGCCCCCCGGCTTCGACGTCGAGCTGCGCCCGGACTGGCTCGAGGTCGTCGGACAGGTCGCGATGCGTCGCGCCCCGAAGCTGCTCGACGTCGGCATCGCCGGTGGTTGGACCGGCTTCTACGAGACCACGCCGGACCACAACGGGTTGATCGGCGAGTCGAGCACTGTGCCCCGCTTCTTCTACGCCACCGGCTTCTCCGGGCACGGCTTCCTCCTCGGACCCGGCGTCGGTGAGGTGATCCGTGACCTCGTCATGCAGCGCGCCCCCGTCGTCGACATCACCGGGTTCTCGGTCGATCGCTTCTCGGCTGCCGAGATCCGCCCCGAACACAACGTGATCTGAGGTCCCGATGCCCAGCCCTTCCTACGTCGCCAGCGTCGGCAGCCCACTCGTCCCGCCCGCCGGCGTCGTCGACGCGGTGGCTGCGACGGCCGGCACCGACCGCCGCGAGGTCGTGCTCGACGTCGTCGTGCCCGTGCGCAGTGGCTACGCCTTCACTGCGAACGCTGGGCAGGTCGTGCGGTTCACGACCGTCGACGGTCCGCAGGTGGTCGACCTGAACATCTGGAGCCGGACCGACCCGCGCGAGCGCTTCTGGGCGGCACGAACCCGCCAGTTCTACGGCACCCATCTCACGACGGGGCAGCGGCTGTGGTCGAACCTGCCGTTCCTCCGTCCACTGGCGACGTTCGTGGCCGACACGATCGCGTACGGCCGCGACGAGGACGACGCAGGCTGCCACGATCTCCTCGGCACGCGGTGCGACCCGTACGTGAACCAGCTGCTGTCCGACGCGCCGTACGACTTCCACTGCCACTCGAACCTCACCCGTGCGATCGCCGCGCACGGGCTGACCGAGTTCGACGTGCACGACGTGATCAACCTGTTCCAGGTGACCGGGCTGATGCCCGACGACAAGCGCTACTTCATGAAGACCTGTCCGGCGCGACCCGGCGACCACGTCGAGCTGTTGGCGGAGACCGACCTGCTGATGGCGATCTCGCTCTGCCCGGGCGGCGATCTCGCCGTGCCGTTGTGGGGCGAGGGGTCCGACGCCGAGCCGAACTGCAACCCGCTTCGCGTGCAGGTGTTCCAGCTCGGTGCCGACGTGCGGGACGAGATCGCTGCGCTCGGTTGGGGGCCGTCCGAGCGCGCCGGCTACGCCGGGGTGCACGGCACCCGCCACGGTCTGGCCCAGCCGACGGGTGTCCCCCCGTCGCTGGCCGATCGCTCGACGGCGCACTGACCCACCCGTGGGTATCCTGCTCGGCGGCATCGCCGCGTTCTTGTTCGGCTCGTCCGACGTGCTGGCCGCGCGGGGCTCGCGCACCGATCGTCCGATCGCGGTCACCCGCACGGCGTTGCTCGTCGCGCTGCTGTTCACCCCGTTGTTCCTGGCCCTCAAGCCGTGGCACATCAATGGTGCCGACCTCACCTACTCCAGCCTGTCCGGTGTCTTCAACGGTGCGGCGCTGCTGCTGCTGTACATCGGCTACACCCGCGCGCCGATCGGGGTCGTGGCACCGTTGGCGTCGGTGCTGACGGCGATGGTGCCCGTGTTCGTCGACCTCGGCCGCGGCAACGGGCTGTCGCTGCTCAGTGGGGTCGGCGTCACGATCGGCCTCGCCGCCGTCGCACTCAGCACCTACGTGCCCGGCGGTCGGGGCAGCATCCGCTTCGGCTTGATGGCCGGCACCCTGGCCGGTGTCGGCTTCGGTCTGGCCTTCACGTTCCTCGACCTCACCTCGGATCGCGCCGGCATCGCGCCGGTGCCCATCCAGCGGTTCACCGGTCTGATCTTCCTGACACTGGTCCATCCGTTGGTGCGGGCGAGGTGGATCGTCGTCTCCGGCCCGGCGCGCAAGTTCGCGATCGGCACCGGTCTCGTCGCCGGACTGGCCATGGGCGCGCTCCAGCTCGGCTACCGCTACGGCGATGCGGGGCCCGTGTCGGTTGCCGCGTCTCAGTTCGCCGCGGTGACCGTCTTGCTCTCTGCGTTCTTCAACCGTGAGCGGCTGCGCTGGTGGCAGGGCGCAGGTCTCGCCCTGGCGTCGGTCGGCGTCGCGCTGATGGCGCTCGGCTGAGGCCGCGCCCGCGTTCGGCCGGCCTCCGGCTGGTCAGGAGCGCTTGGTCGCCAGGAGGATCGGGATCTTGCGATCCGTCTTGAGCTGGTAGTCCGCGTACGACGGGTAGGCCGCAACGGCGCGGTCCCACCACGTCGTGTACTCGTCGCCGGTGATCTCGCGGGCGTCGGCATCGAACGGCTCGGGGCCGTCCTGGATCATCAACGCGTGGGGGTCGGCGACGAGGTTCGAGTACCAGACCGGGTTCTTCGGTGCCCCACCCATCGAGGCCACGAGCGCGTACTCGCCGTCGTGCTCCACCTTCATCAGCGCGAACTTGCGGATCGCGCCGCTCTTGTTGCCGCGAGTGGTGACGATGATGATCGGCAGGCCCGTGTCGAGCAACGTGTTCGCCTCGGCGCCACCGGATGCTTCGTAGGCGGCCACCTGATCGCTGACCCACTGCGACGGACTGGGAACGTATTCACCTTGGAGAGCCATGCGGCCACGTTACGAGTCGATAGCGAAAATCGATCACTCGTGAATCCGACGTGTGAACAGTTCGTACGCACTCGCACCCGGGGCCGCGCCGCGGAACGCCCATGAACCGCGCTGGTACAGTCGGAACGTCGTTCGCTGTCATCGAGGAGAGCCATGAGCACCATCAACATCGAGGGCGTGTACGTCCCCGTCGTCACGCCGTTCCGCCCGGACGAGTCGGTCGACGAGGCCGGCTTCACGACCGCCGTGGAGTTCTTGCTCGATGCGGGCGTCGCCGGCATCGTGGTGGGTGGCACGACGGGGGAGTACTACGCGATGTCGCTCGAGGAGCGCTCCGCGCAACTCGAGCTCGGCGCCAAGCTGATCGGTGGCAACGCCCAGCTGATCGCGGGCTGCAACTCGGGCGCGACTCGCGACGTCATCACCCTGGCCAAGCACGCCCAGGGTCACGGCTACGAGGCGATCATGCTGTCGCCCCCGCCGACATCGTTGCCCAAGCAGCACGAGCTCGCCGCACACGTCGAAGCCGTCGCCGACGCATCGGGCCTGCCGATCATCCTCTACAACTTCCCCGCCCGCAGCGGTGTGGAGTACGGGTTCGAGAGCCTCGACCTGCTGGCGGACAACCCCGCAATCGTCGCGATCAAGGAGTCGAGCGGCGACTTCTCCCGCTTCCTCGCGCTGCGCAAGCGGTACGAGGGCAGGATCGAGGTCATGTGCGGCTCCGACGACCAGGCGTTCGACTACATGGCCTGGGGAGTGCGCAGCTGGCTCGACGGTCCCGGCAACGGCATGCCCGCCGAGCACGTCGCCTTCACGAAGACGATGCTGGCCGGTGACTTCGAGCTCGGCAGGCGCCAGTACGCCGCGTTGCTGCCGTGGATCTGGAACCTCGAGGAGGGCAGCTATGTGCAGAAGATGAAGCGCTCGATGGCCCATCGCGGCGTGGCCGTCGGCGAAGCCCGCCGGCCGCTGCTGCCGCTCAGCGATGCCGACTTAGCCGGCCTCGTGGCCGCGCTCGACGAGTCGATCAACGCCTTCGCCGCGATCAGCGGCTGAGCCGGGCACGCCCGCCGTGCGCGCGACCCGAACCTTCCACGCGATCGAAGCCCACGCCGAGGGCGAGCAGGGCACCTGCTACCTCGGCAGCGTCTTCCCGATCCCGGGCAACACGATGCGCGAGAAGCTGCGCTACATCAACGAGGAGGACGACTCCATCCGTCGCTACCTCACCATGGAGCCTCGCGGGCGGCCGCAGGCCAGCGCGAACGTCGTCTACCCGTCGACCGATCCGGAGGCGCACGCCGGGTTCGTGATCTTGCAGGCCGACCGGGCCCACGCGATGAGCGGCTCGAACACGATCTGCGTCGTCACCGCGCTGCTGGAGACCGGCAGCGTGCCGATGACCGAGCCCACCACCGAGGTCGTCCTCGAGACGGCCGCAGGGCTGGTCCGAGCGACGGCCACGTGCGCCGACGGTCGGTGCCAGCGGGTCACCTTCGACGGCATCCCGTCGTTCGTCGAGTCGCTCGACCTGCCGTTGGAGGTCGAGGGTCACGGCACGGTGCTGGTCGATGTCGCGTACGGCGGTTGCTACTACGTGCTGGTGCGCGCCGAAGACCTCGGCCTCAAGCTCGACCGCGGCTCGGCACGTGACGTGGTGGCGGCAGCGGAGGCCGTGTCTGCGGCCGCGAGGGCCACCATCACCGTCGAGCACCCGCTGTACCCGGAGATCAACTTCATCTCCTACGTGATGGTGATCGGCGACGACGACCCCGGCAACGGCAGCCTGCGCGGCGCGACGGTGCTGAGTGGCCGGGTCGACCGTTCACCGTGCGGTACGGGCAACTCGGCACGCCTGGCGTGCATGTCGGCACGCGGGCAGGCCGAGGTCGGTCAGCAGTTCACCGCGCGGTCGATGATCGACAGCGAGTTCACGGTCGAGATCACCGGAACGGCGACGGTCGGCGACCGTCCGGCGATCCTGCCGCGCATCTCCGGCCGCGGCTGGGTGGTCGGATCGCGCACGGTGTCCGTCGATCCGAGTGACCCGTACCAGGAGGGCTACACGCTCTCCGACATCTGGGGCAGCGAGATCGGCTGACCCGCGGCGTCCGACGATCTGAAGCGGAGGCTCTGCGCATCGCGCGTCCGCGTCACAGAGCCTCCGGCGTGCGGCGAACCGAGCGAGTGGAGGCCTTGCGCACCGCCCGCACGCGTCACAGGTCCTCCGGTGGAGGCGGCGTCAGCGGGTGAGGACGAGGATCACGGCCAGCGTGTTGAACAGGCCGTGGGCGATCATCGTCGGCGCGATCCGGCGGGTCAGGTATGCCGCGCCGCCGAGCACGATGCCGACCGACGCGAGGATCATCACCAACCCGATGTTGCCCTTGCCGCGCTCGGGGTCGAAGTGGGCGGCCCCGAAGAGCACGCCCTGGAGGCCGACCGCGAGCCACGCCGGAAACCGCGAGCGGAACCCGCGCAGCACGACGCCGCGGAAGACCATCTCCTCGACGATGGGCGCGGCGACGACGGCGAGCAGCGCGAAGGAGATGATGTACGTGCGGTTGCCGTCGAGCTTCGACAGCCCGGCCGTGTTGCTGACGATCGGGATGTGCAGGGCGAGCACGATCAGAGCCACCGTGATTTCGGCGACGTAGCAGGCCACCCAGGCAACGGGTCCCCAGCCGAGGTCGGCGCGTCGGAAGCGCAATCCGATGCCGGTGCTCAGGTTGCCCGGGCCCGCGCCGTCGATCGAGCTTCGGCGCACCACGTACCGGCAGGCGACCACCAGCGGCCCGTAGCCGATGCACGCGGCGATGAGGACGTACACGGCGATCGGCCAGTGGAACCGCACCAGCCAGCGCACGATCAGCTTGTCCGCGGCCAACGAGGCCGCAGTCGTGACGAGCACGATGACCGCGGCGGAGATCGGCAGCGTGGGGAACGCCGGCTTCGGCGGTGGCGGTGGGACCGCCAGTTCTCCCGTCCAGCGGACGCCGTTCCAGAAGCGCATCGCCGGTGCGCCCCACGGATCGGGGAACCACCCCGAAGGGGTCGGGGCTGCCCACCGGTCGCTCACCTCGTCACTCTACGCAGCCGCTGACGCGACGCGCCGGTCCTGCCCGGCCGCTGTGATCAGCGAGCTGCGGCGACCAGGTTGCGGATGCGGAAGCGGTCCGGGTCGAAGTCGGCGAGGTCGATGCTGCTCCGGCCGTCGAGCACGAGCTCGGTCAGGGCGAGCGCCGAGGTGGGCGTCAGGCTGAGCCCGAACATGCCGTGACCTGCGGCGATGACCACGTTCTCGTACTGGCGCGGTCGGCCCATGAGCGGCAGCCCGTCGGGGCTCATCGGACGGCTGCCCGACCACGTGTCGAAGTGGGCGTCGAAATCGAGGTTGATGAACTGGCGCATCGAGGCGAGGATCGCATCCACTCGGCGCTGGTCGAAGCGCGGCTCGAGGCCGTCGAACTCCATCGTCCCGCCCAGGCGGATCCGGTCGGCGAACGGGGTCGCGACGGCGTGCGCCTCCTCGAAGATCACCGGGTGGGTCAACGCGTCCGAGACCGGAAGCCCGACGTTGTAGCCCTGCCCGGGGACGACCGCGATGCGCAGATCGAACAGCTTGCCGAGGGGACGCGAGCCGGCGCCTGCGGCCAGGATGACCTCGTCGAAGGTGAGCGTGCCCTTGGTGGTGGTGATCGAGTTGACCCGCCGGTCGGAGCGGCCGACCGACGTGACCCGGGCGTGCTCGATGACGGTGATCTTGCGGCTGCGCACGGCGGACATCATCGAGTCGACGAACACCCGCGGGTCGACAGAGTGATCGCCCTTGACGACGTAGCCGGCGCGGATCGTGTCGGCGAGTGCCGGGACGATCCGCCGCAACTCGTCACCGTCGAGCAAGCCCTGCGGGAGCTCGACGCCGTAGTCGGCCATCGGAGCCAGCGTGGACAAGTAGTGCTCGGCCAGGGCCGGATCCTTGAACGGCACGACGAGCTCGGGACCGAGCGTGATGTCGGTGCCGAGCGTGCCGAGCAGCTCGAGCGCCTCGGTGTGGCGGAGGTTGAGCTTGGCCAGCGCGACCCGACCGGCGACGTAGCGCTTCTGCGTGGCCGAGCGGGCGAAGTGCATGCCCCAACCGACCATGCCCGGCAGCGCGCGAGCGTGGACGCGGAGGGCCCTGGTGGGGTCGTTGAGGGACGTGAGCGCGGACTTGACCGCACCGGGTGCCGCGAGCGGTTCGAGCAGGGTCGTGCACATGAACCCGGCGTTGCCGCGCGACGCGCCACTGCCGAGCTCGTTGCGTTCGACGATGGTCACCTCGGCGCCGCGCTCGCTGAGCATCAGCGATGTCGCCAACCCGACCAGACCCCCACCAACGACCACTACGGCTTTCGTCACGTGCTCCACCGTACCGTTCGTTGCGAACTCAGAGCAGGTTCATCTCCGCAGCGACGATGCGCGCGATCACGAGGTCCTCGACGGCCAACCCGGAGCTCTTGAACAGCGTGATCTCGTCGGCGCGGGTGCGGCTGAGGACACCGGCGGCGACGTCGGCGAGGTCGCCCGCGAGCAGGTCCCACGACCAGCCGCCGTCAGCGATCGCCAGCACCAAGTCACCCGCCTCCTCGTGCGCGGCGTGCAGCTCGTCGACGACGACGGTGCTGGCCGCGACGAGATCGGTGGCGAGCTCGCGCATGTCGGTGCGGTAGGCGCCGACCGCGTTCAGATGAGTGCCCGGCCGCACCATCGTCGCGTCGACCAACGGCTCGGTGGACCGGGTCGCGGTGCAGACGACATCGCACGCGGCTGCCATCGCGTAGTCGCCCACGGTGACCGACCGGTTGCCGACTCGGCGACCGTCGGCAGTGATGGCTGCGACGACCGCTGCTGCGTTCGCGGCGGTGCGGCTGGCCACGACGATGTCGGTGATCTCGGGTCGCACGCACAACATCGCGTCGACGTGGCCGAGTGCCTGGGGGCCGGAGCCGATGATGCCGAGCGTGCGCGCATCCTGCCGAGCCAGCCCATCGGTGGCCACCGCTGAGATCGCGGGTGTGCGGAGGTTGGTGAGCGCCGCACCGTCGAACAGCGCCACGGGCTCACCGGCGTCGGCGTTGAACAGCACGTAGGTGCCCTGGATGACCGGGCGACCACGGTCGATGTTCTTCGGCTGGATCATCAACAGCTTGATCCCTGCGACGTCGCCGTCGACGGCCGGCATCAGCATGAACTCGCCGTCACTGGCAGCCAACGGCGTGCGCGCGATGTGCGTCGGCCGTGCGGCGAAGCAGGTGCGCAACGCGTCGATCGCGACTCGCATCGGCGTCAGTCGGTTGATGTCCTCGGCGTCGAAGGACGGGAGCTGTTTCATGACAGAGAGTGAACCCGATCGGCGGCCGCGATCAGCTCCGGCTCGTGCGACGCGCACACGATCGCGTGGCCCTGCCGGGCGCAGTGGAGGAGGAACGCCGAGACCCGCCTGGCGAGCCCCTGATCGAGTTGTGATGTCGGCTCGTCGAGCAGCACCAGTCGTGCGCCGCTCGACACGGCGCGCACGATCGAGGCCCGCTGGCGTTCGCCACCTGACAACGTGGACACCGGTCGCTCGGCCAGCTCGAGCATGCCGACCGCGGCGAGCGATTCATCGATCGAGGCGGTCAGCGCGTCGTCCACGTTGCTGCCCCGCACGGTGCACGCGAGCACGATGTTCTGGCGCACGGTCATCGTTTCCGCGAAGCCTGGGGTTGATGTCCCGACGGCGACGGACAGATCGTCGGAGCGGGCGACGCTGCCCTCGGTGGGAATGCCGAACGCCCCGAGGATCCCGAGCAGCGTGGTCTTGCCCGAGCCGGATCTGCCGGCGACGATCAACAGCTCGCCCGCACGGACGACCAGCGACGTCGGGGCGAGGATGCGGACCGTGCCGATCGAGCGCGTCACGTCGTGCAGCGCCAGCACCTGTGGTGCATCAGCGGGCGCCTCCACGGTCGGTGTGTCGACCTGCGGTGCGTCAACCGGCCCGCCCGGTGGGCACAGCTCCACGACCGGGCGGCGCTCGACGTCTGACGGGTCCCAGCGGTTCGATCCGGCCACCACCACTCTGTCGACGATGCCCGCCCTGATCCGGTCCGATTCGGGGAGCCGGACCCAGCCGCGGTTGTCGACGACGAGGCGCGTCGTGAGGTCGTCGGCGATCCGCTCCGCGCCCAGCCGGCCGTCGCGGATCTCCAGGACGCGGTGTCCGATGCGGCCGGCGCCCGGATCGTGGGAGACCACGAGCAGCGCCGCGTCCAGCTCGTCGGACAGCTCCGACAACAGCTCGAACACGATGTTCGCGTTGTAGTGGTCGAGTGCTCCCGTGGGCTCGTCGGCGACGATCACTCGCGGTCGGTGGGCCAGCGCTGCGGCCAGGGCGACGCGCTGGGCCTCCCCGGCGGAGATCGTGCCGAGACGTCGGTCGGCGAGGTGGCCGACGCCGAGACGGTCGAGCATGGTCGACGCGAGCCGGTTCGAATCATCGACGGATGCCCCGGCCAGCCGGCTCTGCATCGCTGCGTTCTGCCGTCCCGTCAGCTCCGGGAGCAGGTTGGCGCTCATCTGCTGGGTCACCACGCCGACGCCGGTGCGTTGCAGTGCTGCGATCGCCCGCGCGGATGCATTCGTGAGGTCGTGGTCGAGCACGACGGCGGTGCCGGCGCTGGGGCGCACCCGGCCCGTGACCAGGCTGACGAGCGTCGACTTGCCGGACCCGCTGGGACCGGTGACGACCACTCGCTCGCCGGCGGAGACGCGCAGGGACAAACCCCGCAGCGCTGCCACCTGACGGTCGAGGACGGGGTAGAGCACGAACACGTCGTCGAGATCGATCATCGCTGTGCGCGTCATCCGAACTCCCGGAGCAGGTCGCCCTGCGCGGCACGGCGGGCCGAGCGGGCCGCCAACGCGGTGCCGAGGAGGCATGGAACGGTGATCGCGACGACGGCGACGACGAGGTTCCGGGCGGGGACGCTGGCGAGGAGGGGAGGAACGGGCACCGTCGACGTCGCGGTGACGGCGATGACTCGCGTGACGACGCGCAGCAGCAGCAGTGCTCCCACGGTGCCGATCGCGATCGCGCCGAGCGCGATCGCGCTGCCGCTGGAGCGCACCATCCGGCTCAGCGACCGGGCCGGCACGCCCTCCGCAGCGAGGGCGCGGTGCAGCGGCGCCTGCTCGGCTGCGTCCGACAGGGTTGCGAGGTAGATCGCTGCGATGGCCAGCAGCCCGGCGATCAGCCCGGCGACGGCGAACAGACCGAGTGTGAAGCGCGCCAGCGGGTTGCTGCGCAGCTGGGCGTCGATCGCGGCCCGCCGTGACACGACGAGCTGGTCGAACGGTGCCTTCCGCAGCGCAGCCGCGAGCGTCGCCTCATGACCCGGCGCGGCCGACAGCCAGACCTCGTTGGGTGTGCCGAAGCCCGGATCGAGTTGATCGAACGCGCGCCCGATGTCCACCAGGTTGACGACAGCGAACCGGTCCGGAGTGCCGGGGAACCGCTGAGCCACCGCAGCCACCCGCAGGGTCAGCCGGCTCTCGCCCGGAACGTCGACCACGACGAGGCCGTTCTCCGCCTCGGCAGCAGTCTCCGGATCGACGATCGCGGGGATCTGCCCCAACTGCGGAGGCGTCGGCGGCAGGATCAATGCGGTCGTGCCCCGCAACTGCAGATGGAGGTCGAGACCCCCGCCCGTGGCGGTCACCACAGCGCCGTCCGAAGCGAGCTCGGACCAGGCCATCGCGACCGCGGTGTCCGTCGTTCCGGCATCGATCCGGTCGAAGCGGAGGCTGGCGGTGAAGTCCGACGACGACGTCGCGCCTTCGCCGTCGTGGTGTTGCACCCGGTCCGACGAGTAGCCGGCCTGACCGATCGAGAAGCCGAGCACGGTGCCGCCCCCGTCGGACGGTTCGAGGTCGGCGACCAGTTGATCGGGCGCGCTGGCCACGTACTTCGCGCCGAGCTGGTGCCACGTGCCGTCTCGGCGCCGGACCACGACCTGCACGTTCGTGACGAGGAAGTCGCCGGAGCCGTGGATGACCAACTGCATTGCGCCGTCGGGGATCGTGCCACCCGGCGCAGCGGCCGGCCGCTTCGACTGGATCGCAGCGGTCAGCGTCGCTCTCGACGGACCGAAATCGCCCCGCCATCCCGCCAGCCGCTCGATCGTGGCCGGGTCGATGCCGACGACGGTCACGGTGTCGGCGCTGACATCCTGACCGAGGACCGACACCCCTCGCCGCACGACCTCGGTGCTGGTCGTGCCGGCGGCCAACGCCGACCAGCCCGCGTCCGGCTGCAGCGCGCTCGGCCGCACGAGCGCGGATCCCTCGGTGAGGGTGACGTCGAGCGGGACCGCGAAGGATGCTTGGTCGTGGGCGCCGGCCGCGAGGGTCGAGCGGTACCCGATCGAGAAGAGGCCGAGGGTCGTGGTGGCGGCGAGGAACCCTGCCGTGACGAGCGGGACGGCGGGTCGCCGGGCCACTTCGCCGAGCGCGGTTCGGGCCAGCGGAGCCCGTCGGCCGAGCAGTCGAGCACAACCGGTGACGATCCACGGGACGGCGCGGATGGCGACCCACGCGACGATCAGGGTCGCCAGGAGCGGCAGCGCGGCGATCAGCGGATCGCCCTGGCTGACCAGCGATGCGGACGTGTCGGATCCGCGTGAGATCGACAGTGCCGTCATGGCCAGCGCGCCGATGCCGAGTGCGTCGATCGGCAGTGGCTGCCACCACCGCCGTCGGGTCCGACGTCGTTCGGAGGGAGGGTTGGCCATCACCACGGCAGTGGCGATCAGCACGAGCACGGCGCCGACCAGCACGACCGGGAGGCTCGTGTGGGCAACCGAGAACACCGTGTCGCGGGCGCTGAGGTTCCAACTCGTCGCCAACCACGCGGTGACACCGAGGCCGAGCGGGATGCCGATCACGGTTCCGATCACCACCGGCCAGGCCGCCTCGCACACGGTGAAGACGTTGAGCGCGCTGCGGCCGGCGCCTCGTTGGCGGAGCAGATCTCGGGCGGCGAGATGGCGACGGCGCATGCTGGCCGCCGCGAGGAGGGTGAAGCCGACGACCAGCACGGCCGCCTGCGCAGCCGCCAGTGCGACCCGCCGTCGCGCGGTGCCGGCGTGGCTCCGTGCGTCGAGCAGGGCCTTGCTCGGCAACGTGATCGTCGCACTGGACTCGCCGAACGAGTTCGCGGCTCGTGTGGCAGCGGCCAGCAGCGTGCTGATGTCGGCGACGCGCACGGACGCCGGATCGATCGGCGCGATCCACCCTTCGCTGCGGCCGAAGAGCTCCAACGCCTTGATCGCGCCCACCGCTTCGACGCCGTCGCCCAGCAACAGGACCTCGCTTGCGTCGGGTCGGAACTGGCCGGAGACGATGCTCTTGTCGTCGAGCACGGCACGACCGACGATGTCGATGCCGAGCTCGGGCTGAGGCGTCACCGCTGTGTCGGCGCCGATGATGAGGACCTCGCAGTGCGTCGGCGTGCACGTCGTCGGCAGGCGTCCGTCGATGAGGGTCACGATGTCGGCCAGCTGCTCGACGCCGATCAGCCGGTACACGGTGCCCTCGTTGGAGGCGAGGGCGCGGTACTCCACCTGACCCCTGGGGTGGCCGAGACCAGGAGCCTGGAGATCCCTGCGCACCTGAGCGTCGACGGCCCGGAGCTTGTCGATCGGCTGCTCGTTGACGGCGATGGCAACGGCAATGCTGCGCGACGCCGCCGGCACGGCCTCGAGGGATCGGCGGAGGGTCGCGTCGCCGGCGATCAACGGGGACGCGGTCGTGGTGAACAGCGACCCGATCGCCACCGCGATGCCCAGCCCGGTGACCAGGCCACGCAGCGGACGGTCGCGGGCTCGGGCCACGGCGAACCCCGCCGCCGCCCGTGGAGCCCGGCCGATCCGGCCCCATGTCGTCGTCGGCATCGGGGCGATCCTACGGGGCCGGTTGCGTGCCGTTCAGCCGGCGTGACTCGCGGAACTACCGTCGGCGCATGACCACCAGCCGATCGAGCGAAGTCCGCTCCGAGACCAGCAACCACATCGCGACCATCACGCTCGACGCACCGGAGCGGATGAACACCATCAGCGCCTCGATGCTCGACGATCTGTCCGCGCGTCTGCTCGACGCCGACCGAGATCGCGACGTGCGGTGCATCGTGCTCACCGGCGCAGGCCGGGCGTTCTGTGCCGGGCTCGACATGGCTGCACAGGCGAGCAGCTCCAAGGGCAGCCTCGGCGGGCTCGGCTCGCTCGATGTCGCCCCCGGCGAGTTCGACATCCGCAACGCGCCGCCGATCGTGCTCCACAACCTCGACACGCCGACGATCTGCGCGCTCAACGGCGGCGCCGCGGGCTATGGGCTCGACCTCGCCCTCGGCTGCGACATGCGAGTCGCGGGCGAGTCCGTGAAGCTCAACCCGGGCTTCGCGAAGCGAGGCATCGTCCCCGAGAGCGGCGGCACGTGGTTGCTGCCGCGGATGGTCGGCTACGCGAAGGCCGCCGAGATCGCCTTCACCGGTCGCACGTTGCGCGCGGCGGAGGCGTTGGAGCTCGGTCTGGTGAACCACGTCGTGCCCGATGCAGAGCTGGCGTCGCGCAGCCTCGCCCTCGCCGCGGAGATCGCCGAGAACGCGCCGCTCGCCGTTCGCGCGATCAAGCGGATGATGCGCGCCGCAGAGACCGAGACGTTCGACCAGAACGTGCATCACGTCTTCCTCCAGCTGCTCACGCTGATCCGCACCAACGACTTCCAGGAGGGTGTGGTCGCGTTCTTGGAGAAGCGCACGCCGGACTTCACCGGCCGCTGAAGGGTAACGTGACGCCATGAGCTGGCGCGACAGGGCCAAGACCGTCGCGGCCTCGCTGAAGGCCGAGTACGAGGCCGGCAAGCAGGGTGACGAGTCACCGGCCGCGCCGATCTGGGCGACGCCGAAGCAACAGCTGGACGGACTGGTCTCGCTGTTCCGCGCCAACCAGGGCGGTGCCGGGGTCGCCGACGGTGCAGGCGAGGACGGCGCAGGCGCGGCCGGCGTCGATCGGGCGGAAGGCGGTCCCGACGTCGATCAGACGCCGGCCACAGAGGCTGCCGACGCAGCGGCAGTCGCGGACGTGATGCGCAACGTCGACTGGGCCGGGGTCCGCGCTGCGACGGCGGATCGCACGGCGGAGGCCACCAAGGCGATGAAGGCGATGGCCGATCACGTCGACTGGGGCAAGGTGCAGCCGGTCGCTGCGCAGGTGTCGAGCGCACTCATCGCCGCGATCGCCACCGGTCAACTCGGCGTGGGTGGTCGACTGGCGACAACTGTCGCGAGGGCGATGACCGATCAGGGCGGTCTGGGTCAGAAGGTGGCGGCCGAGCTCGACGACGCGCCCGCCGGCGTGCCCACCGACTTCGGCCCGACCATCGTTGCCGCATCCCGCGAGGTCTGAGCCGCGCAGCGGCGACCGCATCGGCTGAGCCCCGTCGTCGCGAACCGGGACTGGTTACATTGGCCCGATGGCGTTCGTGGTCGGTGTCGACTCCTCCACCCAGTCGACCAAGGTGGAGATCCGGGAGCTGGAGAGTGGGCGGGTCGTCGGCCGTGGCTCGGCTCCGCACCCGCCGACCCATCCGCCGCGCAGTGAGCAGCCGCCGGATGCCTGGTGGGCCGCGTTCGAGACAGCGCTCGCGGCGGCGCAGGCCGAAGCTGGAGTCACGGAATTCGCCGCGATCAGCATCGCCGGGCAGCAGCACGGCATGGTCGTGCTCGACGCGGCAGGCCAGGTGATCCGCGACGCAAAGCTGTGGAACGACACCGAGACCGCCCCTGACGCTGGCTGGTTGCTGAAGCAGCTGCCCGGTGGTGCGGCGGACTGGGCGGAGGCGTGCGGAAGCGTTCCGGTCGCCGCGTTCACGATCGCCAAGCTGTCGTGGCTGCACCGCAGCGAGCCCGAGAACTGGGCGCGCGTCGCCAAAGTCGTGCTGCCTCACGACTGGCTCACGTCCCGGTTGACCGGCGCGCTCACCACCGATCGTGGCGATGCCAGCGGCACCGGATACTGGTCCGCAGCGACGGGGCAGTACCGCTGGGACCTGCTGTCGATCATCGACGCAGACCGCGACTGGACCGACGTCGTCCCCCGAGTGCTCGACCCGTTGGAGTCGGCCGGTACATGGCGGGGCGCGGTCGTGGGACCGGGTACCGGCGACAACATGGCGGCCGCGTTGGGGCTCGGTCTGCGGCCCGGCGACGTCGCGATGTCGTTCGGCACGTCGGGAACGGTGTTCGCCGCGACGGGCGCCCCCACCGCCGACGCAACCGGAGCGGTCGCCGGCTTCGCGGACGCCGCAGGCGGGTACCTGCCGCTCGTCTGCACGCTGAACGCCACCAAGGTCACCGACACCGTGGCCCGACTCCTGGGTGTCGACGCGGCCGGGCTCGACGCGCTGGCGCTCCAGTCGCCGCTCGGCGCGGATGGTCTCACCCTGCTGCCGTACCTCGACGGCGAGCGCACGCCGAACCGGCCCAAGGCGAAGGGCTGGCTGACCGGTCTGACATCCGACGCGAGCCGGCCTCAGCTGGCGCGAGCGGCGGTGGAGGGTGTGGTGTGCGCGCTCCTCGACGGTCTGGACGCGCTGCGCAACGAGACCGGCGCGATGGAGCGGGTCATCATGATCGGCGGCGGTTCTCGATCTGCGGCGTACCGCCAGGTGCTGGCTGACCTGTGTGAGCTGCCCGTGTGCGTCGCAGACGCGGACCAAGCGGTCGCTGCCGGCGCGTGCGTGCAGGCCGCCGCAGTCCTGGAGCAGGCCGATCCCGGGGACATCACGGCGCGATGGGGCCTCGGTGGGGGCGCGACGGTGGAGCGCTCAGCCGACGGCAACGGTGATCGGGCGGACTCCGTCCGGGCCGCGTACGCCGCACTGCGCGATGGCACGGCCTGACCCTGTCCACGTGAGTGCGCGGCCTGGGGAGCGCCGGAGCCGATGACCATGCCCGATCCGTTCGAGGTGCTCGGGCTACCGCGGGATGCGACGTTGGACGATGTGCGCGCCGCTCGACGTCGTCTGGCGTTCGATCGGCATCCCGATCGTGGCGGCGACGCCGATGGGATGAGGGACCTCAACGCAGCGTTCGACGCGGCGGTCGGTCACCTCACCGGACGGCGTCCGCTGTGGGTCGTCGATCAGCAGACCACGTCGAGTCCGCGATCGAGCGCAGCTGCAGGCCCGCAGCCGACGGGCGCGCCACCGCGCCGGCAACGCTGGATCGGGCGTGCCCAGCAGGATGTGCCATCGTTCGTGATCGATGCGCTGCCTGCGGAGGCCTTCGAGGCGCTCCTCGTCGTGACCTCGTGGATCGGTGAAGTGCTCGTCGACGATCCGCCGTACCTGCTCGAGGTGCACCTGCACGAGCCGTCGCCATGCTGGTGCCGGCTCGATGTCGTTCCCGACGCCGGGGCGAGCACGGTCAGTCTCACCGTCGCAGCGATCGACGGGCGACCGGCGCCGTTGCTCGACGACGTGCGCGACGTGTGGGTGCTCAACCTCAACCGGCCCGGCGCGTTCGACTGACCGACGACGGGCCACGCGCGTCAGCCGAGCCCGGCCGCCTTGCGCAAGCGGTCGCGGATCGCATGGCCGAGCCCGATCGGGGGTGGCATCACGGCGACCACGACATCCAGACCACGCGCATCGGCATCGCGCAGCCGGGAGAACAGATCGTGCGCGGCGATGACCAGATCGCCGGTCGGGTCCAGCACGTCCACACGGAGCCCCGAATCGGCCAGCACACGTGCCCGCGACTCCGCCTCCGCGAGCGAAGCGGTGAGTTCGACGCGGGCTGCGGGGGCGTAGTGCGACATCAGCATCCCGCTGGCCCGACTCGGACCGCTCGCGGCAGCGATGTCGAGGAGCGTTGCCACGTCCTCGTCCGGGATGCCACCGGCGCGGAGGATCTGCGGCGGCGACACGGTGCAGTCGACGATCGTCGACTCGATGCCGATCGGGCAGGGTCCCCCGTCGAGCACGAGGTCGACGAGGCCGCCGAGGTCGTCACGGACGTGCGCCGCGGTGGTGGGCGAGACCCGGCCGAAGCGGTTCGCCGACGGTGCGGCGACCCCGCCGCGGAAGCGGCGCAGCAGATCGAGCGCCATCGCGTGGGCGGGCACGCGCAGGCCGACCGTGTCGCGCCCGCCGGTGACGACGTCGAGGACGTGATCAGCTCGCGGCACGAGCACGGTCAAGGGTCCCGGCCAGCACGCCTCGGTCAGCACCGCGGCGGCGTGAGGCACGACGGCTGCCCACGACCCCATCGCCGAGACATCGTCGATGTGGACGATCAACGGGTGGTCGGCGGGACGCCCCTTGGCGGTGAAGATCCGCCGTACGGCGGCGTCGTTCGCCGCGTCGCCCGCCAGCCCGTACACCGTCTCGGTGGGAAGGCCGACCAGCCCGCCGGCGCGCAGGATGCCGGCGGCGCGTCCGACATCGTCGGTTTCGGTGCTCACGTACCGGCTGCGACCGACGTCAGCCCGGCGCCGCGTCGAGGAACTCCAACGCCGCGTCGATGAAGCTGAACGCCTCCGTGGTCGCGAAGTGATCGACCTTGCGCAGGGTGGCCAGCGTGCTGTTCGGCAGCGCTGCGGCGAGACGGTCGCCGGGGCCCGCGAAGTCGAGATCGCCGATCGCGACCAGCGTGGGACAGGTCACCTTGGCCAGCTCCTCGACCGTGAACGGCCCACGCGTCGGGCGCTGCATGACCGCCATGAGCGCAGCCCTGTCGTTGCCCGGTTGATCCGCGTACTGGACGAAGAGCCGGCTGATGTTGTCGCCGGGATCACCGTTTCCGGCCAGCGCGTCGACGATGTTCGAGCCCGTGCTCGAAGAGTCGGCGAAGACGTTCTCGCCGATGCCTGCCAGCACGAGGCGGTTGAAGCGATGCGGCTGGTCGCACGCGAGGCGCAGCAGAGTCAGCGCACCCAGCGAGAATCCGACCGCGTCCACCGGTTCGTCCGGCAGCGCGTCGACGATGCGGGTCGTGAGGTCGGCGTACGCCTCGGGTTCGTGCGGCTTCGGCGCCAGGCCGTGACCGAGCAGATCGATGCCGATCACCGATCGGTCGGCATCTTCGAGCAACGCGGTGAACCCGCTCATCTGCCAGGTGTTCAGGAAGGAACCGCCCCAACCGTGGACCAGGACGACAGGAATCGACATGGGCGGAGAGGATAGCTCCGGACATCGAGCGCCGGAAGGGCCGGCGATGTGCGAGAGCGCGACAGTAGCGAACGCCGTAGCCTAGGGGCGCTGTTTCCGAGCGGATCAGCGCGTGAAGGCCGCTTGCCCCCGAGGTTGTCGCCATGAAGTTCTTGAACGAAGCTCCGCCGTACGACCTCACCTACAGCGATGTGTTCATGGTGCCCAGCCTGTCGTCGGTGCCCAGTCGGTTCGATGTCGACCTGAGCACGCCGGACGGTCTCGGCACGACGATCCCGGTCGTCGTCTCGAACATGACCGCGGTCGCCGGACGACGGATGGCCGAGACCGTCGCCCGTCGCGGCGGGCTCACGGTGCTGCCCCAGGACATCCCACTCGACGTGATCGAGGGAGTCGTCGACTTCGTCAAGACCCGCCACCCTGTCTACGAGACGCCGATCACGCTCACCGGCCAGCACACGGTCGGCGACGCGCTCGGATTGATCCACAAGCGTGCCCATGGTGCGGTCGTCATCGTCGACCACGAGAACAAGCCGATCGGCATCTTCACCGAGCACGACGCGGCAGGGTTCGATCGGTTCACCCAGTTGCAGAACGTGATGAGCCGCGAGCTGATCACCGTGTCGCCCGATGTCACGGCCGAGGAGATCTTCGATCGCCTGTCCGGGCAGAGGCTCACGGTCGCGCCGGTGCTCGACGACGACGGTCGCCTGCTCGGCTGCGTCACCCGCAAGGGCGCGTTGCGCAGCACGATCTACAAGCCCGCGCTCGATGCGCAGGGCCGGTTGATGATCGCCGTGGCCGTCGGCATCAACGGCGACCCTGCCACTCGCGCCAAAGCGCTGATCGAGATGGGAGTCGACGTCCTCGTCATCGACACCGCGCACGGCCATCAGACCCGCACTCTGCGGGCCATCGAAGAGGTCCGCGCCGTCGCCCCGGACGTGCCGATCGTGGCCGGCAACATCGTCACGGTCGAGGGCACCCGCGCGCTGATCGACGCCGGCGCCGACATCCTCAAGGTCGGCGTGGGTCCGGGAGCGATGTGCACCACGCGCATGATGACCGGTGTCGGCCGTCCGCAGTTCTCCGCGGTGCTCGAGTGCGCGGCCGAGGCTGCCCGGCTCGGCAAGCACGTCTGGGCCGACGGTGGCGTGCGCTACCCGCGCGACGTCGCCCTCGCGCTGGCCGCCGGCGGCGCCAGCGTGATGCTCGGCTCGTGGTTCGCCGGCACGTACGAGTCGGCCGCGGACACGCTGCGGTCGCCCGATGGCCGCCTCTACAAGGAGAGCTTCGGCATGGCCTCGAACCGCGCGGTGAAGAACCGCACCCGTTTCGAGACGCCGTTCGAGCGTGCCGCCAAGGAGCTGTTCGAGGAGGGCATCAGCACCTCGCGGATGTACTTGGACGCGGAGCGCCCCGGCGTGGAGGACATCCTCGACCAGATCGTGGCCGGCGTCCGCTCCTCGTGCACCTACGCCGGAGCCGCGACGATCCCCGAGTTCCACGAACGTGCCGTGGTCGGCGTGCAGAGCGCCGCCGGGTACGAAGAGGGGCGCCCGCAGGGCACGAGCTGGTGAGCGCGCTCGATGCGAAGGTGATCGCGATCGACGGTCCGGCCGGTGCCGGCAAGTCGACGATCGCCCGTGCGCTTGCCGCACGACTGGGGCTGGACTACCTCGACACCGGCGCGATGTACCGTGCCGTGACCTTCGCGGCGATGCACCGTGGGGTGCCGGTCGACGACGTGCCCGCCGTTGCCGAGCTCGCCCGGAGCCTGCGACTCGAGATCGGCGACGACGGCGTGTTCGTCGACGGGCTCGACGCGACCGACGACATCCGGCGCAGCGACGTCACCACGGCAGTCAGCGCGATCGCGTCGAACAGCGACGTGCGCACCGAGTTGCGCAACCGGCAGCGCGAGTGGGCGGACACGCACGGCGGGGGAGTGATCGAGGGGCGCGACATCGGATCCGTCGTGTTCCCGGGTGCTCGATTGAAGCTGTACCTGACGGCGTCGCCGCGGGTGCGCGCCGAGCGGCGGGTCGCCGAAGCGGGCGGGGACGTCGACGAGATCGAGCGCGCGATCGCCGTGCGCGACGGCCACGACGTCGGACGTGTCGACGGCGGCTTGCGTGCAGCCGATGGTTCCCGAACCGTCGATACGACCGGGCTGAGCATCGACCAGGTGCTGGAGGCCATCGTCCGGCTGCTAGAAGATGACGAGTGATCCTCACCCTGCGCCGAGACCCCGCGCCGACCTCCACCGCTGACCGATGAGCAAAGTCGATGCGTACCTCGCCAAGCAGACACTGATCAGCAAGGCCAACTACCAGTTCTGGAAGGCGATGACGACGGGCAACACCCGGCTCATCACGCGGATGCACGTGGAGGGTCGTGAGAACGTTCCGAAGACGGGTGGCTTCGTCCTCGCCCCGGTCCACCGCAGCTACATCGACACCCCCATCTCGGCGGTCGTCACGCGACGTCGGCTGCGGTACATGGCCAAGGACTCGATGTGGAAGAGCCCCACATGGGGTTGGCTGATCTCATCCGTTGGTGGGTTCCCGGTGTCGCGTGGCACCACCGACATCGAGGCGCTGAAGCGGTGCTTCCTGCTGCTCGAACAGGGCGAGCCGATCGTGATGTTCCCGGAGGGCGAGCGCAAGTCCGGTCCTATCGTGCAGCCGCTCTTCGAGGGCGCAGCGTATGTGGCCGCCCACGGCCGGGTGCCGATCATCCCCGTCGGCATCGGCGGCTCCGAAGCGGTGATGCCGAAGGGTGCGAAGTTCATCCATCCCCACAAGGTGCGGGTCATCGTCGGCAAACCGATCTACCCGGTGCTGCCCGAGACCGGTCGCGTGCCGCGCAGCGAGGTCAAGCGGCTGACCGCTGAGCTCCACACGGAGCTCCAGCGCCTGTTCGACCTCGCCCAGGCCGGCCTCGCCACGCCCGACAACGCCGCGGCTCGCATCCAGACCCAGCGCGACGAACTGGCCGCCGCCAACGTCGACAACGCGGGTCCCGACAAGCCGGCCTGACCGCGCCTCAGCCGGCCCAGATCAGCCGGCGAAGTAGGCGGTGAGCGCGCTCGCCAGGTGCTGGGGATCGTCGACGCCGCACAGCTCGCGGGCCGAGTGCATCGACAGCTGGGGCAC
>JAOBWO010000033.1 GCA_025463415.1 Acidimicrobiales bacterium | reverse complement strand
GAGTAGAAATACCGCACGGGGCCAATCCATCGCAGCCCGGCAACAGAAGCGAAGGATGACGGTGTAAAAGAACACTGACTGCAGGAAAGTCTGCTGACGATTCGGAAAGACGATTCGCGGGCCACCGCTTCGGCGGTGGCCATCCGACCCGCCGGTGTTGCTGCGTCAGCGATTCAGCGGGAATGGTCGTATCAGGGTCGTCCATCGCCTGATGGACGGGGGTTCGATTCCCCCCAGCTCCACCATCACATACATGCTGACCAGCAGTTATGTGCCAGCTCGCCGCAGCCGAAGCACTCCGCTGCCGCCATCCCAATCCACGAGGCCTTCGCCGGCAGCACGGGCCGCAGCCCGTGCTGTCTGCGATCAGCCGACGGACACGAGATCCTGCTCGTTCTCGGCGCAGTCCATCTGGGTAGGAACCGTCACGGCTGACGTGGTCTGGTGACGGGCAGCGAAAGCAGTTCCTTCGATGTCGATGTTGGGCAGAAGCCGGTCGAGCCAGCCGGGCAGCCACCAGTTGGCATCGCCCATCAGTTCCATGGTCGCTGGCACGAGGACCATGCGGACGATCGTTGCGTCGACGAGGACGGCAACGGTGAGGCCGACGGCGAACATCTTGATCTCGACGTCAGGAACGAGCAGGAAGGAAGCGAACACGCTGATCATGATCAGTGCCGCGGAGGTGATGACGCGGGCAGTGCCACCGAGGCCGTCGACGACGCTGCTCCGACTGTCTCCGGTCTTGGAGAACTCTTCGCGGATACGCGACAGCAGGAAGACCTCGTAGTCCATCGAGAGGCCGAAGAGGACAGCGAACATGATCATCGGCAGGAACGGGCTGATCGGCACTGTCTCGTGGAGTCCGACGAGGCCTTTGCCCCAGCCCCACTGGAACACTGCGACGACTGCACCGTATGCAGCTCCGATCGACAGCAGGTTCATGAGGGCGGCCTTCAACGGCACGAGCAGCGAGCGGAAGACGACCATCAGCAGCAGGAACGACAGGCCGATGACGGCTGCGATGAACAGTGGCAGTCGAGCGCTCAGTCGATCGCTGATGTCGATCGATGCGGCGGTCTGTCCGGTGACGTAGCCGTGTGCGCCGCTGCCGTCGAGAACGGCAGGGAGGACCGTGCTGCGAAGTCGATGGACGAGTTGGGCCGTTGCCGAGTCCTGCGGGGATGTGGTCGGTATCGCGATGATGATGGCGGTGTCGCCAGCAGGGTCGACGATTGCTGGGATGACTCGCACGACGCCAGGCGTTCGGGAGATCGCGTCGCGCGCGGCGTCGGCCTGGGCAGCCACGTGGTCGCCGTCGATGACGATCGTGAGTGGGCCGCCGAAGCCTCTGCCGAAGCCCTCGCTGAGCATGTCGTATGCCTTGCGGTAGGTGAGCGAGGGGTCGGCGTTGCCGTCGTCGGCGACACCGGTCCGCATCGACATGACCGGTACGGCGAGCACGAGGAGGACCGCCAGGCTGGCGACGAGGAACCGCCACGGCCTCTGACTGACGACGTGCGCCCATCGCGCCGACCAGGTGGTCGTGGCCGAGCCCGACGAAACGGTCTTGCGTCGACCGCCGACGTGGAAGCGATCGATGCGATCACCGGCAAGCCCGAGAAGCGCAGGGAGCAGACTCACCGCGGCGAGCATGGCGACGACGACCACGACTGCCGATGCCAATCCCATGACCGCGATGCCCGGGATGCCCGCGAACCGCAGCCCGGCGAGGGCGATGACGACGGTGGTGCCGGCGAACAGCACGGCCGAGCCAGATGTCGCGTTGGCGAGTCCGGCCGCATCGGCCGGTGAGTGGCCTTCCTGGAGGAAGCTGCGATGGCGGGTGACGACGAAGAGCGAGTAGTCGATGCCGACACCGAGTCCGATCATGGTGGCCAGCAGCGTTGACACGGCGGGCACATCGGTTGCACCGGCCATGAGACCGATGAGTGAGAGACCGATGAAGATCCCGAAGACCGCCGTCCCGATCGGGATGCCGGCGGCGATCACCGACCCGAACGCGACAAGCAGCACGATCACGGCGACGACAGCCCGATGCCCTCGTTTCCTTCGGGTGCCTGCGCGCCGGAGATGGACTTGGTCAGTTCGGCATCGAGTCCGGCGGCTCGAGCGATCTTCAGCGCGTCGAACGCCGTGCTGGCTTCATCGGCGCCCGGTTGGGTGTGGTAGCGCACGGTGACGAACGCTGTCAGGCCGTCGGCGCTGATCGTGCGTTCTGTCGGATCGAACGGATCCGATACCGACGCAACCGCGGGATCCCGCTGGATCGCGTCGAGCGTGGCGACGATCGCGGTCCGGTCTCCGGGGTCGGTGAGGTCCCCGTCGTGGTCAGCGAACACGACGAGTCCGCTCGACTCGCCTCGGCTCGGGAAGCGGTTGTTGAGCAGATCGGCAGCCGACTGTGACTCGGTTCCAGGGACCTGGAGGCTGTTGGTCACCTTGCCGCCGAATGCGGCGTTGAGGAGCAACGCGGAGATGGCGACGAGCACCCAGCAGCCGATGACTCGCCACGGCTTGCGGGCGGCGGAGCGGCCCCATCGGTACAACAGGCTCGAGACGTTTGATTCGTTCTGGGCGTTCATGAGCTGTGGTCGCTCGTCGACAGCAGGGAGTGCTGGAGCCGGTCGCAGGCCGCAGCCTCGAGAACCTGACGCGCGTCGCTCATGAACGCGGCGAAGGCTTCGTTGGTCGATCCCCGTCGGATGGCCAGTGCCATCGTGGTTCGTTCGATGTCGGTGATTGCCGGGAGGATCGCACGGCGGCTCCGGGTGGCACCCGCCGCCGACTGGTCCGCCTGAAGGTTCGATCGGGCCGCGTTGATCTCGGCATCCGTGCAGTGCCGCCAGATGGCGGGCATGACGAGGGTCTCTTCGTCGAGGATGTGAAGCAGGTATACGGCTACGAATGCGGTCAGCTCGCGGTACACGTCGAGGCCGTCCGCCCGGCTGCGTTGTCCTGCCGCTCGGGCGATCGTGTCCGTGAGTGTGACGAGTCGGTGATCCAGATCTTCGTGTGCAGCCTCGACGTGTTCGACCGTCTCGGGTGCGTGGTGGGCCAGCAGCGGGAACACATGGTTGTGCTCGTGGCCGGCGTGCGCCTCCAGCATCGAGGCCAGCTTCGACCACAGGGAGACGAAGTCGTTCGCTGAGGACGCATCCTCCCAATCGGTGGTCCCCGCAACAACAGTGGCCGCGAACAGCTCTCTGCGTTGTCCCTTGTGGATGAGTGTGAAGAAGTCGTGTCGTGTGCTCATGAGGTTCCATTCGTGTGGTGTACGGCCGACTCACGGCCTGATCCGCACGTTGCGTCCGTCCGTTGACGCAACGCTGACGACGACGGCGGAACGATCGTCAGCGGCCCGTCAGTGCTCGACGCCACATTGTGAGCAACCCCTCAATGAAGCACTCAAGGAGATTCGCATGCAGGAGATCGCGTCCCATCAGGAGTCCGCGCAGAGCTCGACCGTTCGCATCGAGGCCGTCGGGCGGACCCGCCGCGCGTTGTCGGGCGCCGATCTCGCTGTGATGGTCGCCATTCCTGCGCCGATGGCGATCTTCGGGCTACTCGTCCTGTTTGGGTTCGGTGTTGCCGCTGCTGCGATCATCACCGTCCTGTTGGTCTTCGCCGTGACGATGACGATGGATGTCAGGTCGTGGCTTCGCGACCGCCGACATCGCTCCAGGAAGGACTTGGGAGGATCCGGGTCGTGACGTCAGGTGAGCTGGCCGATGCTCGAGGTTTCCGACTGTCGACGCGCTCGGTCGAATCGGCGACGGCGTACTCACGCGGCGTCGAGCTCTTGGTCGTGTCGTCGCCAGAAGCCACACCGCTGCTTCGTCGAGCGGTCGAATCGGATCCGCATTTCGAGCTCGCGCGGGCCGCTCTGGCGTGTGCACTTGCAGCTGGCGGCATGCCGGCTGAGGCACCACGGTGTGACTGCCTTTCACCTGCATGCTGTCCGTCCACACGAAGGGAGCGACAACACATCGAGATCGTCCGGCTGGTCCTCAGCGGCGAGCGAGAACGCGCTGCCGTGCTCGGGCGCGAGCACCTCCGCGAGTTTCCGAGTGACATCGTGGTCGCTCACCTCTTGCCGTCACGAGGATTCGCGTGACCGAAGACTTTCGACGATGTCGTGCGCTTCGAGTCGCCCTCGTGCATGCTCCGCTTCGTACACGCCAGGATCGAGTTCGCTGCGCGCGAGGCGCTCGGCTCGATCCGCGCCGCCGCGCTGCACGGAGGGAGGAGCACCGCCGATCTCGTCCCGAAGGGCGTCGGCCGCCCCGAGGATCCGAGCGGCGATCATTGTCTCGCCGCGAGACGCGTGAGCATCCGCGAGCCCCTCGACCGCCATCGCCACGCCGCGCCGATCCAAGCTTTCCGTCGCCCGGACAAGGCTGACCGTGAGAAGTTCGATCGCCTCAGTCGGATCGCCACGGGTGGTCGCGGTGAGTCCGAGACACGCGAGCGAGAACACGGCTCCCTCGACAGATCCGGTCGCCTCGAATCGCGCCAACGCTTCGCGATGATACGAATTGGCGGCTGCCAGACCACCGGCCAGGCGTGCTGCTTCACCCATGCCGCTGAACGCCTGAGCGATCGCACCGGGAAACTCGTTGTCACGTGCCCGGCTCAAACCCTTCTCGTGCCACGTTGCTGCTTCCTCGAACTGGCCCTGGAGGGCGGCCAGATTGCCGAGTCTGGTCGCCAACATCGATGCGTTGAACGAATTCGGCCCCGTCCCGGCCAACACGTTGTACGCCGTCAGCGTTGCTGTCCGAGCCTCGGTGTAGTCGCCGCGCAGTTCAGCGAGCTCTCCCAATCGAATGGCCGCAATGGCTGCGCCGCATTGGTCGCCTTCGGCAGTGAACGCGGCGATGCTGTCGCGCAACAACTCAGCGGCTGCGCCGGGCTCGCCGGCCTTGTTGACGAGACCGGAACGCACCCAGTCGATCCAAGCCCGGGCCCAACGATCCGGCTCGACATCGAGCCGGGCGTAGGCCTCGTCGATCAGGCCCGCAGCATCGCGGCCGAGGCCGCGAAATGCTCGCAGTATCGACGCGTACACAGCGGCGAAGCAGAAGGTGCGAACGGGCGAGGAGCGACCAAGGACGACTGCGCGCTCGAGGTGGTCGACGGCATCGGGGGTGGCGCCATGGACCAATTGGGTCATCCATCCGGCCCAGGCGTGAGCGACGGCCAGGCGGTCGTCGGGAACCTCCCCGACGATGGCGAGAGCCTGGGTGATCGAGGCGAGACCTTCCTTGATCGCGCCGCTGATGTACCAGGCGTAGCCGAACCCGGAGACGATCGCGATTGCGTCCGCGGCGCAGCGTTGCTCGACTGCCCACATCAATGCGGCGCGAACGTTGTCGCGCTCGTGCCGCGTTCTTTCCACCCAATTCTGCTGCGCCGACGTACGCAGGCCGGCCTCGGCTGCCGTGGCAAGGTCCACCATCCAACGGAGATGCCGGTCGCGAGCATCGGCAAGCTCACCGGCAGTCGCCAACTGGTGCCGTCCGTAGTCGGCGATGGTCTGCAGCATTGCGTAGCGGATCCGGCCTTCGCGATGGGCGACGGTGACGAGCGACTTGTCGATGAGGTTGCCGAGGAGGTCGATGACGTCGCTCGTCGGGGTCTCGTCGCTGGCGCACACCGCCTCGGCAGCGCTCAGATCGAATCCGCCGGCGAAGATCGAGACATATCGAAGGACGCGTTGCTCTGCGGTGAACAGCAGCTCGTAGCTCCAATCGACAACACCTCGCAGCGTCTGGTGACGGACGGCGGCAGTTCGGTCTCCGCCGGTCAGCAGTGCGAATCGGTCGTCAACTCGTTCGACGATCTCGTCGAGCGACAGGCTTCTGGTGCGGGCTGCGGCGAGCTCGAGCGCGAGCGGCATGCGGTCGAGCTGGTCGCAGATCCTGGCGATCGCGTCGGTTTGTTCGACTGCGTCCGCCGGCAGTCCGCCGGCGCGGGCTCGCTCCACGAACAGCTCGGTGGCTTCCGCGAGCTGGAGGGACGGAACGGGATACAACACCTCCCCCGCCACCCCGAGGCGCTCGCGGCTGGTTGCCATGATCGTGATGGCGGGTCCGGCACCGAGCAAGTCGGCGGCGACGGCCGCGGCGTCGTCGAGCACGTGCTCGCAGTTGTCGAACAGCAGCAGCATCGTTCGCTGCGCCACGTACGTTCTCAAACGGTCACTGTCGTCGACACCGAGCGCGGTCGCTACTGCAGCGGAAACATCACCACCGGATGTCAGTGGTGCCAATTCGATGAACCAGACCCCGTCGGCGAAATCGGAGCGCGACAGTTCGCCGACCTCAAAGGCGAGGCGGGTCTTGCCCGTTCCTCCCGGCCCGACCAAGGTGACCAGCCGCCGCGACTGGACCAGGTTCGAGAGCTCGCCCAGCTCTCTCGTGCGGCCGACGAACGAACTGATCGCAGCGGGCAGGTTGCCCGTGCGAGATTCAACGTGCACGGCGTGGCCGGCACTCGGCCGTGCGGGCGGGTCGAGAGCCAGGTCCTGGGCAAGGATCGCCGCCTCGAGACGCTGAAGCTCGCGGCCCGGCTCGAGGCCGAGCTCCTCACCGAGCACCGTCCTCGCGACTTGGTAGGCGCGCAGCGCGTCGGCCTGGCGTCCGGCCCGGTACAAGGCCAGCATCAACTGCCCTCGGATCCGTTCGCGCAGTGGATGAAGCTGAACAAGCGCCTCCAGTTCCCCGATCAGCTCCGCAGCTGCACCCATCTCGAGCCTGGCCGCCATCGCATCCTCGATCAGCTGCTCGTGAACCTCGGCCAACCGAGCGCGATGCGGACGGATCCAGTCCGCCTCACCCGCATCGAGAAGCGTCTCGCCGCGGAACATACCGAGAGCGGATGAACTCGAGCGAAGCGCCTCGCCGCATTCACCGGCAGCGAGCAACGTCGATGTCAGCTCAGCGAGACGGCACACCTCGATCGCATCCACCGCCGATGGATCCAACGCCAACGAATAACCCGTCGCACCGCCCCTCAACAAGTCAGGGTCACCGAGAGCCTTGCGGAGCTGCGAAGCCTTGGACTGCAGCGTGTTCTTCGCGGTGCCGATCCCCTCATCGCCCCACAGGTCGTCGATCAAGCGCTCCGACCGCACCGTTCGGCCGGCCTCGAGCGCCAAACGGACCAACAGCTCCGTCGTCTTGCCGCCGGGGAGAGGGATGCGCTCGCCGTCACGACGCAACTCGACCGGGCCGAGCAGGCCGACACTCAGCATCGCCAAAGCATAGGGCCGGGTCTGACTCCGGGACGGCAGATGCTCGGACCATCAGGCCGTCGTCAGCACACCATCAGCGGCCCGGCTCAATCTGGCGACATGCCGCTCGAACAGTCCAGGCCGCGTCACCACTCGCCGTCCGATGGCTGGAGCCCGCAACCCTCCACGCGATGTACATCGCGCTCATCGCAGCCATCTACATCGGCTTCGCCGTGGCGGACGGCAGGACGAAGATCATCGCCGTCGAGACCACCGTCGCCGCGGCTTTCGTCGCTCTCGCAGCTGTCGGCGTGACGGGATCAGCCTGGCTGCTGATCGTCGGCTACGCAGCCCATGGCGCGAAGGACCTCTGGCAACACCGAACGCAGTTCGTGGCAGGCACCCGATGGTGGCCCCCGTTCTGCGCCTCCGTCGACTTCCTCGTCGCCGCGGTCCTCGCGGTGGAGGTCGCCTACGGAATGACCTTCCACTGAGCGAATCCGCCGCAGCAGTCGTCAGGCGACCATCAGTCGACCATCAGCGGGCTGGCGCACCCTGAGTCACAGCCACAACGAACATCAACGGAGAACACATGAACAACGCCGGATCCAACGGGCCGAGCCTCACTGCGGCATGGGCCCAAGAGCGACATGCCTCGACAGCAGCATTCCATCGGCAGGATCTCTCGACCGCCTGGACTCACCTCGAGCGGGCGCACATCCTCAGTCAACCGACGGCCGGACGGCATGTCCGCACGCATCTCGCCATGCTTCGCTTCGCGATCCGCACCCGTCGATGCAGTGAAATCGCGGGTCAACTCTTCCGGACCGCAATCGCCGCTCCAGGCACGTGGTCTGGTCGCTACCCGCTCGGGAACACCGGTGGCGCCAACGTCAGCGCGTTCGCCGCGATGACGGTTCCGACGGATCTCCAGCGGCTGCTCGAAGCAGACTTCGAGGAGGCGCTGTGAACACCTGCCAACGCCTCAGTGTGTTCGGCATCGTGCTCGCCGGCATCTTCGGTATCGGAATCGGTGCGGGCGCCATGCTCGGTCCACCAGCTTCGGCCAAGGAAGTCATGGCGCCCGCCCCGATGGGTGAGGGTGTCGTGTCCACCAAGGACGGATACCGGTTCGTGCCGGCGACGGGACAGCTCGATGCGGCTGGCGGAACCTTCCACTTCGTCATCGAGGGCCCGCGTGGAGCGCCCGTCCTCGACTTCACACCGGAGCATGAGAAGGACCTCCACTTCATCCTGGTCAACCGCGACCTGACTGTCTTCCACCACCTGCATCCCACCCGCGCGGCCAACGGCAGATGGTCGATCGACCTGCCCGCACTACCCCCCGGCTCCTACCGTGCCGTGGCCGACTTCCACGTCGCTCACGGCCCGCACCTCGCACTCGGCACCGACTTGTCGGTCGCCGGCGACTACATCCCAACGGCCCTCGCGGAACCGGACACCACATCGAGGGTCGACGGCTACGAGATCACGATGCAAACAGATGCCCGCGAAGGCGGCGAGGTGAAGATCGCTCTGATCGTCAGCAAGGACGGCCACGTGATCACCGATCTCCAGCCATACCTGGGCGCGTTCGGTCACCTCGTCGCGATGCACTCCGGCGACCTCGTCTATGCCCACGTCCATCCCGACGACTATCTCGACGGCACCGTCCACTTCGACGCCGAGCTGAGCTCCGAAGGCCGGTACGGCCTGTTCTTCGACTTCAAGCATGGCGACATCGTGCACACCGCGACATTCACCTTCGACCAGGGCCTCGTCACCGGCGCCCCCATGATGAACGACCACTGATGGAGCCAACAATGACCACCGCAACGGCGCCCACTCCCGCGACCCAAACGGTTGCGCTGGTGATCGGCGGCATGACGTGCGCTTCGTGCGCCGCACGGATCGGCAAACGGCTGAACAAGATCGACGGCGTCGAAGCCGGCGTCAACTACGCCACCGAGCACGCCACGATCACCTTCACCGAGAACACGACCGTGGACGAGTTGATCGACGAGATCAAAGCGACCGGGTACACGGCAGCACTGCCACCTACTGCGGACACGACGCCGGACAGCGACCGGACCAATGACGAAACGGAGGACAGCGGCACGCGCGAGTTGCGGACCAGGCTGCTCGGGTCCACGTTGCTCACCGTCCCGGTGCTCGCCCTGTCGATGATCACCCCGTTGCAGTTCAACAACTGGCAATGGCTGACCTTCGCGCTCGCCTGGCCAGTCGTCCTCTGGGGCGCATGGCCGCTTCACCGAGCCGCATGGATCAACCTCCGCCACGGTGCAGCGACGATGGACACCCTCATCTCCACCGGCACGCTCGCCGCCTTCGGGTGGAGCGTCTACGCGCTCTTCTGGGGCACGGCCGGCATGCCCAACATGAAGATGTCGTTCAGCTTCACGATCGAACGTGGCGCAGGCCGAGGAGAGATCTACCTGGAGGTCGCGTCTGCGGTCACCGTGTTCATCCTGTCCGGCCGATACTTCGAAGCGAGGGCCAAGCGCCGCTCCGGAGCGGTCCTGCGGGCGCTGCTCGACCTGGGGGCCAAAGACGTCGCCGTGCTGCGAGACGGCACCGAGGTGCGAGTCCCGATCGGCGAACTCGCCGTCGGTGACATGTTCATCGTTCGACCTGGCGAAAAGATCGCCACCGACGGCGTGGTCGAGGAAGGTTCGTCGGCCATCGACGCCTCCCTGTTGACGGGCGAAGCGGTGCCGGTCGAAGTCGCACCCGGCAGCCTGGTCACCGGCGCGACTGTGAACGCGGGAGGACGGCTGATCGTTCGAGCGACACGCGTCGGCGGCGACACCGCTCTCGCTCAGATCGCCCGGCTGGTGACCGAAGCACAGAACGGCAAGGCCACCGTGCAGCGTCTCGCTGATCGGATCTCGGCCGTCTTCGTACCGGTCGTCATCGCCCTCGCGACCGGAACGCTCGGGTTCTGGCTGGGAACCGGTGAGACAGGACCAGCGTCTTTCACCGCCGCCGTTGCCGTGCTGATCATCGCCTGCCCGTGCGCCCTCGGTCTGGCGACACCGACAGCACTCCTCGTCGGCACCGGACGCGGCGCGCATCTGGGCATCCTCATCAAAGGACCGCAGGTTCTGGAGTCGACTCGACGGATCGACACGATCGTGCTCGACAAGACCGGCACTGTCACCACGGGGCAGATGACGCTCATCGATGTCGTCACTGTCGAAGGCACCGAGCGCGACGAGGTTCTCCGCCTCGTCGGCGCCGTCGAGGACGCCTCGGAGCACCCCATCGCTCAGGCGATCGCGAACGCAGCCCGACATCACTTTGGTCAGCTGACCTCCGTCGAGAACTTCGGCAACCTCGAAGGACTTGGAGTGCACGGCATCGTCGAGGGCCACGCCATCATCGCCGGCCGAGAGTCACTGCTGGCCGACTGGGCCATGCCGGTCACCGCCGAACTTCGAGCAGCAAAGGACGAAGCCGAGTCGCTCGGACAGACTGCGATCCTCGCCGGATGGGACGGTCGGCTTCGCGCGCTGCTCGTCGTCGCCGACACCGTCAAGCCCACCAGCGCCGAAGCGATCGGTCGACTCCGCAGGCTCGGGTTGAACCCGGTACTGCTCACCGGCGACAACGAACGAGCAGCGAAAGCCATCGCCGAACAGGTCGGTATCACTGAAGTGATCGCCGAGGTCCTACCCGCCGACAAGGTCGCCGTCGTTCGCCGGCTGCAGCAGGCAGGCAATGTCGTCGCGATGGTCGGCGACGGTGTCAACGATGCCGCGGCGCTCGCACAGGCAGACCTCGGCATCGCCATGGGAAGTGGCACCGACGTTGCGATCGAAGCGAGCGACCTCACGCTCATGCGCAGCGATCTGCTCGCCGCCTCAGACGCCGTCCGTCTCGCGCGGCGCACGCTCACAACGATCAAGACCAACCTGTTCTGGGCGTTCGCCTACAACGTCGCCGCCATCCCGATGGCCGCAGCAGGACTGCTCAACCCGTTGATCGCGGGCGCCTCGATGGGCTTGTCAAGCGTCTTCGTGGTTACCAACAGCCTGCGCCTCCGCCGTTTCCAATGAACTTGCCTCGACCTGCGGCGTGGAATGTCGGCCAACCGCAAGGAGAACGCCTGTCTGCGTGGGGCGCCGGGGTCGAACGTGTCCAAGTCCCGTGGACAATCGGCCGTAATGTAGCTACACTTCAATCCATGAAAGTAGCTACATCGACCCGCCACGAGGTGGGCGTGCGTGACCTCAAGAACAATCTGAGTCGCTACCTCGCACAGGTCGAATCGGGAGTTGAAGTCGTGGTGACCGATCGCGGTCGTCCGATCGCCCGTCTCAACGGCATCGATGAGGTTCCACACGACAAACTTGCAGCCTTGATCGCAGCCGGTGTCGTTCGACCACCGACATCGAAGGTGCGTCGGCGCCCGGCACCGCTCACGTCAAGCGGGTCCGTCAGCGAGTTGGTGGTTGAGCAACGACAGTGATCGCCTACGTCGACACCTCGACTCTGATCAAGGTGCTCATCGATGAGGTCGGCACGACAGAGGCCGGATTGATATGGGACGAGCCAGATGTTCTCGTCTCGGCACGGGTTGGTCACGTCGAGGCTCGCGCAGCCCTGGCCGCTGGCAGACGGCAAGGACGGATCAACAACGAGGTGCTCACCGACTCCATCGCTGGGCTCGAGATTCTGTGGTCTCAGCTGTCGGTCGTTGAAATCGGTGAGGCTCTCATGCGATTGGCCGGCGACCTCGCCACTGCGCACGGCCTTCGAGGATATGACGCCGTCCACCTTGCGGCCGCACACCTCGTCAGCGCTGACGTGTTCAGCAGCGCTGACCGTCGTCTCTGCGCTGCGGCGAGCTCGGACGGATTCCACGTCGCCAATCCGATCGACAGAGTCGTGTCGGCGACCGGCGTCGATATGGAGATCGTCAACGAGCCCCCAGACCGACTGCAGCGTGACTCCGGATCTACGTGAAGCCGACGACTCCTCCGACGATGGCCTCGAGGGCGTCGCGAACGAATGCGATAGCGCGACGCGCGTTCTCGTCGAAGTCGGCGACGGCATCGACGGTCAGATGAGGTTCCATCCACGGCTCGAACCGCGCCGACACTCGTTCCACGTCACCCCAGTCGAGCTCGGGCCAACCCGCAATTCCTCGATCACGGTCGACAAGACGCGAGCGATGCAGTGCAACATCGCTGCAGACGCAGAGAACGACGACGAAGGCACTCTCCGTCCGACGCGCGACATCCCGCCACTCGCGGCGTACGTCCTCCGTCGTCGCGACCGTGTCGATGACCGCGTGCTGACCGCGCCGTAGCGCCTCGTCCGCCAGAGCCGTCACGATCTCGTGCGAGATCCCGAACGAGTTCTGCTCGCGTCCGATTCCACGCCGCCACAGAGCCGCTTCGATCACGTCCTTCGACACCACGGTCGCGCGCAAGTCGCGAGCGACAGACCCCGCCAAGGTCGACTTGCCCGTGCCTGGCACTCCGCTCATCACGATCAGCGCAGTCTTGGGCACGACCGAAGACTGCTCTCTCCGGATCTGCCAGGCAAGCACCCAGTCGTCGGCCGACTCGGAGCAGGCGAGCGCCAGTGCATGATGAGAGGCGGGGGCCGTGTCTCACGAGTAAGGTGCCTTCCATGTCGCACATGTATGACATCACGATGCCGTCGATCACGGGTGAGCCCGTGGCGCTCGGCGATTACCGAGACACGGTCTGCCTGATCGTCAACGTCGCGAGCGCTTGAGGCCTCACACCTCAGTACGCAGGTCTGCGTACGCTCCACGAAGACAACAAGGCGAACGGCTTCGCCGTGCTCGCCTTCCCCTGCAACCAGTTCGGTGCGCAGGAACCAGGCACCGACGCTGAGATCCTCGAGTTCGCCACCAGCAAGTACGACGCCACCTTCCCGATGTTCTCCAAGGTCGAGGTCAATGGTGCCGGTGCGTGCGAGCTCTACACCTGGCTGAAATCCGAGCAAGGCGACGGGGCCGACATCACCTGGAACTTCGAGAAGTTCCTCGTCGACCGCTCCGGCAACGTCGTCAAGCGCTACCCGCCGCAGACGACACCGGAGCAGATCGCCGAGGACCTGCCCGCGTTCCTCTGAACCGGCCCGTACTACAGGCCCGGCTTGTCCGACTCGAGCCCGAGCAGCAGCTGCGCGGAGTCGATGTAGGTCTTCTCGCTGATGAACGCGTGCTGCGTGCCGGTGTAGATGTCGCGGAACGCGCGCTCCAGCCGGCTGCCGTTGCGGATCGCCGTGGTGCCGGCCGCGAGGTGCGCCCACTGTGCGATCTCCCGTGATGCCTCGGTCGCATAGGTCGCAGCGATGCGCATGTCGGCGCGCATCAGCGGTGTCAGCGTGTCGCCCAGGAGGATCGCGTCCTCCGCTGCCGTGAACGCCTCGATGACGCCCGCGCGAGCTGCTCGCCACATGCCGGTGAAGTGGGCGAAGTTGCGCTGAAACGTGATCCGGCGAGCGAGCGGCTCCATGTCCGACATGCGCGACTTCGTGAG
>JAOBWO010000440.1 GCA_025463415.1 Acidimicrobiales bacterium | reverse complement strand
AACAGTCGTCCGGGAACCAGGTCAGGGCAGGGATGCAGCAGCCTTCAACGGTCTCGCCTGTGTGCCGCAGGTCGCCTGGCCGTCACCTCACTCGGCGGGTTCAACCGCGTGCGGCGGCCAGTCGCTCGGCCCGGTCCGCCAGCTGCGGCGCCCCGAGATCGGTGGCGAACGACGCGAACTCCGCGGTCGGTCCCTGCCAGCGCCAGTCGTCGACCCCGCCGACATCGAGATCGGTGACGACGGTGGCGATCTCGCGGAACAGGAGCGCCTCTTCGAGGTGTTCGCGGAGGGTGGCGGCCAGCTTGTCCGCACCGCGCAACGCTCCGAGGTGCCAGTCGGCGGCGACACCCGGGATGTGCTCGATGTGCAGGAACTTGGCCAACACCGTCGAGGTGCCCTTGGCTCCCCAACCGGGCAGTCCGGGAAATCCGTCAGCGGTGTCACCGACAAGTCCGAGGTAGTCGGGGATCGAGGCCGGCCCGACCCCGAACTTGGCGATCACCGCTGCCTCGTCGACGATCTCGTCCTTGCGCCGGTCGTACTGCACGACCCGTGTGCCACGCACGCACTGGCCGAGATCCTTGTCCGGCGTGACGATCAGCACCCGCGAGACGCGCGGATCGGAGTCGGCGACGACGGCCGCCGCGCCGAGCGCGTCGTCGGCCTCGTGCTCCACCATGGCCCAGGTCGTGACGCCCATCGCGACCAACGCCTGCTCGACGAGCGGGATCTGCACGAGCAGCTCCTCGGCCATGCCGGCACTCGACTTGTAGCCCGCCCACAGATCGTTGCGGAAGCTCTCGATGACGTGATCGCTCGCCACGCCGATGTGGGTGGAGCCCTGAGCGAGCATCTGCAGGGTCGACGACAGCACCCCGATCGTTGCCGCGAACGGCGACTCGTCCTCGTGCCGACCGGCCTGCCCGTAGTGCTGGCGGAACAGCTCGTAGGTGCCGTCGACGAGGTGGACCTGGAAGCTCGCGGGATCCGTCACGCCCCGATTCTCGCACGCAGTGGAGGGCATCCCACCAGGGCACCGCACACCGCGGAGGCAGCGAGTTACACGCTTGCAATTCCTCAAGCTTGCCTCAATCTTGCCGATTGATTCACCGTGGCGAGGAACCAATCCAGTGACCAAGCATCGGCGCCGTTCCCCCCGGCCGCCGATGCCCAGGTCCCGATGGCGTCGGGGTCACCGTCGCTGCCAGCCCCGATGGGCCAGCAGCCGGTGACCTCTGATGTCCAGATCACCGCGATCCTCGCGGCGGTCGAGCAACAGCTGACCCGCTACTTCGGTGCGGCGGCGGCTCGGTCCGACGCCGTGCAGCAGGCGGGTGAAGCCGGCCGGGCCGAGTTGATCACCCACTTCCAGCAGCAGATCGACACCCTCCGCAGTGAGCTCGACCGCTCGCGCGAATCCAACGAGACCTATGAGCGGGCGCTGCAAGCAGCGATCGAGGACCGTCTCACCGAGTTCGCCGCCGGCCAGCACTGGCGCTTCGGCGACCTCGAGGGCCGACTCGAGAAGGTCAGTCAGGACCTCACGATCGGGTTGCCTGCCCAGCTCGAGCAAGCCGCCCTGCCCCTGCAGGAGCGGTTCGACCGGACCACCTCGGTGCTCGCAGTGCGCATCGACGAACTGCAGAAGGCAGCTCGCGGGTTCGACGAGCAATCGGCTGCGCTGGTCAACCACGTCAACGAGACGAACGCAGCCATCACCCGACGGATGGACGACACCAGTCGCGCCTTCGGCGAGCACATCAACGACCGCACCGCGGCCGTTGCGCAACGGGTCGACGAAGCACTCGGAGCGATGCGCAACCACGTCGCCGAGCACGTCACCCAGTTCGGCCGCCGCGCCGACGAGAGCGACAGCCGCGTCGTCGAGCGTCTGCTGGCAATGGAGGAGCGGATCAACGAGCAGACCGGTGCCCGCCTCGCCGCACTCGAGGCGACCGTCGGTCGGATCAGCGTCGGCATCGACGAAGCCATCGTCGCCCTGTCGCACCGCGTGATCGAGCTGGAGAACGATCAGCTCGCCGCCCTGGGCCGGCTGGAGGAGGTCGCCGAGGCCGTCAGCAAGGTCGACGACGCCGCGGTCACCCAACTTCGCGACCAGATGTCCGCAGCCGTTGGCGAGTCGATGCTGGTGCGCATCGAACTCGAGCGTGTCGCCAGCAGCACCGGCGATCAGGTCGACAAGATCAACGCCCGCATCGGCGAGCTGGCTGCACAGATCGCCGACACCGAGCTCGACGTCAGCACTGCGATCCAGCTCGAGCGACTCGAAGAGATCGAGCGGGCGCTGAGCGAGCTCGACCCGGAGCAGTTCCTGCGCAAGACCGAGCTCCCCAAGCCGCCCGGCTCGGTGGTGGCCGCGCCGAACATGGCCGCGCCGAACATGACCGCTCCGAACCTGGCACCGCCGTTCGGGGCGTCCAACGAAGCCCACAACGGCGCATCCAACGGAACGCCACCCGCACCAGCCGAGGCGAACCACTCGTCCTGGTGATCGCAGCTCACATCAACGATCGATGACCCCTTTCCGTCCGGAGACGCCTCATGGCACTGTTCACCAAATCCCACAAGGAAGCGCCCAACGGCTCGAACGGTGAGTTCCCCGCGCCGCAGGCGGACTCCAACGGGCACGCCGTCGGGCAGAGCAGCGCCGAGTGCATGCAGATCGGCCAGCTGTTGGTCGAGAGCGGCCAGCTGACCCCGGAGGCACTGGCAACCACCCTGCAGCTCGCCGGCGGCGATGTCCTGCAGTTCGGCGAGCTGGCACTCGGCCGGTTCGGCGTCGGCCGCCAGGAGATCTCACTCGCCGTGGCCCAGGTGTTCGGCCTGCCGGCGGCAGACACCAAGGGCATCCAGCTCAACGCCGAGACCGTCGCCCTGCTCGACGAGAAGCTGATCCGCGCCCACCAGGTCATCCCGGTGACGCTCGACGGTGACGCCCTGATCGTCCTCTCCGCTGACCCGTCACCGTTCCGCCGTGCCGCTGTCGAGGCCGCTGCGGGCCGGCCGGTGCGATGGTTCGTCGGCGACTTCGCAACGGTGCGAACGTTCATCGACAAGATGCACCGCGCCGACGCCGACGTCGACCGGCTGGCGAAGTCGTTCGAGGTCACCGACGACCAGCGCAGCGGGTTCGCCGCGGCCAGCGAGGTCAACGTCGAGGACCAGGCGCCCGTCGTGCAGCTCGTCAACCGCATCGTCGGCCAGGCGATGCGCGACCGTGCCAGCGACATCCACGTCGAGCCGCTCGACGAATCGCTGCGCATCCGGTTCCGCATCGACGGCAACCTCGTCGAGGCGTTCAGCCTTCCGATCGGCGTGCACGCCGCGCTCACCAGCCGCCTCAAGATCATGAGCGGGATGAACATCGTCGAGCGCCGTCGTCCGCAGGACGGCCAGTTCTCCACGGTCATCGACGGCAACGAGGTCGACGTCCGCGTCGCCAGCGTGGCAACGGTGTGGGGCGAGAAGGTCGTCATGCGAATCCTCGACAAGGGCCGCTCGATGATCGGGTTGTCCGAGCTGGGCTTCCCGCGTGACACCTACCTCCAGTACTCGAAGATGGTCCACTCGCCGTTCGGCATGGTGATCTGCGCCGGACCGACCGGTGCCGGCAAGACGACCACGCTGTACGCAACCCTGCAGGAGATCAACTCGACCGGCAAGAACGTCACCACGGTCGAGGACCCGGTGGAGTACGTCTTCCCGGGCATCAACCAGATCCAGACCAACGAGCAGGCCGGGCTCACCTTCGCGACCGGCCTCAAGGCCATCCTCCGTCAGGACCCCGACGTGATCCTCGTCGGCGAGATCCGAGATGCCGACACCGCACGCATCGCGATCCAGAGCGCGCTCACCGGCCACTTCGTGCTCAGCTCACTCCACGGCACCGACAGCGTCGCGGCGCTGCACCGCTTCCTCGACATGGGCATCGAGGCCTTCCTCATCGCCTCGTCCGTGGTGGGCGTCATCGGTCAGCGTCTGTTGCGCCGGATCTGTGACTCGTGCAAGGAGCCGTACACACCAGGAGCCGACGAGATCGCCGTGTTCCGCCAGCACAGCGGCGGCAGCGACAAGTCCCAGTTCTTCCACGGTGCGGGGTGCAACTACTGCGCCGGAACGGGGTACCGCGATCGCATCGGCGTCTACGAGCTGCTGCGGATCACGCCCGAGCTGCGGCGCCTGATCGTCGGCTGGGCCACCACCGAGGAGCTCCGCCGGTTGGCGGTCGCACAGGGCATGCGCACGATGCTCCGCGAAGCCATGCAGCTCGTCGAGAACGACGTCACCACGGTTCCCGAAGTCGTCCGCACCCTGTTCGCCAACTAGTCGCCGCCGCCACCAAGGAACCCACATGCCCAAGTTCGCATACGCCGCCATCGACCCGACGGGCGGAGCTGTCGAGGGAATCACGAAGGCAGAGACGATCGGCGACGCGCGCCAGAACCTGATGGCGCAGAACCTCTTCCCGACCAAGCTCACCGAGCACAAGGGCGCGCTGCAGTTCGAGCTGACGAAGGAGAAGGTCAAGAAGAAGGAGCTGATGCACTTCACGCGCCAGCTGGCCGTCTTCGTCAAAGCCGGCATCCCCATCACCGACGCACTGGAGACCATCGGCGACGAGACAGAGGACGTCGCCCTGCGTCGCACGCTGAGCGCGATGGTCGAGGACCTGCGCAACGGCGGCCGCCTCTCCGCCTCGGCACGCAAGCACCCCGAGGCGTTCCCGATCTACTACATGGGCATCCTCGAATCCGCGGAGCTGACCGGCCGCCTCGACACGACGTTGGAGAGCCTGGCCGGCTACATCGAACGCGAGGTCGAGACCCGCGCGAAGGTGGTCTCGGCACTGTCGTACCCGGGCGTCGTCATGGTGATGGCGTTCTTCACCGTGTGCGTGCTCGCCGGCTACGTGCTGCCCCAGTTCAAGCCACTGTTCGCCGAGCTGCACGCCGATCTCCCGCTGCCGACGCGGATGCTGCTCTTCGTGGCGGACCTGTTCACGGTGCTGTGGTACATCCCGACCTCGGTGTTCCTCGCCTTCATCGCCGGCGTCCTGTGGCTGACCAAGACCGCGAAGGGACGCATCGCCCGGGACAAGCTCGTGCTGAAGATCCCGATCATCAGCGGCATCGTGGAGTACTCGATCCTCGAGCGGTTCTGTCGCATCCTCGGCGCGATGATCCGCGCCGGAGTCCCACTTCCCGAAGGTCTCAAGACCACCACCGAATCGACCAGCAACACGGTCTACAAGGCGCGCCTCGAAGAAGCCCAGGCGATCATGCTGGAAGGCGGCGGCTTCGCTCGTCCGCTCGCGGACACCGGGCTCTTCCCTGGCGCGGCAAAGCAGATGTTCAAGGTCGGCGAGGAAACAGGAACGCTCGACGATCAGCTCGAAGTCGCCAGCCTGTACTTCGATCGTGAGCTGGAGAGCCGGATCAAGAAGTTCACGACGATGTTCGAGCCGATCATGATCGTGTTCGTCGGCCTGATCGTGGGATTCGTCGCCGTTGCTCTCGTCTCGGCGATGTACGGGGTGCTCGACAACATGAAGGCCCAGACCTGAGCGATCAGGTCTCAGCGATGAAGCAACGCGTCGATCATCGGCTGGCCCGTCCAGACGGCGGCCACGGTCCCCAGCGCGAGGAACGGCCCGAACGGCACCGCCGTCTTGCGTCCGCCGCGCCCGGCGGCGATCAACACCACACCCACCACAGCGCCAGCCAGGAAGCCCAGGAACAGTCCTGCCGCGACGAGGCCGGGGTTCAGCCAACCGAGGTACGCGCCGAGCAACGGCGACAGACGAACATCCCCGTCGCCCATCCCGCCTCGGCTGGCCACGTACACGAGGGCCATGAACGCCAAGGCGATGCCTGCGCCGAGCAGCATCATCCAGATCCTCCGCGGCTCCTGTCGAACCACGGCGGCGATGCACAGCAACGGCACGCCGATCGCGGCGGTCACGTAGATGATCTGTCGGGGCAACCGCTTCGTTCGCAGGTCGATCCAGCTGAGCGCGACGAGACCTGCCGCCAACGCGCAGAACGCCGCCAGCTCCCACGAGAGACCGAACTTGATTGCAAATGCAAGGAAGAGTCCGGCATTGACGACCTCGAGCACGAGTGGTTCCACACCGATCTTCGCTCTGCATCGTCGGCACCGTCCGCGCAACACCAGCCAGCTGAACACCGGAACGAGGTCCTGCGGACCGAGCTGCAGACCGCAGTTGCCACACGCCGAACCCGGGGCCACCACCGAGCGTCCATCGGGAACCCGGTCCACCACCACCGTCAAGAACGAGCCGATCATCAGTCCGAGGATCGTCGTGTACGCAATGACCATGTGTCCTTCACATCACCGCAGCCTGCGGTTCCTCACCGGAGATTAGCCAGATGAACACTCCCGACCCCGTCCTTCGTTCGCTGCTCCAGGCCACTGTCGCCGCCGGCGCCAGCGACCTCCACCTCAGCGTCGGCCGCCCCGCAACCGCACGTCGAGACGGCTACCTCGTCAAGTTCGAGGGGGTGCCGGTGCTCACCCCGACGGAGGTCGAGCGGATCGTCATGACCCTGCTCGACGATCGCCACAAGGCCGAGTTGGAGGAGAACCACCAGGTCGACTTCTCGTTCGGCGTTCCCGAGGTCGGCCGGTTCCGCGCCAACGCGTACTACCAGCGCGGCACGTTGGCACTCGCCCTTCGCGTCGTGCCGTTCCGCGTCCGCTCGCTCGAGGAGCTCGGTGCGCCGCAGGCCTGCATCGACCTGCTCAACAAGCCGTACGGCCTCGTCCTCGTCGTGGGACCGACGGGATCGGGCAAGAGCACGACCCTGGCAGCGATGATCGACCGCATCAACGACGAGCGCCCGTGCCACATCCTCACCATCGAGGATCCGGTGGAGTACCTCCACGTCCACAAGACGGCGATGGTCAACCAGCGTGAGGTCGGCACCGACGTGCTCAGCTTCACCGACGGCCTGCGCAGCGCCCTTCGTGAGGACCCCGACGTCGTCCTCCTCGGCGAGATGCGCGACCTCGACAGCATCGCGATCACGCTGTCGCTGGCCGAGACGGGTCACCTCGTCTTCGCCACCCTGCACACCAACGACGCATCGCAGGCGCTCGACCGCATCGTCGACGTGTTCCCGGCCGAACGCCGCGACCAGATCCAGATCCAGCTCGCCGGCTGTCTCCAAGGCGTGATCAGCCAGCGCCTCGTCGCCGTCGAGGGCGGCGGTCGGGTTGCGGCGTACGAAGTGCTGATGGGCACCGAAGCCGTGCGCAACCTCGTCCGCGAGGGCAAGAGCCGGCAGATGCGCAACATCATCACGACCGGTCAGAAGGACGGCATGCAGACCATCGAGATGGACCTCGCCCGCCTCGTCGCGTCGGGTCTGCTCACCATGGACGCGGCCTGCGAAGTCAGCGCCTACCCCAAGGAGATCATGGCCCACGCCTCCACCGTGCGGAACCAGATGCAGGCCCAGGCCACGGTCGACGCTGGACAGGGTGCCACCAGCGGCAGCGCACAGCTCGTCAGCAACGGGCGCTGAGGGATCGGACCGCAACGTGTCGATGATGAAGCAGCTCCCCTACCAGTGGATCGCCGGCATCACGCCCTGCCCGAAGGGCTGGCTGATCGTGCCGGCGCGCCTTGCCGGCGTGACCGTGATCGTCGAGGACTGCATGGTGGTCAAGACGCTGTTCGAGGTGGTCGACTTCCGCCCGAAGTTCGACGCAGCCGCGATCAACATCCCGATGGGCTTTCGCGACCACCCCGAACGAGACGGGGAGTGCGAGCTCGAGGTTCGCGCGATGGTCGGTTGGCCTCGGCGGATCGCCGTGCGCAGCATTCCCTCCCGGGCAGCGCTGCAGGCGACCACCAAGTCCGAAGCCCGAGCCATCGAGCCGTGGCTGACCAACGACGACCTCCGGCGCTTCCGCTGGTTGCGCGAGGCGGAGCGCACCTTTCAGCCGTTCCACCAGCGCAACTTCTTCTCGGCCAACCCGGAGCTCTCGTACACGCTGTTGAACGACGACATCCCGTTGAAGTCGTCGCCGTACCACCAGGACGGCGTGATCGAGCGAATGCATCTGATCCGCAACAAGCTGCCCGGCGTCGAGGAGATCATCCAGCGCACGCCCCCGACCGGGGCCGGGCAGTTCCACGTCGTGCAGGCAGCCGGATTGCTCTGGACCGCCCGTCGTGCCGTGGGCCGCGCGATCAGCCGCCTACCGGTCGATCCGAGCTGGGATGCGAACGGGCTCCGGGTCGAGCTGGTCCGCTGA
>JAOBWO010000429.1 GCA_025463415.1 Acidimicrobiales bacterium | reverse complement strand
TGGTGAGCTCGCGCAGGTCGTCCTGCTCGGCGGAGAGTCTGAAGTCCATGGTGGTGTCGTCCTAGCGTGTGGCCCGGGGGAACCCGAGTCCGAACATCGAGATGAGATCGCGCTGCGTCTCGTTGGTGCCCCCGCCGAAGGTGAGGATGATCGTGCCGCGGTATGCGGATTCGAGACGTGAGCGCAGCACGGCGCCCGGCGATCCGGCGGTCAGGTAGCCGATCGGCCCCATGACCTCGAACAGGAGTCGGTAGGCCTCTTGGTAGAACTCGGTGCCGAACACCTTCACGCTGGAGGCGGCGGCGACGTCGAGCACTCCCTGGGTGGACGACCACGCCACCTTCCAGTTGATCAGGCGCAGGAAGTCGAGCTTGGCGTGGACCTTGGCGAGGTTGATCTGCACCCATTCCTGGTCGATGATCCGGTCGCCGTTGGGCTGCCGCGTGGTCTTGGTCCAGTTCTTGACATCGTCGTAGGCACGCTCGATCACGCCGCTGCTGCAGAGCGTGACCCGCTCGCGGTTGAGCTGGGTGGTGATCAGCGTCCAACCTTCGTTCTCTTCGCCGACGAGGTACTTGGCCGGGATGCGCACGTCGTCGAAGAACACCGAGTTGATGTCGTGGTCGCCGATCAGGCTGAGCGGCTGGATGGTGATGCCGGGGGTGTCCATCGGCAGCAGGAGGATGCTGATCCCTTTGTGCTTCTTGACCTCGCTGTTGGTGCGAACCGCGAGCCAGCAGTAGTCGGCGCCGTTGGCGAGGCTGGTCCAGGTCTTCTGGCCGTTGATGATGTACTCGTCGCCGTCGCGAACTGCCGAGGTCTTCAGGCTGGCGAGGTCGGTGCCCGCGCCGGGCTCGCTGTAGCCGATGCAGAAGTGGAGGTCGCCCGCGAGGATCTTGGGCAGGAAGAACTCCTTCTGCCACTGGCTGCCGTAGGCCATGATCGTCGGGCCGACGGTGTTGATGCTGAGCATCGGCACGGGGGCTCCTGCGCGCATCGACTCGTCGAAGAACACGAACTGCTCGATTGCGCTCTTGCCCTGCCCGCCCCACTCCTTCGGCCAGCCGATGCCGGCCCAACCGTCGGTGCACATCTGCTTCCAGACCGACCGAGTCTTGGCCGAGATGCCGTGGCCCTCGGACAGCTCGGCCACCGTTGCGGGGTCGAGCAGCTCGTCGTAGTAGGCCCGCAGTTCGGCGCGCAGCGCCTCCTGCTCTGTGGTGTAACCCATTTCCATGCGGGGCAACCTAGCCCGAACCTGACGCGTCGTCAGATCCGGAGCGAGGGGTGAGGGGAGGCTTCGACGGCGGCCGCGCTTCGACCAGCCGACGCGCGCCGCGCCCGGTCACAATGACCGGATGACCGAACCTGCGACCACTCGCGCCTCCACCGGACCCCTGAGCGGCTTGCGCGTGATCGAGCTCGGCGGGCAAGGTCCCGGGCCGTACTGCGGGATGATCCTGGCCGACTACGGGTGCGATGTGATCACGGTCGACCGGCCGAGCGAGGTCGCCACCGAAGCCAACCCCAGGGCCACCAAGCCGTTCATGCGCGGCAAGCGTTCGATCGCGCTGGACCTCAAGTCGGCCGCCGATGTCGAGCTGATGCTGTCGCTCCTCGACGAGGCCGACGTGTTCATCGATCCGTTCCGGCCGGGCGTGTGCGAGCGTCTCGGCATCGGTCCCGAAGTCGTCTGCGCGCGCAATCCGAGGATCATCTACGGCCGGATGACGGGCTTCGGCCAGGAGGGTCCACTGGCGCACGTCGCCGGCCACGACATCGACTACATCGCGATGTCCGGCGCGCTGTGGCTGCTCGGGCGCGAAGGCGACAAGCCGGTCCCCCCGATCAACCTGCTCGGCGACTTCGCCGGCGGAGGGCTGGTGCTGGCACTGGGTGTCGCCTCGGCAGCGTTCGAGCGCACGGTCTCGGGGCTCGGCCAGGTGATCGACGCGGCGATGGTCGACGGCGCGGCGATGGTGGCCTCGCCGTTCATGTCGGGGCTCGGGAGCGGGTGGGGGCCGCGCGGCACGAACCACATCGACACCGGATCCCACTTCTACGAGGTCTACGAATGCGCCGACGGTGGCTACATCGCACTCGGCGCGATCGAGCCCCAGTTCTACGCCGAACTGCTGGCCCGCCTGCAGCTCGACCCTGCGGAGTTCCCGCAGTGGGACAAGTCGCAGTGGCGAGCGTTCAAGGCGCGGTTCACCGCGATCTTCCTCCGCCGGACCCGGGCGGAGTGGTGCGAGCTACTCGAGGGCACCGAGGCCTGCTTCGCACCGGTGCTCTCCCCCGCCGAGGCCCAGGTCCACCCGCACAACGTGCACCGCGGCACCTTCGCCCAGGTCGACGGCGTCACCGTCCCCCAGCCCGCTCCCAAGTTCGGCCGCACCCGCGCATCGGCCGGCGCCCCCTCCCCGATCGGCGCCGCCACCGAGGCCGCCCGCAACGGCACGCTCTGGCGCTGACCCAGACCAGCCCCGACACGGATCACGTCGCGCTGAGCGAATCTCCACGCGACGAAACCTGTCCCCGCGACGCGTTCCCGACGCTTCTCCGCCCATCGCTTGCGAATCTCCACGTGATGAAACTCGGACATGCGCACCCCATCGTGCCCAGCCGATTGCGAACCTCCGCGTGACGAAGCCCGAGCCAGCGGTCCCCCGTGGCCCCTCTCCTCCGCGCCTTGCGAATCTCCGCGTGACGAAACCCTCGGTGTGTTCGGTTGCCCAATGACGTGACCGTTGGTCGACCGTCGAACGGATCAGCGCCGATCCCCACGCCTCCGGCTGAACGACTCCCCACGACAGCCGAGTTTCATCACGTGGAGATTCACGAAGGGCAACCGGGCACGCGCCGACCCCGCCCGACCGCCGAATTTCATCACGTGGAGATTCACGAAGACCGACTCGGAGGCTCGACCACGGGCGGGAAACCAGGACCGGGTACGGTGACCGCTTCGTGGGGACGGGGACCGGAGCCGGGGGCGGCACGATCGTGATCGAGGGCGTCGGCCCTCTCGCCGATGTGCTGCGCACCGCCGACATCGCGGTCGGGTGTCCCACGACGGTCGTCGTGGCCGACATCGTCACGGCAGCGATGCCGTTCGAGCAGATCACCGACGACGAGTTCGATGCTGCGTGGGAGCAACCGATGCAGGCGGCGATCGCCGCGTTCCAGCGCGCGCATCACGCCCAGCACCAGCGCCTGATCGCCATCGTCCCGACGATCGGCATGTCCGGCGCGCCGACGCTCGCCCACGTGGCAGCGACGGCCGAGGCGATCCGCGTGATGGTCAAGTCCGCCGCGCGTCAGTGGGGTTCGGATGGGATGACCGTCAACTGCATCGCACTCGCGCCGGCGCTCTTCGGCATCGACACGACCGCGGTCGGCGAGGTCTCCCTCGCACCGCCGGCGCTCGCCGGTCCCGGCACGGTGGTCGGCGACGTCGTCCCGCTGATCCGGATGATCGCCGGCGCGGATGCACACCACCTGACCGGCGCCACACTGACCGCCGACGGCGGGGTCTGGATGACCGCGTGAGCGCGACCGGAGGTCGTCTCGCCGGGCGCACGACTGTCGTCACGGGCGCCGGACAGGGCGTCGGCGAAGGCATCGCCCGACGTCTCGCCGCCGAAGGAGCGAACGTCGTGATCGCGGCGCGTCGGGCCGACACCGGCGAACCAGTCGCCGAGGCGATCCGATCTGCCGGTGGAAGCGCGATCTGCATCGAGACCGACGTGTCGTCGCGTGCGTCGGTGCAGGCGTGCGTCGACCAGACCGTGGATCGCTTCGGTGGGCTGCAGATCATGGTCCACAACGCGTTCCGGGGCGGCATCCCACATCGCCTCGAGAGCGCCGATCTGGATCGCCATTGGAAGCACATGTCCCGCACCGGCGTGTGGGCGGTGCTGTTCTGCGGTCAGGCCGCATGGCCGCACCTGCGCGCTGCCGGCGCTCAGGGCAGGTTCATCATCCTCACCTCGCCCAGTGGGGTCGAGGGCAGCGCCAACATCCCGCTCTACTCACCGGTGAAGGCGGCAGAGCGCGCGATGGCGAAGAGCCTTGCCCGCGAGTGGGGCCCGAGCGGCGTCACCGTCAACTGCATCGGTCCCGTGGCAGCGTCGCCCGCCCTCGTCAACGCGTTCGACGTCAACCCGGCGCTGAAGGACGCGATCGAGGCGCGCACACCGCTTGGCCGGGTCGGCGACCCCGAGGCCGACATCGGATCGGTCGCGCTCTTCCTCGCCGGCGACGACGCAGCGTTCGTCACCGGCCAGACCATCATCTGCGACGGCGGCTCGTTCCTCGGCCTCTGACACCACTCGTCCACGTCCATCCACCGCACGGAGAAACCATGATCCAGCTGATCACGATGCTCAAGCGCAAGCCCGGCACCACCCACGAGGAGTTCCTCACCCACTGGCACGACCAGCACGGCCCGCTGATCAAGCGCCTGTCGTGCGCGAACTACGTGCGTCGGTACGAGCAGCACGCGTCGGTCTGGCCGGCACCCGGCTCGAAGATGCCCGAGCCGAAGTACGACGGCGTCACGATCCAGTGGTTCGACAGTGCCGACGCCTTCTACGCGCCCCTCACCGAGCCGGATCAGGCAGAGATGTTCGAGGACGTCAAGCGGTTCCTCGACACGTCCGCGCTGGAGTGGACGATCTGCGAGGCGCCATCGATCGTCATCGGTGACGACACAATGGGGGCATGACCCCCGACGACTCCTTCACGTTGACCGGCCGGCACGTCCAGCTCGAGCCGCTCTCGCTCGACCACGTCCACCAGCTCGTGGTGGCGGCGAACGAGGACCGTTCCAGCTTCGGTTGGACGCCGGTGCCGGAGACGGCCGGGGCGATGACGAGCTACGTCTCCAGCCTGCTCGCCGACGCTCAGGCCAAGCGGGTCATCCCGTTCGCACAGCGACGGCTGAGTGACCAACGCGTCGTCGGCTGCACGCGCTACTTGGAGATCCGCTACTGGACCGGCCGGGACCTGCCGGACGAGGTCGAGATCGGTGGCAC
>JAOBWO010000323.1 GCA_025463415.1 Acidimicrobiales bacterium | reverse complement strand
CAGGTAGGCGCTGAAGCGGACCCCCGGCGAGGCGACGGCTTGCCACATCACCATCTTGAACGTCACCGTGCCGCCGGGGGCGTTGACGTGAAGGTGTCGGTGTCGGTGCGGCGCACGTCGTGTCGGTCCCATCGAGCCTTGAGCGCTGCGCTGCTTCGCGACAGCTCTTCGACCATCTCGATTGCGTTGGGGTCGTTGAACTTCGGGAACCGGTGCGCCAGTGCCGGCCAGACGGCGCCTTCGAACTAGCGGAGGTCGACGTCGAAGTTGTAGCCGCAGCGGCTCGGCGAGGGTCGGTACACCGCCCGAGTAGCCGCGACCTTCGGGGCGGAACGCGAGCCGGTGGGCGTCCTTGACGTAGGGCAGCGCCTCGATCGGCTCCTGCGACTCGAAGTAGTGCTCGAAGCGACGCCCTGGCAACTGAAGAACGGCAAGCTCATCCCCGTTCCCGGCTTCCAGTTCTGGATGGATCTCCCGCCCGGAGAGTCGTGGCGCCGTGACCCTTCGCTCCCGCGATCCCACCGCGCATCCCTCGGTGGTGTTCAACCACCTCGAAGCGCCGCAGGACATGCAGGACATGATCGACGGCGTGCGCCTGACCCGAACCCTGATCCATCAGCAGGCGTGGGACAAGTATCGCGGTGTCGAGCTCACACCCGGTTCCAGCGTCGTCAGCAACGCGGACATCACCGCCTCCCTCCGTCAGAAGACCGGCATCCGCGGTCGGCAACCGCTGCCTGCCTCCGACGCGTCGTTCTACCGCCACCCCTAGGACGCCCGGGCTCGACGCCGACCCCAACGCACAAACGTCATTCACGCCCATCAAGCTCTCGGATTCGAGATCATCAACGTCGCCCTTGGTTTGCCGCCGTTTCCGACGATCGGGGCTTGCGGGCGGCGTACCCGCGGGTCAACATGGCTCATGACCACCTCGACCGTCACCCGTGGGCTCGACCAGCTCGGCGCCCTTCTCAACACTCTCACGCCCGAGGACGCCGAGCGACGGACCCCGTGTTCGGAGTGGACCGTGGCCAACCTGAGTGACCACATCGTCAACAGCGTCGTGGGCATGGCCACCATGGCGCGAGGTGGCCAACCCGACTGGACGAGCTCGACCCACTACGACGATCCCGCGTCGGCGCTCGACGAACATGGTCGAGCGATGGTCGAGGCACTCGCTGCCAGCGACAGTGCGTTTCCGGAAGGGATGGTCGCCGCGGAACTCGCCGTTCACACCTACGACCTCACCACGGCCCTGGGCGGTTCGACCGCCGAACTCGACCCGGAGGTGGCGGAGGTGGGTCACGCGTTCATGACCTCGTCCATGACCGACGACAAGCGCGGCGACGCTTTTGGTCCCGAGCAACCTGCACCTGCCGATGCCGACGCATATCAGGTCATCGCCGCCTTCGCCGGCAGGTCCGTGTGAGCGATGACTGAACGGGCCACCCGGGCCCGCTGATCAGACAGGAGGCGCAGACGCTCCACGCTGACCTGCGCGGGACGATCAGCGCGCAGTGAACTCGCAGTCGAGCCGCTTGATCCCGTGGATGAATGGTGACAGCAGCATGTCCGGCTCGCCGACGGCGCGGATGTCCGGGACTTGCTCGTGCAGCTCGCGGAACGCCAGCGTGATCTCGCGTCGGGCGAGGTTGGCCCCGAGGCAGAAGTGCGGCCCGCCCGCGCCATATCCCACCTGCGGGTTGGGATCACGTGACAGGTCGAAGCGGTACGGGTCGGCGAAGTGCGCTTCGTCGCGGTTGGCCGAGGCGTACCACATCGCCACCTTGTCGCCGGCCCGCATCTGCTGGCCGCCGACCACGGTGTCTTCCATGACACGGCGCCGCATGTAGATGACGGGCGACGCCCAACGGACGATCTCCTCCACCGCTGTCTTCGACATCCCGTCGAAGTCCGACCACCATCGCGCACGCTGATCCGTGTGTCGCGTCAGCTCCAGTAGGCCGTGCGTGATCGCGTTGCGCGTCGTCTCGTTGCCTGCTGCGGCGAGCAGGATGAAGAACGAGGCGACCTCCGCGTCGCTGAGCCGCTCACCATCGACCTCGGCCTGCACCAACGCGGTCGACAGGTCGTCGGTCGGGTGTCCGCGACGTCGTGCGGCCAGCTCGATCCCGAACGCCCCGATCTCGTTGGCGACGCGTTCGAACGTCTTGAAATCCTCCTCCGTCTCGAACTCGCCGAGTATCACGTTCGTCCACTGGAAGACGCGCTCCTCGTCCTCCTCGGGGATCCCCATCATCGAGCAGATGATCTGGAGCGGTAGCGGCGCAGCCACCTCGCGGACGATGTCGCAGTGACCGTCGGGATGTCGCTCGAGCATGCGCTGCACGATCTGCTTCGTGCGCGACTTCACCGCATCCTCCACCATCGCGACCACTCGCGGCGTGAACGCCTTCTGGACGATCATCCGTAGTCGGATGTGCCGCGGGTCGTCCAACGCGATCATCGACCCGAAGAACTCGGCCACCTCGGGCGCCTGATCCGCAAGCACGATCGAGGGGACCGAGCTGAAGACCTTCGGGCTGCGGCTCACGTGCCACACGTCGTCGAACGTCGTCACCGACCAGAAGCCCGGCCCGAGGGGGAAGCCGGGTAGCTCCGGCTCTGCGAAGAACGGCACCGGCCGCTCGTGGCGGAGCGTGAAGAACGCGCCGTCGCGGAAGGCGTCGGGCTGATCCCAGAAGCCGTGCATCGAGCCCAGGTCGATCGCGTCCAAGGGCACCGCCTCCGGCGGCTTCACCCATGCCGTCGGCCATTCCACGTCCACGATCGCCATCATTCACCCCCAAGATCGGCGTCGATCCCCCGATCGACGCGTGGCACCAGGGTAGTAGCCCTGTCTCCGGTACGAATCCACGCGGCACTGCGTGGAGCCGCAGGGGCCACCAAACCGTCGAGTGAGTCGGCCACGCGAGTCGGCTTGCCGGTTCGTCCGCACCATGGGGAGCGTGAGCGCCGCAGTCGAGGCCTCGGTCGCGTTCTCCGGCGACGGTACGGTGCAGTGATGGAGCCGTTGTCGGAGGATTGGGAGCGCGGCCTCGCAGTCGTTGCGCATCCCGATGACCTCGAGTACGGCGCGGCCAGTGCGATCGCTCGCTGGACCGCTCAGGGCAAGACCGTGACGTACCTGCTGGTGACCAGCGGGGAGGCCGGGATCGACGCTCTCGATCCCGCACAATGCGGTCCACGTCGGGAAACCGAGGAGCGGGCTGGCGCGGCACTGGTCGGCGTGACCGATGTCGAGTTCTTGCGCTGGCCCGACGGGACCGTCACCGGCGGGATCGAGCTGCGCCGCGCGATCGCCGGGGAGATCCGCCGCCGTCGACCGGACATGGTGTTGACGATGACGTTCGAGACGGATGTTGGCGGGTCCGTGAACCACGCCGATCACCGCGCCGTCGGGTTGACGACCATCGACGCAGTGCGCGATGCCGCCAACCGCTGGGTGTTCCCCGAAGTCGGCGCAGCGTGGTCGGGAGTTCGAGCCACCTATGCGTTCGGAGCGAGTGAACCAACGCACTTCGTCGACGTGAGCGACACGATGGACGCAGCGGTCCAATCGCTCGGCGCACACCAGGCGTACCTGGACGGTCTCGGCGGCGACTTCGACGCCGATCAGTTCCTCCGCAGCAACGCTGCACGCTCGGGGGCCGAAGTCGGCTGCGAATATGCCGTCACACTCCGCAAGTACTGACCCTCAGTCGGATCCCGGCCGCTGGACGCGCGAACATGCTCGCATGTCCTCGCGAGATGCGAACGTGAGTCAGGTTTCGCTCAGATCGATGACACCCGACGAGTTCGGCCCGTGGGCTCGCGAGTCGATCGAGACCTACGCCACTGACGTCAGCGTCGCGACCGGCGCGCCACGTCAAGGACAGGGCCTCGGTCGAGCCGCGATGCTCGCGGCCGAAGAACTCGCTGCGAACAACGGACGCTCCGAGATCGGGCTCAACGTCTTCGGGTTCAACGAACGAGCGCAGGACCTCTACAGGTCACTCGGCTACCGCGTGGTCAACACAACCATGGCCAAGGACCTCCGGAAGTCACCGTGACCACGAGTCACCCTCGACACCGGGTGAGCCATGCAGCCGCATCGGGCCACGCCACCTCGAGATGAGCATTGAGTTCCTCGTGGTCATATCCAGCGAGGATCTGATGGGTGACCCCGCGTGCTGCAAGCCCGGCAGAGAGTTCGGAGCTGGGCATCACCATCCCGACAGCGTCAACGTCCTCGTCGCCCCAAAAGCAGTAGAGCGGGCACGGGCAGACCTCGACCAAAGCATCGTCAACGAGAGTGGCGAGCTCGTCGTAGAACGCCATTCCCGCCTGCGGATCAAACCTGTCGCGATCGATTGTCGCGTACCGTCCCGGGTCGGTCTCCAGCGCAGCGAGCTGCCCTCGCACGTCCTCGGCAGTGACGTTGTAATCGCCGAGCAGAGGGAAGCCTCCGGCGGCAACGGCCGCGATGCGGTCCGGAAGCTGCTGTGCGAGCCAGGCTCCGAACACGCCTGAGAACGAGTATCCGAACAATCCGCAGCGCCGAACTCCGACGTGGTCGAGCACTCCTTGCATGTCCTCGGCCCACCGCTCCACTCGATACGGAGCGCCGAGCCGCTCGCTTGCGCCGAAGTCTGTCGGCGTTGCGCAAATCACCGTGAACTCGCGGCTCATCGCCTCGATCAAAGTGGACGTCCACGTGAAGTTGCACTCCGGGGCGAGCAGTGCTGGCCCCGACCCCACGACTCGCCACGTGACGCGTCGCCCGGCAACCATCAGTTCTGCCACCAAGCGAACCGTACTGCACACCACTTCCGGACGATCGGTGGCTTGCTGGTCGATCCTCGTACCAGACGCGGGGCGGGCGCTCCGCGTCACCGATCTCCGTCACCCCAGATTGGCTCAACCACGACGGGAGAGGCGCCGGTCGGCAGTTCGGTGCGGCTCGAGGCGATCTAGGGTTTAGCCGTGGAGTCGACCGGTCTCCTTGCGACGCAGCGGCATGGGTGGGCGTGGTGCGCTGGCGCGGCGGTGCTGTTCGGTTCCGCGACCCCAGCGATCAAGCTGTTGGTCGGAGATGTCGGCTCGGTGACTCTTGCGGGACTTCTCTACATCGGTGCTGCTCTCGTGGCGGTCCCGTTCGCTCGTCGCGACCAACGGTCCACCCGTTCAATAGGGCAGCGATCACGTCTGTTGCTGGCTGTCAGCCTCGGCGGTGGCGTCGCTCCCATCTTGCTTGTCCTCGCACTCGACCGAACACCCGCTGGCACCGTCTCGCTGTTCCTGAACCTTGAACTTGTGGCCACCGCACTGCTCGCTCGAGTGCTGCTCCAAGAGCACATCGGCAGGCGTGCCTCGTTCGGCATCGTCGTCGTCGTAGTCGGTGGTCTGATTCTGGCTGGAGCATCGCAAGGGGGCGTCGCGGTCGGCGCAATCCTCGTCGCCGCGACCTGCGTGTGTTGGGGCGTCGACAACGCCATCACGGCCAGCCTGGACAGCTACAGCCCTGCCCAGATCACCGTGGCCAAAGGCTTCGTTGCCGGTTCGGTGAATCTCGCGCTCGGGCTCGTGCTCGACGGGTTCCCACGCGTCGATCTGATCGCTGCGGCGCTCGCCGTCGGTGCGGTCGGATACGGGATCTCGATCACGATGTGGATCACAGGTGCCCGCCTCGTTGGCGCCGCACGTGGGCAAACCATCTTTGCTCTCGCCCCGTTCATCGGAGCCGTACTTGCTTGGCCCATCAACGGGGACCGGCTCACGTCGACGGTCATCGTGGCGTTCATGGTGTCGCTCGTCGGCGTCGTCATCGTCGGATCAGCACACCACGGCCACCGACACCTCCACACGGCGATGATCCACGCACACGCCATCGACATCGGTGACCCGCACCACGCTCCCGGCGCAATCGAAGTCCTCTCAGGAACCGAACACCGGCACCGTGCCATCACCCACGAACACGCTCACCTTCCCGACATCCACCACCGGCACAGCCACTGAGAACACCGATGCCCGCTCCGCGCCATCGGCGCAAGAACGTTGGTGCTTCTCGAGCAACCCGACCGGAACCTCACCGACGCTCGACACGAAGCATCGCGGCAGCGACCAGTCTCAAGCACGCGCATCGGTCACGTCCAGGGGCTCGCGACGGCATGTTTGTAGGGTGCACTGCATGCCTATCAAGCTGGAGAACGTTGGTATCGCGGTGCGCGACCTCGAAGCGACCATCGCCTTCTTTGTCGACCTTGGGCTCACCGTTGTCGGCCGTGACACAGTCAGCGGAGAGTGGACCGACACGGCGGTCGGCCTTGACGGCAACCATGCCAAGATCGCCATGCTCCAGACGCCCGACGGCAACGGTCGTCTCGAACTCTTCGAGTACATCCATCCCGAGGCGATCGAGACGGCGGCCACACAGCCGAACGAGATCGGCATGCACCGAGTTGCCTTCTCGGTCGACGACATCGAGCGGTCCCTCGAGGTTGCAGCGAAGCACGGCTGCCAGCCGCTGCGAGGGGTGGCGACCTACGGGGACTCGTACAAGCTCACGTACCTACGAGGCCCGAGCGGAATCCTGGTCATGCTCGCAGAGGAACTGAAGAAGAACTAGCGCAAGCCGCCCAAAGCGAATCCACAAATGCTCCACGGGTCAAGCGGACACGCCACGGTGATGCCCCTGGCTCACGTTCAGTAGGAGGGCGCGCGCCCTCCTCGGTGTGGCTGGAACGACTCGTGAAAATCCGATTGCCCAGCTCATGCGTATGTGACACACGAGTGCTCACATATTGGGGGTTGCCATGAGCGTTGTCGATGTGCCAGCTGATCTGGCATCCTCCGCGCAAGCTCGCCGGAACGAGCCCGGGACCGACCGGCGACGCCGCCCGCTGTCGTCGCGTGTCTACCTGCCTGCGCTCGCGGTTGCGGCCGTCGCCGCGGCCCTCGTCGGGTTCGGTCTGTCGCGTCACTTCGGCGGCGCAAGCTTCTCGAACTCGATGTCGCGTCTCCGCGTCACCGTGATCGGTCCCGCGTGCCTGCTGTTCATCGGCGTCTTTCTCGTCGTGGAGCGGGTTCGGCCGGCGCAGCGGCGATCGCTCATCGCGCGCGGTCATCGCCAAGATTTCCTCTTCGCGATCCTCAACGCGACGCTTGTCGTTCCGCTCGTCACGGCGCTCAGCCTCTCGTTCTCCGAGGTCGCTCGCGCGGCTCTGCCGTGGATTGTTCTGCCGAGAAGCGGTGCCGTGCCGCGATGGGCAGCGACGGCGGTGATCTTCGTTGCGATGGACTGGTGCAACTGGTTCGTTCATCTCGCGAACCATCGCCTTCGCGTGCTGTGGCGCTTCCACGAGCTGCATCACTCCCAAGAGGACATGAGCGTGCTGACCGTTTTTCGAACGCATCCGTTCATTCACGTCTCGTACCTCTTCGCCCTGGTTCCGGCCATCGTGCTACTGGCCAACGGTGCGATGTCGACGGCTTTCCTGGTCGTTTACGCACTCGTCGTGGCGTTCGCGCATTCGAACACGAACCTTGGTTTCGGGCCGCTGGACCGGATCTTCGTCAGTCCGAACTTCCACCGCATTCACCACAAGTTGGATGGTCCCCAGGACGTCAACCTCGGTTTCGCGCTGACGATCTGGGACCAGCTGTTCCACCGCGCCGTGTTTGCGACGGACGAAACGATCCGGACCGACACGGGACTGCCTGGTCGACCGCTCATCGTCGAACAATCAGACGTGCGCCCGCGTCACCTCGCGGTCTTCGCCGCTCAGCTGGTCGCGCCATTCCGCCCGATGAACGACGCCGACCCACAGGAGGCCGCCGGCCGAGGCATCGCCCAAGATCGAGGGGTGGCGTGATGGCGACCGTGCCGCCACCAGTGCAACAGTCCCGTGCTCAGGCGTGGTTGGCGGCCCTGGTCAGCACGCGCCAGGCCGATGTTCCCGTCGCTGGCGCCCTCGTCGCGGTGCGAATCGCTCTCGCATGGATCTTCTTCTGGTACGGCTCGGGAAAGCTGTTCGGGTGGTTCGACGGTCCGGGCATTCACGAGACCGCGCGCTTTTTCTCGAACACAGCGCATCTCCATCCCGGCGGCTTCTTTGCTGTTGTCGGCGGCGTCATCGAATTCGGCGGCGCGATTGCGATTGCAGTCGGTCTCGGCACACGGGTCGCCGGGGTTGCGTTGTTCGTCGACATGGTCGTGGCGATGATCACCGTGACCTGGTCCAGGGGGATCGACTCGGAGAAGGTGCCTCCGGGCTACGAGTTCAACCTGGCGCTCGCCGCGCTTGCGCTCGTGGTCGTTCTGCTGGGCGCCGGCCGATTCAGCCTCGACGCGCTCGCGGAACGAGCGTTGTCACATCGCCCCAAAGCTCTTGCACCAAATGATTCAACAAGCCGACTCGGACCTACCTCCGAGGAAGATTGCTAGAGGAGAACCAGATGAGACCAATGAAGTGTTCGTCCGCAAGGAAGGTCGCTCAACGAATCGCGCCAATCGCGTGCGTTGCGATGCTGGGTGTCGTCGGTGTGGGTTGCGGATCGACCGCCAAACCTGCCAACGGCAACACGCCCCCCGCCGTCACGACACCGTCCAGTGCGACGACGCCGGCGACCACGTCGCCTCCCCAGTCCGGTGGCGCCGGGTTCTGACGACAACCGTGATCCGCAGATGTGCGACGGCCCGGCCACCCGAAGGCGCAGGACAAGCCGGCCTCTCAGTGCCGATGACCGCGACGTCGTTCCTCACCAACTCCTGACCCGTCCCCGGGAGTTGGTCATGTCCGCTCACGTCGTCGTTGGTGATAGGCGCGGTTCTTCGCCCGATTACCGCACACGGACATGGCGCACCAGGTCGCCGAGCGGTTCTTGGACTGGTCGTAGAAGGCGTACGCACATTCACGGCAGCCTTTCAGACGGGCCCAGTCACCCGCGATCTGGGCGTCGTGGATGATCGCGAGGAGCGTTCCGATCGCGTGCTGTGACCCTCGCGAGCCAGCTCGAATCACGATGCCGCCGTCGTCGCGAGTGATGAACGAGATTGGCGCAGCAGCCGCTGCGTCGTTGATCGTCCGCAGCTCAGCGGGGTCGGGCGAGCCGGTGACGTTGGCCGAGGCAAGGCCGCGGATCGCCTCGCGCAGGTCGCGCAGCATGTCGACTTCGTCGATCGTCAGGACGGACGGTTCGGCCACATCGCCGATCAAGCCGTTCTCCTGAAGCCATGTCGTTGCGGCATGTGCGTCGCGCAGTTGGTCGGATTCCACGGGGAAGTCCCGGTTCCATGTGTTGACGAAGCGTTGAACGAGCGCGAGCGGCCCGGGCGCCGGCGGTCGGCCGCCTGGCTCGAGCTGCGGTCCGCTGGTCGCTTCACAGCCAGCGCTCGACGATCTGACCTTCATCGCTCACCAGTCAACCACCATCCGATGACTATGACCGGCAAAGTGCGTTTATCGGTCAACACGGCAGGGAACCAACGGTAAGACAAGGAGACGACATGACCGCGACCGACACGTTCGACGTGTTCTCGACCCTCGACGGCTACGGCTCGTACGGACCCAGCGGTGACTGGGGTGGCTACTGGGGAAAGGCGACCGTCTATCCGGTCATCTCCGGACGGACCGGTACCACGCCGGTCTTCGGTGGCGCCGACGACTTCGACCTCGATCTCGTCGAAGTCCGAACGCTCGGCGGTCGCACACAAGAACTCATCTACCGACCCGCCCGCCACTGAACCACCGGCGGCGACTCAAGGAGACAACGGACATGCCAGAACTACTCGTCGACTTCATCAGCTCACTCGACGGCTACGGCGCCGCAGACGGCTGGCCGGGCTGGTGGGGACTCCAAGGACCGGAGTACCTCGCGTCGCTCGACGAAGATCCGGCAGCGGACCATCTCGTGCTGATGGGCGCAAACACGTACCGGCTGATGTCCGGCTTCGCCGCCGACGGTGAACCGGGGACACAGGGCTTGGCCGGCCTCTCGAAGGTCGTGTTCTCGAACACACTCGAAGCGCCGCTCTCGTGGCCCAACACGCAACTCGTGTCCGGAGACGCAGTCGAGGCGGTCAGAGGAATGAAGACCACAGGCTCGACGTCGATGCGCACGATGGGCAGCCTCTCGCTCTGCCGCGCGTTGTTGCGTGCTGGCCTCGTCGACCGCTTCCGGGTCGTCGTCTTCCCTGTGATAACGGGCAGCACCGGCCGGGAACGCATCTACGACGGTTACCCCGACGTGGCCCTCGACATGACGGACAATCGCACGTTCGACGGGCGCATCCAGCTGCTCGAGTACAGGCCGCGGGTTCTCGCCGGTCCACCAAACTCCGACTCGGACGCCTGACGCGTCGAGAGGTTGCGATAGTCACGGGACTTGTGCTGCTCGCCCCGCAACCGGCGATCGCGACGCAACCTGGTTCGCGGCCGGCTCGGTCGACGACCGAATGTTCGGTCCGGCGGAAACGATTGCCGAGCCCGCGCTCGCGCTGCTTGGGTGATCCGCCGCTCAGATCGGCACACATGACTGAGTGGTGCCAGCACCACTTCTCGGCCGAAGACTGCACCCTGTTGTCCTTGAAAGTCGCGCGGTACCCTCGGCGAGTGAGCGACGGCGGCTCCTGCATGTTGTGTCGAGGGAAGGGATGAGCTGGCTGTGGTTCATCGTCCAGCACAGGATCGGGCGCCGATGGCGTGACTGTGTCATCGCCGCGGCACTGATCGGGTTGTTGATGGGTGCGGCGTTGTTCGCTCTGGCAGGTGCTCGCCGGACACAGTCGTCCTATGACCACTATCTCCGTTCGGTGGATTCGTCGGACATCTCGATCAGCCAAGACGGGTTCGATCCCGCGCGCAACAACGAGGTCGCCAGATCAGCTGGAGTGATCAGCGCCAGGACGTACCTCGGCATGCAGGTGGTCGTCGTCGTTGACGGCGTCCCGGACATGACTCAGTTCTCCGAGGGAGTCGCTTCCTACGACGGCGCCTTCTTCGACCACGACCGCTTCGTCGCATCTCGAGGACGTGTCCCAGACCAGCGCAATGCGAACGAAATCGCCTTCGACGACATTGCCGCACAGCGCTACGGCTACCACATCGGCCAGCAGCTCGACATCGGCATTGTGTCCGTCGCGGCACTCGACGGCTCGGCGCCAACGATCGAGCATCCGACCCATGTCACGGTGGTCGGCATCGGAGCGTTCCCCGACCAGATCATCGAGGATGACGCAGACCGCACACCGCGGATGTTGCTCACACCAGCGTTCACCGCGACGGCTCTCGATGGCGCCTTCTACAACCTTCAGTACTTGCAACTCGGAGATGTCGACACGAATGCCGAGACGATCAGGCAACATCTCGCCACGTACACGGATCCGGGCAGCGTCGACATCCACTACATCTCGGTGGATCGCGCCAGCGCTCGACGCGGCCTGCGTCCCCTGTCGATCACACTCGCGGTCCTCGGTGTCATTGCAGCCGGAGTCGCGACCGTGATCGGCGCGATGGCTCTGGCGCGTCTCCTTCGGCGCGACGCGAGCGACAACGATCTCGTTGTCGCCTTGGGCGGATCACCTCGAGGCGTGAGGGTGGCGTCGGTCGTGCTTCCCGCGATGGCCATCGTTGGCGCGGCGGCGACCGCGGTGATCGTCGCGATCGTCGGATCTCCGTTGATGCCGCTCGGACCCGCGGGATCCTTCGACGGCTCAGGCGGCGTCGACATCGATGTTGCCGTGATCGGTCTCGGCGTGATCGCGATGATCGTCGCTGCGGCAATCGCCGGGGCAGTGGTCATCTCGCGACCCACGACGCATACGCGTGATCGCACGCACCCTCGGCACTCGCGCGTGTTGAACCGGGCGGTTCTCGCGAGTAGCTCACCGACGTTCACGACCGGACTCAGGATGAGCTTCGAAGGGAGCAGACAATCGCGCCGCGTGCCGATGCGATCCGTGATTGCCGGCACCGCCATCGCAGTGGCCATGCTCGTCGTCGCACTCGGCTTCGCCTCCAACGTCCGGTCGTTGACGCATGATCCGCGCCTCTATGGATGGAACTGGGACGTCGCACTCCGCGCCGGACAAGGTTTCGGCCAGCTCGACGCCGAGCAGAGCGCCTCCATCCTCGACGGCGACACAGACATCGAGCACTGGTCTGCCGCCGCCGTCGGCGATGACCTCATCAATGGGGTCGACGTCCCATTGTTCGGCATGTCGCCCTCAGCGGATGTGCATCCATCGTTGTTGAGCGGTCGATTTCTCGCGCAGACAGACGAGATCGTCCTCGGTGCTGCAACAGCAGACGCGCTCGACGCCCACATCGGAGATGTCGTCAGGATCGGAGCGATCGCCAGCCCGCGCGCCCTCCGGATCGTCGGCATCGCGACGCTCCCCTCGATCGGCGGTCAGCACGTCCTTCACCCTTCGCTCGGACTCGGGGCGATCGTCGCGCCCGAACACGTACCCGGAGTGGTGAATGGCCTACCCGGCTCACCGGGGCCTTCTCTCGCGTTCATCAGATTTCGCGACGGCGCGGACCCGGCGGCCGTACAGCGCCTTGTGGCGTCACCACGCCGTTGGCCGCAGACCAAGGACTCGATGTGCTCACCGCTCAACGCCCGTCAGAGATCGTCAGTGCCACGTCGCTCGGAGACACACCATTGCTCGTGGCCATCCTCCTGGCAGCCATCGCCGCCACAGCGCTCGCCGTCGCACTCGTTGCATCGGTCCGCAGGAGCAGCCACGACCTCGCCGTGCTGCGAACACTCGGCTTCAGCGACCAACAGCTGACATCGACCATCGCATGGCATGCCTGCTCCATCGTCGTCAGCGGACTGGTGATCGGTCTGCCCGTCGGCGTCATCAGCTCAGCCCGACTCTGGGACGCCTTCGTCGACCAACTCGACGCGATCCACGTCAACCACCTGCCCGTTCGGCAGATCGCGATCATGACCGCGGCGGCTCTGCTGATCGCCCTGCTCGCCACGATCACCCCCAGCTCGATCGCGAGACGCCACTCACCGGCGCGTTCGTGGTCGATGTCAGACCGCGAATAGACCACCAAGCCGGACCGTACCTCAGGCGAAACGTCGATTTCGGCGTACTCGACCAACTGCGCAACGACTTGGTGCCGATCCCAAGCTCCGACGCGTTGCCGGTGGTGGTGCTTGGTGGGATTCAGGCTCGTGTGGGTGGCTGGGTGGGTAGCTCAACGATGATCGTCGCCCCGTGCGGTTCGGTGTCGGTGATGCGGATGTTGCCGTGGTGTGCTGTGACGACGCCTGCCACGATGGCGAGCCCGAGGCCGGTTCCTCCGGTGTCCCGGGTTCGGGCGACGTCGAGTCGCACGAACGGCTCGAGTGCTCGCGCCCTGTCGGCGGCGGGTATGCCGGGGCCGTCGTCAGCGACGGTCAATCGGAGAAGGTTTGGCTGGCGCTGGACCGTGATGTCGATCTGTGTGTCGGCGTGCTCCTGGGCGTTGTGGAGCAGATTGCGGACAAGCTTGCGGAGCTGGTCCTCGTCGCCTCTGAGTGTTGCGGGGGTGTCGAGGTCGTGCAGCCTGATCGCGATTCCCGGGAGCCGCACATCGGCCACGAGACGGATGGTGAGTTCCGCGAGGTCGACGAGCTCGTAGCTCTGCGAGAGTTCGGTGTCGGTGCGGGCCAGCGTCAGCAGGTCCTCCGTCAGGCGTTGAAGCCGTTCGACGTCGCCGAGGGTGTCGTTCGCGACGGTCACCCAGTTCGTTCGCTGCGGATGGGTGACCGAGATCTCGAGGTCGGCGCGGAGTGCTGCGAGCGGCCCGCGCAGTTCGTGGCTTGCGTCGGCGACGAAACGTTTCTGTCGTTCGACGGAGGTGTCGAGGCGGGCGAGTGTGTGGTTGACGGTTGTGGCCAGCTGACCGATCTCATCGCTCGTGACAGCTTGCGGCACCCGTCGGTG
>JAOBWO010000272.1 GCA_025463415.1 Acidimicrobiales bacterium | reverse complement strand
CAGAGCCCGTGGCTGGACAACCTCAAGCGTGGCTACATCACGTCCGGGCAGCTGCAGGCGCTGGTCGATCGCGGCGTGCGCGGCCTGACCTCGAACCCGACGATCTTCCAGAAGGCGATCCAGGGCTCACCCGACTACGACGCCCAGTTCAGTGAACTGGTCAAGGGCGCCGAGCATCCGGTGGTCGACGACTACTGGTCCATGGTGCTGCAGGACATCAACAGCGCGCTCGACATCCTCGAGCCGGTCTACGACGCGACCAGCGGTCTCGACGGCTACGTCAGCGTCGAAGTCGCGCCGAGCCTCGCCCACGACGCCGCGGGCACCGAGAGCGCGGCACGCGACCTGCACCAGCGGATCAGCCGCAAGAACGTGATGGTCAAGATCCCCGCCACCGAGGAAGGCCTCCCGGCGATCCAGGCGATGATCAGCGAGGGTCGCAGCATCAACGTCACCCTCATCTTCAGCCTCGATCGGTACGAGAAGGTGATGGAGGCCTACATCGCCGGTCTCGAGAAGTACGCCACCACCGACGGTGCCGATCTCTCCAAGGTCGCCAGCGTGGCCAGCTTCTTCATCAGCCGGGTCGACACAGAGATCGATCGCCGGCTCGAATCGATCGGCACCGACGAGGCCCTGGCGCTTCGCGGCAAGGGCGCGGTCGCGCAGGGCAAGCTCGCCTACGGCCTCTTCCAGCAGACCTTCAGTGGACCGCGCTGGGAAGCGCTGGAGGCCAAAGGGGCTCGCGTGCAGCGGCCGCTGTGGGCCTCGACCAGCACCAAGAACCCCGCGTACCCGGACACGCTGTACGTCGACGAGCTGATCGGGCCGCACACGGTGAACACCCTGCCCGACGCCACGCTCGAGGCGTTCGCCGACCATGGCACGTTGGCTCGCCGGGTCGATGCAGACGTCGAGGCGTCGTTGTTCGCGTGGGAGCAGCTCGCGGTGGTCGGCGTCGACACCGACGACGTCGGCGAAACCCTGGAGCGCGAAGGCGTGTCGTCGTTCCAGAAGAGCTTCGACGAGTTGATCGACGCGCTGCAGGCCAAGGCCACGGAGCTCTCCGCCGACTGAGAACCCTTCGGCCGCCGCAGTCACTTGGACGCGGTGAGCTCCACCCAGAGACCGTCCGGGTCGAGGAAGCGGAAGTTCCAGCTGGCGGCTTCTTCGATCAGTTCGCTGGAGTCGATGCCCGCAGCGACGATGGCGTCTCGGTGGCGGTGCAGGTCGGCGAGGTCCTCGACCGCGAACGAGACGTGCTCGATCAGCGACCCAGGCTCCACCGCCACCGGGCCCGTCTGGAGACCGACGACGAATCGTCCCGATGAGCTGCGCAGCGCGGCGTAGTCGCCGCCGCTGAACGTGCCCCTGGTGAGTGGCTCCATCCCGAGGACGGTGGCGTACCACGGCAGGCTGACATCGAGGTCGGACACGACCAGCTGGATGTGCGAGAAGCCCTTGATCACCGGGCAAAGGTACTGCGATGACGCCGTGCCAGACGTGGCGGACCGAGGCCGGCGCCGAACACGCCGGGGGCCGGTTCTATTCCCGCCGAGCGACTCACCTGCCTTGAGTCACAGCGACTCAGCATTTGGTTGCTTTCCAAATGCAAGTCTGTACCGTTCCGCTCATGGCTGATCCATCCATCACCGCTACCACACTCCCCGTGCTCCCTCTGCCGGAGGCCGTCGCCTTCCCCAGCTCCGTGGTCACTATCACCCTCGATTCCGACGCCGCACGCACGGCCACGGCCGCCGCCGCGGACTCGGACAACCAGCTCCTGCTGCTGCCCGAAGTGGACGGACGCACCACCAGGGTGGGCGTCATCGGCCACATCGAGCAGACGGCCGAGCTCCCCAACGGCACTCTCGTCATCATCGTCCGCACCCTCCAACGCGCCCTCGTGGTCGATGAGGTCGCCAGCGAGCGCAGCGGCCGCTGGATGCACGTCGAACCGCTCACCGAGGCCCGCCCCACACCGCGCATCGACGCCATGGGACGCGAGCTGCGGGCCCTGGCCGAAGGCATCGCCGAAGCCCGTCGGTCGCGCCGGCTCCCCGAGATCCTGCGCACGACATCGCACCCCGGAGAACTGGCCGACGCGATCACCGGCTGGTCAGACGCCAGCGCGGATCAACGCCTCACCGTGCTGGAGCTCACCGAGCTCGGTGCCCGGCTCGAGTTCGTCGTCTCCTGGGCCAAGGACTACCTCGGCGAGTTGAACGTCAGCGCGAAGATCCGCGACGACGTCACCGAGGGCATGGAGAAGCAGCAGCGCGACTACCTCCTCCGCCAGCAGATGGCCGCCATCCGCAAGGAGCTCGGGGAGGAAGATGCCTCCACCGAGGACTACCGGGCCAAGCTCGACGAGCTCGGCAACCGGGTGCCCGACGGCGTCCGAACGGCGGTGCTGCGCGAGCTGGAGCGGCTCGAGCGGACCAGCGGGCAGAGCCCCGAGCAGAGCTGGATCCGCACCTGGCTGGATCGTGTCTTCGACCTGCCGTGGGCGGTGCGCAGTGACGAGCAGGTCGACATCACCGCAGCACGCGCCGTGCTGGATGCCGACCACGCCGGGTTGGACGACGTCAAGGACCGCATCGTCGAGTTCCTCGCCGTGCGCAAGTTGCGCACCGAGCGGGCCGACGTGTCCGAGGCATCTGACGACGCCGCGCCATCCGGCGGCACCCGTCGCAACGACGGCGCGATCATCTTGCTCGCCGGCCCTCCCGGGGTCGGCAAGACCTCGCTGGGCGAGTCCATGGCTCGCGCCATGGGCCGCAACTTCGTCCGCGTCGCCCTCGGCGGCGTCCGTGACGAGGCCGAGATCCGTGGTCACCGCCGTACGTACGTGGGCGCTCAACCCGGGCGCATCGTGCGGGCGATCGGCGAGGCCAAGTCGATGAACCCGGTCGTGCTGCTCGACGAGGTCGACAAGATCTCGGCCGGCGGCTGGTCCGGTGACCCGACTGCGGCGTTGCTGGAAGTCCTCGACCCGGCTCAGAACCACACGTTCCGCGACCACTACCTGGAGGTCGAGCTGGATCTCAGCGACGTCGTCTTCCTGGCCACCGCGAACACGTTGGAGACCATCCCTGCACCGCTCCTCGACCGGATGGAGGTCGTCCTCCTCGACGGCTACACCGAGGACGAGAAGCTGGTCATCGCCCGTCATCACCTGCTGCCACGCCAGATCGAGCGCAACGGTCTGCGGCCCGACGAGATCACGATCACCGATGAGGCGCTGCGCGGCATCATCAGCGGGTACACCCGCGAGGCCGGTGTCCGCTCCCTCGAGCGCGAGCTCGGCACGCTGCTGCGCAAGGTGGCGGCCAAGATCGCGACACGAACCGCCACGGCGGCAACGTCACCCATCGTCGTCGACGAGACGGACCTGACCGGCTACCTGCGCCGCCCCAAGGTGCATCACGAGGTCGCCGATCGCGTGCGTGACAACCCCGGTGTGGCCACGGGTCTTGCGGTCACCGGCGCCGGTGGCGACGTGCTGTTCATCGAGGTCTCGACGAGCCCCGGTGAGCCCGGCCTCACGCTGACCGGCCAGCTGGGCGACGTGATGAAGGAGTCTGCCCAGATCGCGCTGTCGTGGGTGCGTGCGCACCTCGATCAACTCGGTCTGGACGAGTCCTCATTGCACCAGAAGATCCACGTGCACGTCCCCGCCGGAGCCGTGCCCAAGGACGGCCCGTCGGCCGGCGTCACGATGACGACGGCGCTCGTGTCGGCCCTCACCGGCCGCCACGTGCGGCCCGAGCTGGCGATGACGGGCGAGGTCACCCTGCAGGGCAAGGTGCTCCCGATCGGTGGCGTCAAGCAGAAGGTGCTCGCGGCCCATCGTTCGGGCGTCACCGAGGTCGTGCTGCCCCGACGCAACGAGGACGACATCGAAGACGTGCCCCAGCGGGTCCGTGACGTGATGACGTTCCACATCGCCGACAACGTGAGCCAGTTCCTCGAGTGGGCCCTGATGCCCGCAGCCGAGTCACTGCGCCCGGTGGCGTGACGTGAGGCTCGTGGGTGGTGCCCGCTCGCACCACCCACGAAACCTCGGTGGCTGACACCTTCCGCCGGCGCCAACCGTTTTGTGAGCACCCGGCGGCAGGCAAGGGGCCGTCGGGTTTCCCGCTCGATGGGGACGACCCACGGGGAGGCTCGGGTCGTCACCGGTACACAAGTGAGCCACCTGCCTGTCATGACGGGGCGTGGCGAAAAACCCTGAAACTTTCCGGTGCCGTCGAGATCCATCGGATCAGACGGCTGGCGTAGGGTGCTGCGCGTGACTCCCGACCTCTCTGCCGAGGTGAGTGCAGCGGTCCAACAGCTGCTCGACGTCCTCGCGCCCGCCTCCGATCGACGCTTGGCGGAGGAGCTGTTGCGGGCGTCGGCCGGGATGATCGCGGATCATCCCGCGACCCTCGACCTCAAGATCGCGGCGTCGGCGGTCGTCGAGATGCGCGACGCGTACGACGTGTTCGCCCCCTACCGCGGTCGGCGCAAGGTGACGATCTTCGGGTCGGCACGGACCAAGCTCGACGACCCGCTCTACTCCCAGGCTCGGGAGGTCGCGGCACGCCTCGCCAAGAACGACTGGATGGTCATCACGGGTGCTGGACCCGGGATCATGCAGGCGGCGATGGAGGGGGCCGGCCGCGAGCAGAGCATCGGAGTCGCGATCCGCCTGCCGTTCGAGCAAGGCGCCAACCCGGTGATCGCCGGCGACGCCAAGTACGTCAGCATGAAGTACTTCTTCACCCGCAAGCTGATGCTGGTCAAGGAGAGCAGCGCGTTCGTGTGCCTGCCCGGCGGCTTCGGCACGCTGGACGAGATGTTCGAGCTGCTCACACTGACCCAGACCGGCAAGGGCGTGCCCGTGCCGATCGTGTTCCTCGACACGCCGGGCGATCCGTACTGGGAGCGTGTGGCCGAGTTCGTCGACGAGCAGCTCGTCGCCCGTGGCCTGGTGGCCGCTGCGGACACCAAGCTGTACACGATCACCGACACGTGCGAGGCAGCCGTCGAGGCGATCGACCACTTCTACGCGAACTACGACAGCATGCGCTACGTCGGCGATCAGCTGGTGCTGCGGATGAAGCGGGCACCCGACGACGCCCAGCTGTCGGCGTTGAACGCGACGTTCGGCTTCCTCTGCACCTCCGGCAGCATCACCCGGCTGAAGCCCTTGCCGATCGAGGTCAAGGAGAACGACCGTGTCGAGTTCCAACGGATCGGCTTTGCCTTCGCCAAGCACGGGTTCGGCGACCTCCGCCTGCTGATCGACACGTTGAACACATATGCCGTCGCGGAGGGTGCGTCATGAGGTTGGACCAGATCTGGACCTATCCCGTGAAGTCGATGCTCGGCGGCCGCGTGGCTCGCGCCGAGCTGGCCGAGAACGGCATCGTCGGCGACCGGATGTGGGCGCTGCGCGACGAGCAGCGGAGTGCGATCGCCAGCGCGCGCAAGATCGCCGGGTTGTCTCGTCTGGCAGCTGCTGTCGCGCCCGACGGGCGGACGATGGTCACCCTTCCCGACGGCTCGGAGTTGGCGTCCACGGATCCGACGATCAACGAACGGCTCAGCGCCGCGGTGGGCCACCCGGTCTCGATGTGGAGCAAGCAGCCCGCGACGGACCTCGACTTCTACCGCCGTGGAGCACCCGACAGCGAGGACCTGATGGTCGAGCTGCGCTCCATCTTCGGGCGGCTGGACGACGAACCGCTGCCCGACTTCTCGGTGTTCCCGCCGGAGATCATGGAGTTCGAGTACCCGCCGGGCAACTACTACGACGTGTACCCGTTGATGCTCATGTCGACCAGCGCGGTGCGCAGCATCCGGGCGGCGCTGCCGGCGTCCGCTGTGGACGAACGTCGCTTCCGCCCGTCGATGGTGATCGACACCGGAGACATCGACGGCCATCCCGAGTTCGACTGGGCGGGTCGTCAGCTGCGGATCGGCGCGACCACGTTGCAGATCGGATCACGGTGCCCGCGCTGCGTCGCGGTCACCCGTGAGTTCGCCGACGATCTTCCCGCCGATCGCTCCGTGCTTCGGCACATCGTCCGCGACCTCGATCAGAACGTGGGCGTCTACGCCACGGTCGTCACGGGTGGCCCGATCGAGGTCGGGGATTCAGTCGAGCTCGTCTGAGCTCGATGCGGCCCCGGCATCTTCGCCGATGGCGCGGAGCAGGTGGGCAGCCTTGTCCACCGCACGCCGAGCCTGGGTTAGGGTTCGCTCGGTCCCGGAGCGCTTCGCGTCGCCGCGCCGCACCGATGACTTGAGGTCCGCCAGCGCCGCGTCGGCGATGTCCTCGGAGATCGCGTCGAGGCGATCAGCCAACGAATCGAACATGTCACTCATCGCGTGCCGGCGATGAGGTCGTCGACGATGTCGATCGGGTGCATGACCGTCGCCCCACCTGCAGCGAGGTGCATCGAGCACCCCGGGTTCGCGCTGGCCACGACCGTGGCAGACGAACGCTGCGATGCGCGCTCGATCGACTCGAGCTTGCGCGCCCGAATATCGCCGGCGAGCTTCGGCTGCAGTGCCGAATACGCGCCACCCGCACCGCAGCACAAGCCGTCGTCGTCGAGCTCGACGATGTCGGCATAGCGGCCGAGCACGGTACGAACCGGCAGGTGCGCCTTCTGCACGTGCCGGAGGTGACACGGGTCCTGGACGATGATCGCCGGGCGCGGCCGGGTCGAGTCGGCCGTGGGAAGCTCGTCGACACGCTCGGCGAGCCACTCGTGCACGTCGCGGACACGACTGGAGAACTCTCTCGCAGCGTCTGTGCCGACCAGGTGGCCGTAGTCCTTCATCTGTGCACCGCAACCGGCCGAGTTGACCAGCACGTCCGCGTCGCCGGGCATGCTCGCCATCGTGCGCATGGCGAGCCGTCGGGCGGCGTCGTGCAGGCCGGCGTGCACATGCAGGGCACCACAGCAGTCGCCGCCTCGACCGGCCACAGCGCATGTCGCGCCCGTCGATTCGACGACGCGCTGGGTGGCGCGGTGCGTGGCACGCTGCCACGCGTCCATCACGCACCCCGTGAAGATCCAGACGTCGCTACCCGTGGGCTGCACCGCGCGACCACGCCGGATCGGAAGCCGGCTGAGGCCCAGGCGCTTCGGCACGAGTCGCATCCGCTGGGCGATGGCAAGCACTGTCGACCCCGCCAGCAGGAGACGATGGCAACCGAGGACCGAGAACCCGAGCCGCTGCCACCGCGGCGCGGTCCGGTGAGCGTCTGCGAGCTGTTCCTTCGTGGCTTCGATCAGATGCCCGTAGGGAACGCCGGAGGGACATGCCGGCTCGCAACCACGGCACTGCACGCACGTGTCCATGAAGCCGACGAACTGGTC
>JAOBWO010000260.1 GCA_025463415.1 Acidimicrobiales bacterium | reverse complement strand
GCCGCCGAGTGGGGCGCGAAGGGCAACCGGATCTACCCGTTCCACCTCGGCGATCTCGACCTGGCGACCCCCTCCAACATCGTGGCCGCGATGGACCGCGCGATCGCCGACGGAAAGACCGGCTACTGCCCGGCGGCCGGCATCGCTCCGCTGCGCGAGGCGCTGGCCGAGGACATCGGCATGCGTCGCGGCCTGCACTACGCCCCGAACCAGGTCGTCGTCCAGCCCGGCGGCAAGCCGGTCATCACCAAGTTCATCCAGACCGTGATGGATCCCGGCCAGGAGGTGCTCTACCCGAATCCCGGCTATCCCATCTACGAGAGCCAGATCGAGTACTTCGGCGGCGTCGCCAAGGCCTACCGCTACCTCCCGACTGCGTCCGGGTTCCGCATCGACCTCGACCAGGTCCGTTCGCTGATCACATCGGCGACCTGCGCGATCATCTACAACGACCTCCAGAACCCGATCGGGGCGGAGTCCACCGACGCCGAGCGCGAGGCCATCGCCCAGCTCGCGATCGAGCACGACCTGTGGGTGTTGTCCGACGAGGCCTACTTCGAGATGCGCTACTCGGGCAGCTCGAAGTCGATCGAGTCGCTGCCGGGAATGCAGGAGCGGACCGTGATCCTGTACACCTTCTCGAAGAAGTTCGCGATGACCGGTTGGCGCCTCGGCGCGGCCGTCGGGCCGGTCGCGATCGCCGACACGATCGCCAAGCTGAACACGAACGACGAGAGCTGCACGACCCACTTCGTGCAGTACGCCGGCGTCGAGGGCATCCGTGGCGATCAGAGCCAATGCCTGGCGATGCTCGACGTGCTGGTCGACCGCCGCGACGCTGCTGTCGAGGTGCTGCAGGCGACGCCCGGCATCACGGTCTCCGCGCCGGAAGCGACCTTCTACCTGTTCCCCGACGTCACGGACGCGATGGCGATCGTCGGAGCAGCGGACCTCCCGTCGTTCGCGGAGCAGGCGCTGCACGCCACGGGCGTCTCGTTCTGCACGCGCCGGCACTTCGGCCGACCACAGCCCGACGAGGATCGGCAGTACGTGCGGTTCGCCTACTCGGGTATCGGCGCGGACGACATCCGGGCCGGCCTCGGTCTGCTGCAGCAATGGATCGCCAGCCACCAATGAGGGTCTCGTCATGAAGGTCGTGCTCACCGGTCGGGTGCCGGCGGAAGCCATCTCGATGCTGGCCGCCGAACACGACGTCGTCTCCTGGGACAGCGAGGTGCTCATCGGACGCGACGAGCTCTTGGCGCGCGTCTCCGGCGCCGATGCGATCCTGTCGCTGCTCACCGAGAAGGTCGATGCAGAGCTGCTCCAGGCAGCAGGTCCGCAACTGCGCGTCGTGGCCAACGTCGCGGTCGGCTACAACAACATCGATGTCCCCGCCTGCCGCGACCGCGGCGTGCTCGTGACGAACACGCCGGGCGTCCTCACCGAGGCGACGGCGGACATCGCGATGGCACTGATCCTGATGTCGACCCGCCGCCTGGCCGAGGGCGAGCGTGTCATCCGCGCCCAGCAACCCTGGCAGTGGGGCATGTTCTACATGCTCGGCACCAGCATCCAGGGCCGCACGCTGGGCATCGTCGGGATGGGCCAGATCGGTGCGGCGCTGGCGCGTCGGGCCCGTGCGTTCGGGATGACGATCGCCTACTCGAACCGCAGCGCGGTCAGCGAAGAGCTCGCAGCAGAGCTGGGCTGCGTTCGCATGGAGCTGGCCGATCTGCTGGCCACCAGCGACATCGTGTCGCTGCACTGCCCCTACTCGCCGGCCACCCATCACCTGATCGGCTCGAACGAGCTGGCGACGATGCGACCCGATGCCTTCTTGATCAACACCGCACGCGGTCCGGTGGTCGACGAGGCGGCGTTGGCGGACGCCCTCGCGGCCGGCCGGATCGCCGGTGCCGGCCTCGACGTGTTCGAGCAGGAGCCCACCGTGCACTCCGGCCTGCTCGGGCTGGACAACGTCGTCCTGCTCCCCCACCTCGGGTCGGCAACCGTCGAGACCCGCACGGCGATGGCAACCCTCGCCGCCGCGAACGCACTCGCAGTCCTGCGCGGCGAGCAGCCACCGACGCCGATCCCCGCCTGACCCGCCCGAACGCGGGCAAGATACGGCGTGCTCATCGTCGCCGACGACCTCACCGGCGCGGCTGACAGCGCCGGAGCGTTCGCCGCTGCGGGCCACCGCGCCACGGTGTTGATCGGCCGCACGAGCAGCGCGTCCGATGATCCCGACGAGGTGCTCGCGATCGACACCGACGGGCGGGCCGTGGACGTCGACGAGGCGATCCGCCGCACGGTCGACGCGGTGCGCACAGGGCCGCCCGGGCCCGTGTTCGTGAAGATCGACTCGACGCTGCGCGGGCACGTCGGCGCAACGGTGATGGCCGCGCTCGGCGCGCTGGCCTCGCCGCCCGAACGGATCGTGGTCTGCCCGGCGTTCCCCCGCCTCGGTCGAACAGTGGTCGACGAGCACGTCCACGTCGGTTCGGTGCCGATCGAAGCGGGCAGCCTGCGCGACGCGCTCCGCGACCTGTCACCGGCGACGGCGCGTGCGGACACCGATGTCGAGATCGACGTGGTCGTGCCCGATGCCGTCAGCGACGACGACCTCGCCCGTGTGGTGCGCACGCTGCACGATCCACGACACCCGGGCCGCACGCTGTGGGTCGGCTCGGCCGGCCTCGCCCACGAGCTGGCCCGAGTCACGGCACCGACCGGGCGGATGGTCCTCGAACGCGCGCCGGCCGACCGCGTCGCCGTGGTGGTCGGCTCGCTGCACGATGCGTCAGCTGCGCAGCTCGACGAGCTCGACGCCGGGCCGGCCGCCGCGCAGGTCGCGGTGTATCGAATCGATCCCCGCGACCACGACGCAGTGTTCCAGCTCGCGTCGACCGCGCTGATCGGTGTCGACGGACTGGTGCTGACCGGTGGGGCCACCGCACGCGCAGTGCTCGATGCCCTCGGCGTCGATCGCTTCGCTGTGGGCGGCGAAGTGGAGACGGGCGTTCCTTGGTCCGTCGCCGGCTGCCCGGGCTGGAACCCGAGGCGCTGCTCGCTGGTCACCAAGGCCGGCGGCTTCGGCGACGCCGGCGCCCTCCGCCGCGCCGTGCAGTTCCTCAGAGGGGAGGCGCAATAATGAGCCGCATGTCGACCCGCCCGATCATCGCCGTCACGATGGGCGATCCCGCCGGGGTGGGTCCGGAAGTGGTGGTCAAGGCGCTGGCCCGTGCTGATGTGTTGGCCACCTGTCGGCCGGTGGTGATCGGCGATTCGGCGCGCCTCGCCGTTGCGGCCGAGCTGTGCGGCGTCACACTCGATCGGAGCACCGTCGAGATCATCGACGTCGGCTCCGTGCCCGCCGATCTTCCGTGGGGACTGGTCTCGCCGTTGGGCGGCGATGCGGCGTTCCGCTACATCGAACGAGCCGCAGCCATGGCCCTCGCCGGAGAGGTGCAGGCGATCTGCACCGCGCCGTTGCACAAGGAAGCGCTGCACGCGGCCGGGCACCTGTTCCCCGGCCACACGGAGCTGCTCGCCCACCTGACGGGCACCGCTGAGGTGTCGATGATGCTGGTTGCCCCCGGGCTGCGGGTCGTGCACGTCACCACACACATCGGCATCATCGATGCGATCACGAAGATCGAGCCCGGCCTCGTGGCTCGCACGATCCGGCGCGCCGACGAGACGCTGCGCCGCTCGGGCATCGCCGCGCCGCGCCTCGCGGTGTGCGGCATCAACCCGCACGCGGGCGAGAACGGCCTGTTCGGGAACGGCGAGGAGGCGGCGAAGATCGAGCCGGCCATCGCCACCGTGCGCGCCGAGGGCATCGACGCGGTTGGCCCGCTGCCGGCCGACACGCTCTTCTTCCGGGCGCGACGCGGCGACTTCGACTGCGTCGTCGCGATGTACCACGACCAGGGGCACGGGCCGGTCAAGGTGCTCGGGCTCGAGGCGGGCGTCAACATCACGATCGGCCTGCCCGTCGTGCGCACCTCGGTCGACCACGGCACCGCGTTCGACATCGCCGGCACCGGAGTCGCCGACGAACGATCGATGGTCGAAGCGCTTCGCCAGGCGGTCGATCTGGCCTCCGTCGCCGTCACCGACAGATGAGCACTGCGAGCACCCCGAGGCGGGGCACGCTGCGCGTCTACCTCGGCGCGGCGCCGGGCGTCGGCAAGACCTACGCGATGCTCGAGGAGGGGCGCCGCCGCGCCGCGCGCGGCACGAACGTGGTGGTCGGCATCGTCGAGACGCACGGGCGAGCGGCGATCCACGGGTTGCTCGCCGACTTGACGGTGATCCCGCCTCGGTCGGTCCTACTGGCCGGCATCTCCGTCCCGGAGATGCACCTCGACGACGTCCTCGCCGCACGACCCGACGTCGTGCTGGTCGACGACATGGCCCACCACATCGCACCGGGCGAGCATCGGTGGCACGAGGTCGGCGTCCTGCTCGATGCGGGCATCGACGTCGTCACCACCATCGGCGTGGAGAACCTCGAGTCGATGAACGACGTGATCGCGACGATCACGGGAAGCACGCCGACGGAGACGATCCCCGACTCGTTCGTGCGCGCGGCCGACCAGATCGAGCTCGTCGACATGAGCCCGGAGGCGCTGCGCCGCCGGCTCGCCCACGGCAACGTCTACCCGCCCGAGCGGATCGATGCCGCGCTGGCCGACTACTTCCGTCCGGGAACGCTCGGCGCGCTGCGACAGCTCGCCCTGCTGTGGGTCGCCGACCGCGTCGACGAGCGTCTGCAGGACTACGTCGCGACGCACGGCATCGCCGAGCCGTGGGAGATCCGCGAGCGAGTGGTGATCGCGCTCGCCGGCTTCGGAGGCGGGCACGTCGTGCGACGCGCGGCGCGCATCGCCGGCCGGGTCCGGGGTGAGCTGGTGGGCGTGCACGTGGTCACCGATCGCGGGGAGCCGGGTCCGGACCTCGAGTTGCAACGCCGGCTCGTCACCGAGCTGGGCGGCGTCTACCGCGAGGTCGTCGGCGACGATGTCGCCCGGGCGCTGGCGGGGTTCGCCCGGGTCGAGCAAGCCACCCAGCTCGTGCTCGGCGCCAACCGCCGCGCACCCGGCAGCCGGCGCGGCAAGGGAACGATCGCCAATGCGCTGGTCGACGAGCTCGGCCACATCGACGTCCACGTGATCGGCACCGATGCACCGTCGTCGCGCGCCAACTTCTCGCTGCCCCACGTGCCGCACCTCCGTCGCGTCGTCCCGGTCAAGCCGCGGTTGCGCGCATCGGCCTGGGTGCTGTGCCTCGTCGGCCTGCCGCTGTTGACCTTGGTGCTGACCGCCCTCCGCCGGCACGTGTCGCTCGGCAGCGCACTGCTGCTGGACCTCTGCGTCGTGCTCGGCGTCGCCACGCTCGGCGGGCTGCTCCCCGGGCTCGTCGCGTCGGCGTTCGCCTTCGCGCTCACCAACTGGTTCCTGACCGAACCCCTGCACACGTTGACCGTCAACGACGCCCAGAACGTCGTCGCGCTCGCGGTGTTCGTCGCCGTCACGGTGGTGGTCGGCATCATCGTCGACCGCTCCGCCGGACGCTCGCGCGAGGCCGTCCGGGCGCGCGCCGAGGCGGGTGCACTCGCTCGGTCCGCTGCGACGCTCGTCGGCGCACATGACCCGCTGCCGGAGCTGCTCGAGCAACTCCGGACGACGTTCGGGCTGGAGGCCGCTGCGGTGCTCGAGCGCCAGACGGGGCCTGTCGGTGCCGGGGGTGCGGCGAAGGTGAGCTGGTGGCCAACGGTGCTCGTCGGCACCCGCGAGCTGCTCGATCCGAGCGACGGCACCGCAGTCGATCTCGCCGAGGATGGCAGCGTGCGACTCGTCGTGTCGACCGAGGCACTCGGCCCGGACCAGCTCGAGGTGCTCCGCGCGTTCGCGGATCAGCTGTCCGTCGCACTGCAGGGCCGCAAGCTGCGCGCCGACGCCGCGAACGCGGAGGTCCTCGCCGAGGCCAACGCGCTGCGCACTGCGCTGCTGCAGGCGGTGTCGCACGACCTGCGCACACCGCTCTCGTCGATCAAGGCGTCGGCCAGCGGGCTGCTGCAGACCGACGTGCAGTTCAGTGACGAGGACCGCACCGCGCTGCTCGTCAACATCGACGACGCGTCCGACCGCCTCGACGGGATGGTCCGCGACCTCCTCGACATGAGCCGCCTGCAGGCCGGTGTGGTGGGCAGGGCGACCGGCCACGTCGCCCTCGAGGAGGTCGTGGCCGCCGCGCTCAGCACCGTGCCCGCCAGCATCGGCCGGGTGATCGTGTCCGTGTCGGAGTCGCTGCCCCTGGTGCACGCCGATTCGGGGCTGCTCTCACGGGCACTGGCCAACCTGATCTCCAACGCGGTTGCGTGGTCGCCCCCCGACGCCGACGTGCGCGTGGACGCCGGCCTGGTCGGCAACTTCGTCGACGTGCGAATCGTCGATCGCGGCCCGGGCATCCCCGTCGCCGAACGCGACCGGATGTTCGTGCCGTTCCAACGCCTGGGCGACCGGTCGAACGACGCCGGTGTGGGGCTGGGCATGGCGATCGCGCGCGGGTTCATCGACGCGATCGGCGCCCACCTCGAGGCCGAGGACACACCGGGTGGAGGGCTGACGATGTCGATCCGCCTGCGCGCCGTGCTCGACTCCGCGCCCGATCCGTTCGATCCGTTCGATCCGGCCACATCATGACCCGCATCCTGGTGGTCGACGACGAGACCCAGATCCGCAAGGCGCTCGACGTCAACCTGCGCACGCGCGGCTACGACATCGACCTCGCGTCGACAGGAGAGGACGCCCTTCGTCTGGCCGCTGCGCACCTCCCCGATCTGGTCCTGCTGGACCTCGGCCTTCCCGGCGTCGACGGGCTCGACGTCATCCGCGGCCTGCGCGGCTGGACCGAGGTGCCGATCATCGTCGTCTCGGCACGCTTCGCGGACGTCGACAAAGTCGCCGCTCTCGACGCCGGCGCGGATGACTACGTCACCAAACCGTTCAGCATCAACGAACTGCTGGCCCGCGTCCGCGCCTCGTTGCGCCGGCACAACCCACTGCCCGACGAGCCAACGGTCACCACCGCCGACTTCTCGATCGACCTCCAAAACCAACGCGTCACCCGCGACGACGCCGAGGTGCACCTGACGCCGACGGAGTGGGCGATCGTCAACTACATGGTCCGTCACGCCGGTCGGCTGATCAGCCAGCGACTGCTGCTGCAGACCGTGTGGGGACCGACGTACGAGCGCGAGACGAACTACCTCCGTGTGCACTTCGCGGCGATCCGACGCAAGCTCGAACCCGATCCGGCCCAACCCCGCTACTTCCTCACCGAACCCGGCATCGGCTACCGGTTCGAGCCGTCTTGACGCGTTCTTAGCGCGGCGCCTGCCAATCTTGGCGACGTCAGAGCGGCCGCCCGATCCGGGCCGGTGTTCGCTGTGAGACGTGATCGACGATCGTGAACTGACCTCATCCGAGCTCGCCCCCGCCGCGGGCCCGGCACCCACGGACCCGTCTGCATCGGCGTCGGCGAGTCGCCCGGCTGCGCCGGCTCGACGGTCGAGCCAGGTCCCGGAGCCGCTCGGCTACCGCGTCAAGAACAAGTTGCTCGGACCACCGCTGCACAGCGAGCGGCTCGAGCACGAGACGCTCGGCAACCCCACCGCGCTCGCGGTGTTCGCATCGGACTGCTTGTCGTCATCCGCGTACGCGACCGAGG
>JAOBWO010000252.1 GCA_025463415.1 Acidimicrobiales bacterium | reverse complement strand
AACTCCGCGTCGACGTACACGATCGTCGCGTCGCAGTGGTCGGTGACGTAGGCCGCTTCTTCGTCGCTGAGCCGGTAGTTCAGCGGCACCGCGGTGAGCCCGATCTTGCGGGCGGCACCGACCATGGTGACGATGCCGATCGAGTTCTGCCCGCACCAGATCACCATTGTCTCGCCCGGACGGGCTCCGAGATCGAGCAGCACGTTTGCCACGCGGTTGGTGCGCTGCTCCAGCTCGTCATAGGTCAGCGACGTGACCGTACCGTCGGGTCGATCGTCGATGACGGCGATCTTGTCCGGCTGCATCTGCGCATAGACGGTGAGGACATCGGGCATGCGGCCGTTCCTAGCACGCCACCCCAGGCGCATCGCATCCAGAGAGGCTCCGGCGACGGCACCGGGAAGGTCGAGCAGGCGGCGGATCCGCTCCATGCCGCTGCGCCCGGTCATCGATGCAGGGTAGCCCGCGACGCCCTGGCAGAATTGCGCCATGGCAGCACGCGTGATCGACGGCATCGACGAAGTCAAGGCACTGATCGGGGAGCACCTCGGCTACAGCGAATGGTTCGCCGTCACCCAGGAGCGGGTCAACCTGTTCGCCGAGGCGACCGGCGATCACCAGTGGATCCACGTCGACGTGGAGCGAGCCAAGAAGGAGAGCCCGTTCGGCGGGCCGATCGCACACGGCTACCTCACGCTGTCGCTCGGTCCGGTGCTGTACCCGCAGATCGTCGCCTTCAAAGGCTTCTCGCTCGGTGTCAACTACGGCGCGAACAAGATCCGGTTCATGTCGCCGGTGCCGGTCGGAGCCAACCTGCGGCTCGGCGTGAAGCTGCTCGCCGTCGACGACATCGCCGGCGGCATCGCTTCGACCATGGAGTTCACGTTCGAGGTCGAGGGCAATCCGAAGCCGTCCTGCGTGGCCGAGATCATCTTCCGCAGCTACGTCTGACGTTCCCCTGCAAGTTCGTGCCGGGCGTCACACCCGACATAGCTTGCAGGGATGGCACCACCGCTCGGCTGCAGCATCGGCGACGTCCACGAGGCCATCGCGGCCACCCGGCCCGACGCGCTGTGCCTCGTCTTCCGTGACCGCCGGCTGACCTGGGCCGAGGTCACCGATCGCACCAGGCGCCTCGCCAACCACCTCATCGGCACGGGCCTCGGCTGTCACACCGAACGCGACCAGCTCGAGGGTTGGGAGAGCGGTCAGGACCACCTCGCGATCTACCTCCACAACGGCAACGAGTACCTCGAGTCGATGCTCGGCGCGTTCAAGGCACGCGTCGCACCGCTGAACGTCAACTACCGCTACGTCGCCGAGGAGCTGCGCTACCTGCTCGACGATTCGAAGGCGACGGGGATCGTGGTCCACTCGCAGTTCGCACCGACCCTTGCCGACGTGCTGGCCGATGTCCCCTCGCTGCGCGTGATCCTCCAGGTCGAGGACGGATCGGGCAACGCGCTGCTGCCCGGCGCGGTCTGGTACGAAGACGCGCTCGCCGCGGCCTCGCCCGCCAAGCCCGACATCGCAACGTCCAGCGACGACCTGTACATCCTCTACACGGGCGGCACGACCGGCATGCCCAAGGGCGTGCTGTGGCGGGGAGGCGACGCGCTCGTCGAGTGCTTCGGTGGATCCCGCACGGCGGTGACGCCGGAGGACTTCGCTACGGAGGCGATCGGCGGGCTGCAGGCGCTGCTCGCTCCCCCGTTCATGCACGGCGCGGGGCACTGGATGAGCTTCCGCACGTGGACCACCGGTGGCACGGTGTTCGTACAGGACACACCCGAGCGGCTCGATCCGGCCGAGGTCTGGGGGCTGATCGAACGTGAGCAGCTGAACTTCCTGCTCATCGTCGGCGATGCCTTCGCTCGCCCGCTCATCGACGAACTGGAGCGCACCGAGTACGACCTGTCGACGTTGACGGTGATCCTCAGTGGTGGCGCACCGTTGTCGGCCCACCTCAAGGACGAGCTCATCCGTCACCTTCCGACCACCCTGATCGTCGACGGACTGGGCTCGTCCGAGGCCGGCGGGCAGGTCAGCCAGGTGTCAGCCGGAGCCGCGGGATCGACCACCGGCTCGTTCGCGATCGCGCCCGGCAACCACGTGCTCAGCAGCGATCTCGATCGCGTCCTGGAGCCCGGCGACGACGAGCTCGGCTGGCTGGCCAAGAGTGGGCGGCTCGCGCTCGGCTACCTCGGCGACGAGGCCAAGACCGCGCGCACGTATCCCGTCATCGACGGCGTCCGCTACGCGGTGCCGGGCGACCGGGCCAAGCTGGCTGCGGAGGGTCTCGTCGAGCTGCACGGCCGCGACAGCGTCACGATCAACAGCGGCGGCGAGAAGATCTTCGCCGAAGAGGTCGAGGCTGCGCTCAAGAGCCACGACGCGGTGTACGACTGCGTGGTGGCCGGGCGGCCGAGCGAGCGCTGGGGCAACGAGGTCGTCGCGGTGGTGCGCATCCGTGAGGGGCATGCGGCGACGGTGCCCGAGCTGCTGGCCGAAGCCGAGCTGCACATCGCGCGGTACAAGCTGCCCAAGGCGTTCGTGTTCGTCGACGAGATCGTCCGCTCGCCGAGCGGCAAGGCCGACTACCGCTGGGCGAAGCAGGTTGCCGCAGCCAGCTGACCGCTGTTGACTTCGCTCGATGAGCGAGGCCATCGTCATCCGTTCCCTCGATGCAGCGGAGGCGCGGCAGCGGCGTGACGAGCTCGTCGCGATCATCCGCGACGCGGTGGACGGCGGTTCGTCGGTGAACTTCCTGGCGGACGTCACCGACGAGGTCCTCGGCGACTTCTGGGCGGGCGTCGCCGACGCACAGGAGGCCGGGCGCACCTAGCTGTTCGTGGCGGAGGACGTCGCCGAAGGTGAGCGCTACGGCCGCCTCGTGGCCACCGCGCTGATCATGTTCTCGCAGAAGCAGAACTCGCCACACCGGGCCGATGTCGGCAAGATGCTGGTCCACTCCGGCTACCGCCGCCGCGGCCTCGCCCGTCGCCTGCTCGACGCGCTCGAAGCCTCGGCCCGGGATCACGACCGCACGCTGTTGATGCTCGACACCGAGACAGGTTCGGCCGGCGAGGCTCTGTACCGCGCCAACGGCTGGGTCTCGTTCGGGGTCGTCCCGGGACACGCCTACACGCCAGACAGCGTTCCGAAGCCGACCACCTTCTTCTACAAGGTGATCGACCCGCAGACGTAGCCTGGCCGTGTGACAGCTCCCGAGACACCACGTGCGGCATGGGACAGCGAGGTCCTCCCGCAGGGCGAGGCCAAGGCGGCTGCGGTGCGACAGATGTTCGACACCATCGCTCCGCGGTACGACCTGATCAACCGGATCATGACGTTCCGGCTCGATGTGCGTTGGCGACGCAGAGCCGTTCGCCTGTTGGGGCTGCCGGCGGACAGCGTCGTGCTGGACCTCGCCAGCGGCACCGGCGACCTGTGCATCGATCTCGCCCGGGTCGGCCACCGGCCTGTGTCGGTCGACTTCAGCTTCGGCATGCTGGCCGCAGACCGCAGCGGCGCGCCACGCGTGCAGGCCGACATCTTGACGATGCCGTTCCCGGACGATTCGGTCGACGGCGTCACGTGTGGCTTCGCACTGCGCAACCTCGTCGACCTCCCCGCGTTCTTCGGCGAGATCGGCCGCGTCGTGCGGCCCGGCGGACGGATCGCACTGCTCGACGTCGGCATCCCTGCGAACCGCATCGTGCGGTGGGGGCACAGCGTGTACTTCGGCAAGGTCGTGCCGCTGATCGGCGGTCTGCTCAGCAACGCCCCGGCGTACCGGTACCTGCCGAAGAGCGTTGCGTACCTCCCGTCGGCCGAGGTCATGGTCGCGTCGTTGCGCGAGGCGGGGTTCGCCGACGCTGAGCACCGTCTGCTCAGCGGCGGGATCACCCAGCTGCTCGTCGGCACGCGTCGCTGAGGGCCACCGCCGTGCGCGCCGTGACGACCTGGCTCGAAGGCGACGTCGACCTCAACGACTTCGCCGGTGGAGAGGGCTACCTCTTCGTGCGCGACGGCGTCGGGCTGGCCGGGCGCGGTGTCGCAGCCCGGGTGGAGGCGGACGAGGTCGTCGAGTACCTCGCCGGAATGGACGGCGACGACGAGGTCGGCCTGCCCGGATCCGGCCCGGTCGCGATGGGCGTGCTGCCGTTCCGACCCGGGGCGAGCGCGAAGTTGGTGGTTCCGGCGGTGACGATCGGCAAGTCCGCCGACGGCAGGCGGTGGATCACGCGGATCGACGACGCAGATGTGCCGGCACCGTTCCCGCAGCCGGTCCCCGCCGCTGCCGACTTCAGCGTCGGGCCAGGGGTCAGCGTCGACACCTACCTCGCCGCCGTCGCCGCCGCACGCGACGCGGTGCGCGACGGTCGGATCGAGAAGGCGGTGATCGCACGCGACCTGCTGCTGACGTCGCCGGACCCGATCGACATCCACGCCGTGCTGCGTCGACTGCGAGCCACCTTCGGGTCCAGCTACCGCTACGCCGTCGACGGGTTCGTCGGCGCCTCACCCGAGTTGCTCGTCGCGCTCGACGGATCGAGCGTCACCTCGCACCCCCTCGCCGGCACCACACCGCGCACCGGCGACCCCGCAACGGATGCCCGCCTCGCGGCCGAGTTGCTGGCCAGTCCGAAGAACCAGGTCGAGCACCGCGTCGTCGTCGATGTCGTCCACGACACGCTGCTGCCATGGGCCAGCTACCTCGACTGGGAGCCCGAGCCGTCGATCGTCTCGGTGGCCAACGTGCAGCACCTCGGGACCCGCTTGGAGGGCCAGCTGTCGCAACCACCCCCCGATGTGCTGACCCTGGCCCGAGCGCTGTCGCCCACACCGGCGCTGGGCGGCCACCCGCGCGCGGCGGCGATCGAGTTGATCGAGCGCGTCGAGGGGTTCCGCCGTGGCCACTACGGCGGCACGGTCGGCTGGGTGGACGCCCGCGGCAACGGCACGTGGGCGGTCGCGATCCGGTGCGCCGAGTTCTCGCCCGACCGACGCTCGGCCCGCCTGTTCGCGGGCGGCGGCATCGTCGCCGAGAGCGACCCGCACCACGAGCTCGCCGAGACGCAAGCCAAGTTCCAGGCGATGCTCTCCGCGATCATCCGCCCGTAGCCCGCACCGCCGAGCCACCCGCCACCCGCGGTTCCCCGCAAGTTCCAGTCCCCCACACCGCACTTTTGAACGCGGAGAACTGGTCTACAGGATCTCGGTGGCGAGGGGTTCGGGAACCTGGGGCGCGGCGGCCTTCGGGGCGCGCTCACTGATCCACAGCGCGCCGATCACCAGCACGCCACCGACCGCGTCACGCACGTGCAGGGCCTCGCCGACGATCCACCACGAGAAGATCACGCCGAGCAGCGGGGTCAGGAACATCGACACGGCGACGCGGCTCGGCGGCTGGTGGGCGATGACCTTGCACAGCAGGTAGTACCCCAAGGCCGAGCCGAAGCCGAGGAACAGCACGGCGCCGAACGCCTTCGGATGGATGCCCCCGTTGCGGACCATGCCCTTGTCGGCGACGTCGAGCAGACAGGCGGGGATGACGAGGAACAGCGCGCCGACCTGGGTGATCGCAGCGACTGCGAGCGGATCGACACCCTTCGAAGCGCGGCGAACGAAAGCGGTGTACACCGAGAACGCGATCACGGTGCCCAGCAGCAGGATCATCGGCACGATCGGCTTGTCACCGGTCTTCTCGGTGAGGATGCCGGAGGCCACGAACGCGCCGGCGAACCCGACGATCAGCGCCATCAACGCGTGACGAGACGGCCGGTCGCCGACGAGTGCGATGCCCGCGAGCGCCACCCCGATCGGCTCCAGCCCGACGACGATCGAGCCGATCGTGGCCGAGCCCTTGTCGACCCCGATCGCCATGAAGACCGCCATCAACCCGATGCCGAACATCCCGATCAGGAGCAGCCGGCGGACCTGGCCTCGTGCGGTGTGCAGGCGCTTGCGCGCGACGATCACGAGCACGACTGCGGCGATGAAGAACCGGCCGAGGTTGGTGGTGGCCGGTCCGAAGCTGGCCGACGCGAGCTTGTATGCCGGCAGGCTGCCGCCGAAGAACGTGACCATCACAAGCAGCGCGATGCGCACGCTGGCGGTGGCCGGCTCTGCAGGTGCGGCCACGACGGCCGGTTCAGTCTCGATGCTCATCGGTCCCCAGTCTTGTCCAGCGCAGCGACCACGGCGCGATGGACGGCGTCGTGCACCTCGACGTTCGCCGCCCGATCGGAGCGGACGAGGGTCACTCGGGGCCCGGGCTGCTCGATCGAGGCGACGAGCTCGGCCACGGTCGCGACCCGTTCGACGGGCAGACCGTGTGCAGCGGCGAGTGCCCGCAGATCCGTGCCGTGCGGGGTGCCGAACAGCAGCTCGAACCGGTCGCGCTCGAGCGCTGCGGACTGCGGCAGGAAGCTGAAGATGCCGCCACCGTCGTTGTCGACCAGCACGATGCGCAGGTCGACCGAACGCGCGGCGAGCGCCGTCAGCGAGCTGCTGTCGTGCAGGAACGCGACATCGCCGATCAGCACGAACGTCGGGGCTTGCGTGGCGAGTGCAATACCGGTCGCGGTGGCCACGACGCCGTCGATCCCGTTCGCGCCGCGGTTCGCGAACACCCGCGCGTCGCCGACCCGATCGGCATACCACTCGACGTCGCGGATGGGCATCGACGACGACACCACGAGGTTCGCGCCCTGCGGGAGCGAACGGGCGAGCGATCGGGCGACGCAGGGTTCGCTGAGCGCAACGTCCTGCGCGCCGAGGACCGAGTCGATCTCTGTCTGGGCGATCCGTTCCGCGGCCATCCAGTCGGCGAGCCATGCCCCGTCCACCACTTCGGCCTTCTCGGCGAGGGCACCACACACCACGGAGACGTCGGCCGTGACGTGCCGGTCGATGACACCGTCCGCGTCGCTCCACGTCGGCAGTGACGAGACGTGCACCTGGACGGCGTCCAGCGCGGACAACCACTGCCCGAGCACCTTCGACGCGGGTGCCTCGCCGAGCCGGATGACGACCTCCGGCGAGTGCGCGCCGGCGAACACCGCGCTGCGGAGGATGTCGTCGAACGCGGCCACCACCACACCGCCGTCGGCGGCCGCGCCGGACCAGCGACCGAGGCGGAGACCGCCCCGCACGTCGGCCATGACCGGCCAGCCCAGTGCCAGCGCCAGCTCGGCGACGACGAACGGGTCGCCGCCGCCCCGTCCGGCGACGATCACACCGCGACGGCCGGAGATCATCGCAGCGATGTCCGCGATGTCGGCCAGCGCTGGAGTGACGGCGCTCGACGTGGCCGAGCGACCCGCGAGACGTCGTGGCGGGAGCTCACCCGCTGTTCCGACCAGCGGCTCGCGGAACGGAAGGTTGAGGTGCACCGGCCCCGGCCACAGCCCGGTCGACGATGCAAAGGCATGCGACGCCATCGAACGCCACGTGCCCGAGGCCTCCGCAGCGGCGACGCCCGGATCGTGGAACCACCGGACCGCAGCGCCGTAGAGCCGGGTCTGATCGATGGTCTGCGGCGCACCGACGTCGCACAGCTCGGGCGGCCGGTCTGCCGTGCACACCAACATCGGGACGGCCGATTGATGGGCCTCCACCACCGCCGCGTGGAAGTGCGCTGCTGCGGTGCCACTGGTGCACAGCAGGATGGCCGGTACACCGGTGTCGAGGCCGATGCCCAGCGCGGCGAACGCTGCGGAGCGCTCGTCGTGGAAGACGTCCAGCTCCAACTCGGTGCGTGCGGCGAGCGCCAGAGCGAGCGGCGTGGAGCGCGATCCCGGCGCGACCACCGCGTGCCGAACACCGTTGCAGATCCACTCGTCGACCAGCGTCGCGCAGAACGTGGCAGCGACATCCTGCGGCGTGTGGCTGGGCGACATCGGATCTATCGTGTCACGTATGCAGGTGGATATCTGGTCCGACGTGGTGTGTCCCTGGTGCTACATCGGCAAGCGTCGGTTCGAGACCGCGCTGCAGCGAGTGTCGGAGCGTCGGGACACCAGCTCGGTCCACATCGTGTACCGGCCCTACCAGCTGGATCCGACGGCGCAGCCCGGCCGCTCGCAGCCGGTGGTCGAGGCCTACGCGAAGAAGTTCGGCGGCGCCGAACGGGCGAGCCAGATCATCGACAACGTCACGTCGGTGGCGGCGGGTGACGGGCTCGAGTTCCACATGGAGAAGGCGCTGCGCGCGAACACGCTGTTGGCCCACCGCCTCCTGTGGTTCGCCGAGTCGCACGGGGACCAGATCGCGCTGAAGGAACGTCTGCTGCGCGCCTACTTCGTCGACGGGCTCGACATCGGTGACGCGGATGTGCTGGCGACGTGCGCCGCTGAGGTCGGCTTCGACGCAGACGAGGTGCGCTCGTTCCTCGCCGGCGACGGTGGCAGCGGTGAGGTGATGGAGCAGCTCGCCGAGGCCGCGGCCAACGGCATCACCGCCGTGCCCACGTTCGTCTTCGAGGGGCAATGGGGCGTACCCGGCGCCCAGGACGTCGAGATGTTCGAGCGCGTCCTGGACCGGATGCTCGACAACGAGCAGCAGTCAGCAGATGTCTGATCTGCCCGCCGGCTGGGTGCCCCACGAGGGTCCCCTCGCGTCGATCCGCTGCGGCACCGGCCCGCGCCTCGTCTTCGTCCACGGGTTCACCCAGACCGGCCGGTCCTGGCTGCCCGTGGCCGACGCGTTCACCGCGGACCACGAAGTGGTGCTCGTCGACGCACCCGGCCACGGACGTTCCAGCGACGTCCGCGTCGACCTCCGCCTCGGTGCCGATCTGATCGCCAACGTCGGCGGTCGGGCCACCTACATTGGTTACTCGATGGGCGGACGGTTCCTGCTCCACCTCGCGCTGGCCTACCCGCACCTCGTGCGCTCGCTCGCGCTCCTTGGCGCGACCGCCGGGATCAGCAACGAAGAGGAACGCAACGACCGCCGCAACGCGGACGAGGACCTCGCCAGAGAGATCGAGACCGGTGGTGTCGAGCCGTTCCTCGAACGATGGCTCGCCCAGCCGATGTTCGCAACGCTGCCCGACTATGCCAAGGGCCTCGACGATCGCGCCCAGAACACGGCCGACGGGCTGGCCAGCAGCCTCCGCCTCGCCGGCACCGGCGCGCAGCTGCCGCTCTGGGACCGGATCCCGCACATCCAGGCGCCGACGCTCACCATGGCCGGCGACCTGGACGCCAAGTTCACCGGGCTGGCCAAGCAGCTGGCCGCCAGGATCGGGCCCAACGCCACGTTCCGCCCGATCACCGCCGCCGGGCACGCGGCCCACCTCGAGCATCCATTCGCCGTCGTCGGCGTGCTGCGCGAGTGGCTGACATCGATCCGCCAGAACCCACGGGCGCCCTCGACCGTCAGCTGAGCGGCTTCACTGCCGGCGCTCGGTCCGTCAGGCGTTGCGGCTGAGGATCAGTCCGATCGTGGCGAGCAATCCGAAGGCCAACTGCAGACGGCCCGTCTCACCGAGCACGGCGATCAGGTCGCGCCCCTTGGCACCGCGCAGGACACGCCGTACGGGAACGACGGCCAGCGGCACGGCCAGCACCGCGATCGCGGCCAGAGGCCGCCACGCGACGGCGGATGCGATCGCGGCAGCGAACGCAACACCGATCAGCGCCGCATAGAGACGTCGGGTGCGGGAATCTCCGAGCCGCACCGCCAACGTCTTCTTGCCGACCTCTCGATCCGTCGGGATGTCGCGCAGGTTGTTGATCACCAGCAGAGCGCACGCCAGCGAGCCCACCGCGCAGCCCATCACGATGCTGAGGCCGGTGATCCGTTCGGCGACCACGTAGGTGGTGCCGACGGTGGCGACGAGGCCGAAGAACACGAACACGAACAGCTCGCCGAGGCCAAGGTAGCCGTACGGCTTCGGCCCACCCGTGTAGAACCAGCCGGCTGCCAGGGCTGCCGCACCGACGACGAGCAGCCACCACGACGTCTGCTCGGCCAGCACCAGCCCCGCCACGCCTGCGAGACCGAACGCCGCGAACGCCGCCAGCTTCACCTCCTTCGGCGAGGCGAGGCCGGATGCGACGAGCCGCACCGGGCCGACCCGCACGTCGTCGGTGCCGCGGATGCCATCGCTGTAGTCGTTGGCGTAGTTGACTCCGATCTGCAGCGCGAGGCTGACGACGAACGAGATCGCAGTCCGCCACCAGCACGGGTCGGCGAGTCCCGCCGCACACGCAGCGCCGACGGCCACGGGCACCACGGCCGCCGGCAGCGTGCGCGGCCGAGCGCCGAGGACCCATCGATTTCCCGCTGCACCCGTCTCCGTCATGCCGACAGTGTGATCGGAAGGCGGAGCCGCGCGCCAACGGGCGCGATACTGGTGCGAGGGACCGAGCACGGGGGAAGACGATGGCGAACGAGATCTGGCGCTACAGCGCTCACGGGATGGCGGCGAGGATCCGCAGTGGCGAGCTGTCCAGCCGCGAGGTCGTCGACGCCCACCTTGCGCGCATCGAGGACGTCAACCCGCACCTCAACGCCGTCGTGCGAGTGCTGGCCGACGAGGCACGCGCTGCAGCCGACGCCGCCGACCAGGCCCGCGCCAACGGTGATCACCTGCCCCCGCTGCACGGCGTGCCGTTCACCGTCAAGGAGAACATCGACGTCGCCGGCACGCCCACCACCAGTGGGATCCTCGCGCTCGCCGACGCCGTGGCGTCGATCGATGCCCCGGGTGTCGGCCGCCTCCGCGCCGCCGGAGCGATCCCGATCGGACGCACGAACCTGCCCGACTTCGGCCTCCGCGTTCACACCGATTCGTCGCTGCACGGCCTGACTCGCAACCCCTGGAACCCGAACGTCACCGCCGCCGGTTCCAGCGGTGGTGAGGCGTCGGCGATCTCCAGTGGCATGAGCCCATTCGGTCTCGGCAACGACATCGGTGGGTCGCTGCGCAACCCGGCCCACTGCTGCGGCATCGCCAGCATCAAGCCCAGCGTGGGGGTCGTGCCGGCAGCGTCGGTGATCCCGCCGCTGCAGTCGCCGATCGCGTTCCAGCTGATGGCGGTCGAGGGAGTCATGGCCCGCCACGTCGCGGATGTCCGGTTGGGCCTGGAGACCATCGCCTCCGTCGATCCCCGCGATCCCGTCAGCCTGCCGGTCCGGTTGAGCGATGTCCCCCTCGATCGCCCGCTACGGATCGCGATCATCGCCGATCCGCCAGGCGGCACGCCGACCGACCCGGGCATCGTGGCCGCGGTGCAGCACTGCGCCGACCTGCTCAGCGACCTCGGCCATCTGGTCAAGGAAGCGGAGCCGGCGGACTACGAGCGCTCGTTGACGGTCTGGGCGATGCTGCTGAGCGGCGATCTGCGCACGCAACGGCCGATCCTCGACATGGTTCTGGGTGAGGGCGGCCGCCGGTTCATCGAGTTCACCGACGAGCTCATCCCGGACATGGATCTCGCCGGCTGGAGCACCATCCACGCCGAGCGCAACGGGATCGCCAAGGCGTGGGCGGCGTTCTTCACCGACTACGACGCGATCATCAGCCCGGTCTGGACCCAGCCGGCCTTCGCCCACGGCGCCGACATCGTCGACCTGGCCGGAGCTCGGGCGACCCTCGATCTGATGCGGCCGACGCTGCCCCCGAACCTGCTCGGCCTCCCGGCAGCAGTCGTGCCGGCGGGGATCTTCAACGGCATGCCCGTCGGCGTCCAGGTCATCGGCGACCGGTTCCACGACCTCGCCTGCCTGTCGATCGCCGCGCTGATCGAGCAGTCGGTCGGTGTGCTGACCCCCATCGACCCCGTCCTGGTCTGAGGCGATGGGCGATCTCGTCGCCCTCGATCTCCCGGGCGGCGGCGCGTTCGTCGACGCATTGCAACGGATCTGGGACCGCGGCGACGCGATGCTTCCGGTCGACCAGCGCCTGCCCCGGTCGGCGGTGGACGCGCTGCTGACCGCGATGGGAGCGTCGTCCGTCGTCGATGCCGGTGGCGAGCACGGCCTCGAGCAGGGGATGCCGACCGAGCCCGGTGACGCGCTCGTGATGGCCACGAGCGGTTCCACCGGAGCACCCAAGGGTGTCGTGCTGACCCACGACGCCGTCTCCGCATCTGCACACGCGACGAGCGCACGGCTGGATGTCGGCCCGGACGATCACTGGCTGGCATGCCTGCCGCTGGCCCATGTCGGCGGTCTCTCGGTCGTCACCCGGGCGCTGCGCACCGGGACCCGTCTCACGGTGCTGCCCCGGTTCGACGCCGACGACGTCGCCGCTGCAGCGGCCGGCGGAGTGACGCTGACCTCCCTCGTCGCGACCGCGCTGCAGCGGATCGATCCGGCGATCTTCCGCTGCATCGTGCTCGGCGGCAGCCGCCCACCCGCCGACCGCCCGGCGAACACCGTCACCACCTACGGGTTGACGGAGACCGGCAGCGGCGTGGTCTACGACGGCGTTCCGTTGGAGGGCGTCGAGGTCGCGATCACGTCCGCCCGGGAGATCCTGCTGCGCTGTCCGATGATGCTGCGCGCCTACCGCGACGGCACGTCGCCGATCGACGCCGAGGGCTGGCTGCACACCGGCGACCTCGGCGAGCTGCGGGCCGATGGCCGGCTGCACGTGGAAGGGCGGGCCGGCGACCTGATCATCACCGGCGGCGAGAACGTCTGGCCGGAAGCCGTCGAGGCCGCGCTGCGCGACCACCCGCAGGTCGCGGACATCGGTGTCGCCGGCGTGCCCGATGCCGAATGGGGCAGTCGCGTCGTCGCCTGGGTGGTGCCGACCGACCCCGCCGACCCGCCGACGCTCGACACCTTGCGCGGCCACGTTCGCGCCACGCAGCCGGCATTCATCGCGCCACGCGAGCTGATCCTCGTCGACGCCCTCCCCCGCACCGCGCTCGGCAAGCTCCGCCGCGGCGACCTCCCCCGCCCCTGAGGGCTGACCTGGCCTTGAAAGCGCGCCTGCAGGCGTCAGTTGTCGTGGTCGGCTTCGGCGGCGACGGACTTCTCCGGGTGCAGGACGCTGACGCGGAGGCGGCGGACGCGGCGGCCCTCGACCTCGTGGGCACGGAACCGCCAGCCGTCGAAGTCGACGCTCTCGCCCACCTCGGGCACGTGCTCGAGCGTGCTGAACAAGAAGCCGCCGATGGTCTCGAAGTCGTCGTCTGGCATGCGGATGTCGAGCAGCTCGTTGACGTCCTCGATGGCCATGCCACCGTCGACGAGGTAGTCGCCGTTGGTCTGCCGCTCGACCTCGGTCTCCTCGGTGTCGTGCTCGTCGACGATGTCGCCGACCAGCTCCTCGAGGCAGTCCTCCAGGGTGACGAGGCCGGAGATGGCCCCGTACTCGTCGGCCACGAAGACGAGGTGGTACTTCTGCGATTGCATCTCGCGCATCAGTCGGGCGACGGGCTTGTTCTCCGGCACGACGTGCACCGGCCGGACAGAATCGATGACCAGGCTCGAGCCCTTGCCGTCGCGCTCCAGCCGCATCAAGTCCTTGGTGTAGGCAAGGCCGACGAGGTCGTCGTCCTCCTCGCTGAGCACCGGAAGCCGGCTGACGCCCTTCTCGATCGCGATGTCGAGCGCTTCGGTGATCGTCGCCTCGCGACTGACCCAGACCATGTCCGGGCGCGGCACCATGATCTCGCGGGCCACCGTGTCGCCGAACTCGACGACCGACTTGATCAGCCGGCTCTCCTCGTGCTCGATCTCACCGTCGTGGGCGGCGGCTTCGACGATGCCGAGCAGCTCGCGCTCGGACACGTAGGGACCCTTCTCGAGGCCCTTGCCGCGCACGATCACGTTGGTCAGCCAGATCAGGCCCCGCGAGATCCACTTCAGCGGCGGGAAGGCAACCAGCGCAGCCGCCGGGCGGGCCGTCAACAGGGCGGCGCGTTGCGGGAAGATCACGGCGTACGTCTTCGGCACGGCCTCGGCGAACACGAAGAACACGAGCACGTTGATGAAGACGCCGGCCACGACACCCCACGTGCCGAAGAGGTCGTCGAACACCACAGCTGT
>JAOBWO010000224.1 GCA_025463415.1 Acidimicrobiales bacterium | reverse complement strand
CCGACGCGCTGCGCTCTAAGGTGTCGTGCGTAGAAACCCGCCGTCGTGCGCGTCCCCGGTGACGCGGCGAAAGGATTCCAGTGACCGAAATCCCAGAGCATCTGCTGAAGCGTTCGCAAGCGCGGCGTGCCGCGGCCGGAGGCGAGCCCGATGCGGCTGCGACCGCCGGTGCGGTTCCAGCAACGGTTGCTGGCTCCACTACGGCAGTGCCCGCCAAGGCAGCTGCTCCTGCGAAGGCGGCGCCGGCGGCTCCCCCGCCCCCCAAGCCGGATCCCCCGTACATCGCCGCGGCGAAGTCGCGCAAGAAGATCCCCTTCTGGGCGATGGCCACGTTGAGCCTGCTGCCGATCTGGGGCTTCATGTACGTGCAGGGACTCAAGCCGGAGAAGAAGGTCGTCGCCGGCCCGATCGGCGCCGGACAGAAGATCTACAGCTCGTGCGCGCTGTGCCACGGCGGCACGGGCGGCGGCGGCGTGGGCCGCTCCTTCCAGGAAGGCTCGCTGCAGAAGACCTTCCCGCACATCGAGGACCAGCTCAACCTCGTCTACACCGGCAGCCAGGCCTACCGCGACATCTTGAACATGCCCTATGGCAACCCCGCGCTGAACCACCTCGGCTACAACGGCAGCTTCATGCCGGCCCAGAAGACCAACCTGACGCAAGCCCAGATCCTGGCCGTGGTCTGCCACGAGCGCTACGACCTCGCCGGCGTCGATCCCGAGGATCCGAAGTGGGTCAAGGAGTACACGCTCTGGTGCAGCCCGGACTCGAAGGTCTACGCGGGTCTGCAGGACGGGTCGCTGACGTTCGACAACATCAGCACGAAGCTCAAGAGCGATGGCGTCCTTCCCATCGGAACGGTCCCCCGCCCCGGCACTGCTCCCTGACCGGTGCCTGACGCCGGGCTGCCCGGGACCTCAGCGGAGGTCCTCATCGTCGGCGGTGGCCCGGCCGGCGCAGCCGCCGCGTTCTGGCTGGCGACCCACGGACACTCCGTCACGATCATCGAGAAGCGCACGTTCCCGCGCGAGAAGACCTGTGGCGACGCACTGACCCCACGCGCGGTTCGCCAACTCGACGACATGGGTCTGTCGTCCGCCTTCACTGCCGCGCACCGGTACGAAGGCGTGCGGGTCACCGGGCTCGACCGCGAGCTGACGATGCAGTGGCCGGAGCACTCCGAGTACGGGCAGCACGGCTACGTCATCCGGCGCGCCGAGCTGGACACGATCGTCGCCGAGCACGCGGTCGCCGCAGGCGCCACGCTGCTGCAGGGCCACGAGGCCGTCCGACCGCTCGTGTCGCGCGGCTTCGTGCGTGGAGCCGTCGTGCAGGGCCCGAGTGGGGCACCCTTCGAGCTGATGGCCAAGTACGTCGTCGTGGCCGACGGCGCCAACAGCCGCTTCGGGCGCAGCCTCGGCACCATCCGCTCGCAGGACTGGCCGTACGCAACGGCGATACGCGCGTACTGGACCACCCCGCGCCACGCCGAACCCTGGATCGAAGCGGCGCTCGATCTCCGGGATCGCAACGACCGAGCCGTGCCCGGCTACGGATGGGTGTTCCCGGCGGGTGACGGCACAGCGAACATCGGGGTCGGCTTGCTGAGCACGTTCCGCGACTTCAAGACGGTGAACACCGCACACCTGCTCGAGGCCTACGTCGCGCGCATCGCCGAGCGGTGGCAACTCGATCCCTCGACACCGTTGCGCCGGCCGGTGTCGGGCCGCGTCCCGATGGGGGGCTCGGTCGCGCCGACCGCCGGCCCCACGTACCTCGTCGTCGGCGACGCCGCAGGCGTCGTCAACCCGTTCAACGGTGACGGCATCGACTACGCCTACGAGACCGCCCGCCTCGCCGCCGACGTGCTCCACGATGCGCTCGCCACCAACGACGCATCGTCGCTGCAGCACTACTCGAAGCAGCTCGACGATCGCTATGGCCCGTACTTCAAGGTCGCCAGGCTGTTCGCGCGGATCGTCGGGCGTCCGCTGATCATGCGCGAGATGTCGCGCGTGGCCCTCCACAACCGCACGCTCATGGAGTGGGCCCTCCGGATCATGTCGAACGAGCTGCGCCCGGACGAGACCGGGCCGGCAGAGCTGGCCTACGGCGCGATGAGCGCAGTCGCCAAGCTCGCCCCGAATGCCTGACACGGCAGAGCGGTGCGGCGGCCTCAGGCGATCGTGTCGAGCAGCGCCTGCGGAGCCGCGCGGAGCACGTCGGTGACGCCACCCGCCGGCAGCTGATCGCAGGCGGCCGCGGCATCCCGCACGAAGCGGCCGGCCTCGGCGATCGCATATCGCACACCGTCGCCGGAGCGCACGATGGAGAGCGCCTTGTCGCGCACGACGGGATCGAGTGGCCCGCCGAGCAGGTCGCCCAGCTCCTCAGCCGCCACACCGGATCCACTGAGGGTGTGCAGGACCGGCAGCGTGTACACGCCCTCGACCATGTCGTGACCGGCGGGCTTGCCGAGCTGGTCGTCGGTCGCGGTGCTGTCGAGGATGTCGTCGACGATCTGGAACACCATGCCGTCGGCGAGGCCGTACGCGGTGAGCGCGTCGATGATCGGCCGGTCGAGTCCCGTCACGATGCCACCGACCCGCGCCGCCG